>JAFGXF010000080.1 GCA_016936755.1 Anaerolineaceae bacterium | reverse complement strand
ACTGATGAGATATGAATCAATTAATAGATTAGAAAGAATCAATGTATTGAGCAATTTACACCGAAGTTTTATCGATCCAAGAAAACGAAACATCTTCGAACGTTGTGGATCTTTTACTGAGTCGGGAGACGCGCCGTGCATCCATTTGGGAATCCTCAAGGGCACTTTAAGACACATCACATAATGTTTCCTGTGGGGAGGATTTGAACCGAAGACTGATAACGAAAGATCCCCGGTAAACGAGGATCTTCTTCTAGCGGGAGCGCTCCAAAGGACCCCTTCAGGTGCAGCACATTGTGTCCCGTGTGGGGAGGATTTGAACCGAAGACTGATAGCGAAAGATCCCCGGTAAACGAGGATCTTCTTCTGGCGGGAGCGACGGGATTTGAACCCGCGGTCTCGGCCTTGACAGGGCCGCATGTTAAGCCACTACACCACGCCCCCAGCGAGGACATAATATATCATACACCAGATTTCAAGTCAAGACAACATCCATGCGTGTTAATTGTTGTTGTGAATCCTGGCATTTTTCAAACAAACCTGGTGATTTTATTTCACGAAAAACATGTTCTAAAAATCAATGATTCGATAGCCACGGTACGCTTTAATGATTTCTGTAATAACCTTCAAAGTCACACAGGTGATGAGATACCAAAAAATGAAATCTGCCATCAATAACCCAACATAAAAATGCAACACTTTAATATGATTGCTGGCAAACGAGAGTGTCAAGATTAAGAACCTGAATGGAAAACCGAACGATGAAATCCAGATAACATTTGATGAGGGAATTGTCTCAACCGTATTGATCGTGAATAGGAATGTCATAAACACGAAGAGTATTATTCTCTCTGGATCAGGCTTTATTAATGACCATAATCTTTTCATAGCAACTTTCCCATATGGATCAGACTATCCTACGAATAGATACCAACGTGATATCGTCACTGGGCGGAGCACTGCCACGGAAGGAATGCAGTTGTTCCTGGACCTTCTCGATCACTGATTGAGAGGTGCATTCTCCTATCTGACCCAGTGTGTCCACCAGGCGGGCATCACCGAAGGCCTCGCCACTTTCTGAAAGGGTGTCTGGTACGCCATCGGTGTACAGCAACAAGCAGTCGTTTTTCTCAAGGGTGAGGTGATGTTCAGGTAATTGGATGTCAGGCAATGCTCCCAGCGATATACCTCCACCCTCAAGGGGAAGGACACTGTTTCCGCCTTCCCGGATGATAAATGGCAGGTTATGCCCGGCGTTTGCATACACCAGTTCCCCGCTGCGTGTATCCAAAATGGCATAAACTGCAGTCACGAACAAACCGACCTCACTGTCCAGCAACATCAGGGAATTGACCTTTTCCAATACCTCGGATGGTTTTTCGATCTCACGCACTGTTGCACGGATTAATGTGCGTGTAACGGTCATATAGAGCGCAGCTGGCATGCCTTTATCCGATACATCTGCAATTACGATGCCGATGCGTTCATCTGGCAGGGTGAAGATATCATAGAAATCGCCTCCAACCTGGCGCGCTGGTATCCAGCGGATACTCAGATCCCAACCTTGAATTGTTGGTAAATGACTGGGAAGGAAGGTTTCCTGGATCTGGCGTGCCAGTTGGAACTCGCGCTCCAGCCGTTCGCGGTCGATTATCTCCAGATTAAGGCGTTCATTTTGGATTGCCAGTGATGCTTGCTGGGTGATACCGGTGATGATCTCAAAACGTTTCTCGCGAGCGGTCAGGGCAGTGTTTTCATCCATGACCACCAGCACACCATAACGATCGCCTTTTACTGCAAGCGGTAGGGCGATCAGCAGTTCCTCCTTTTGACCAAGGTTATCCATTACGTTGAATGCGCCATCATTGATTTCCAAATGGCGCCAATCCAGAGGTGCATCTTGGTTGACATTAAAGGGAACAACAACCGGTTTGTTGGTATTCAGGACAGCTGATAAAAGGGGGGTTTCCCCAGGCTCCAGGCGTTGATTGGCATATCGTGCTGTTACCAGCTCACCCCCGAGCAAAACCTGGTGCATAACCAGGTTGTTTTCAACCGGATCGGTTAATAAAACACATGCATTTTCAATACCCACCAGGATCGGGAGGGAATAGATGATCGATTCCAGTATCTCATCCAGATCATTCATGGTAACCACCGCCTGGGCAATTTGCAACAAGGCTGCAGTCACATACGCTTCAGCCTGGCGTGTTTCAAGAAGGTGGATGTTTTCGATTGTTACAGCTACCTGCTGGCTGATACCGGTGATGATTGCTGAACGATATTCTTCTGTGAATTGAGTCATCTGAACCCCGGCAACAGGATCATCGAAGGCAACAACCAGCAGCCCCAATAATTCTGAATGTGAAATAAGGGGGTACAGCGAGGCATATTTTTCTTCACCCCAATTGATCAATTCAGAGAGAAACGCCAACTCGGTTGCTGGTTTCAAGCTTGTGACCGGTTGGTTGCTGGTGATCAATTCATGATAGATGGGATGATCCTGAAAACTGACGGGATGTTGGGAGAATTCATTAAATGGGATATGGTTGAAACCATGCACTGCTTGTAAAAGATAGACTTCCTGTATGGGATCCCATAAAAGAATGGCACAGGATTTAACACCGACCAAAAGTGGTGTGAGTCTGACAATGGTGGCAGACATCTCTTCCAGTGAAGCAACCGATTGAACTGCAGATGCAACCTGTAAAAGGACTGTGGATACCCAAGCTTGCTCCTGGGTGGATGCATACAAGCGTGCGTTGCCAATTGCCACAGAAGCATAACTGGCGAAAGCCTCAACCATGCTGCGCGCCTCTTCGCCATAACGGTTGGCAGTGGGGTGGGCCAGGGCAATGACACCCAACGGTTTGCCATCCACCATCAAGCCAGTGGCGACCGATGAATAATCTCCCTGATAACCCATGGCTTCACCTAATGGTCCGACATCTTCACCTGATTGACGTATGATCGGGTGGCTGGCATGAATGGCAGCCTGGAACCAATATTCTTTTTGCGGGTTAAGAGTTCTCAGCTTGTTAACCGTGTTGTCGCAACAACCAATTACAGCAGCCACTTCAAGTTGGCTGGATAAGGATGCCGTTTCCGGATCATAGGTTTCATTGAGTAACCAGATCGCCGACACCTCACATGGCAGCAAGCGCATCAATTCTTCAAGGATGGCCAACAAAAGATCATTTAGAACCTGGTTTTTGTTTAACATGCCGGCCACATCGCGCAGGCTTTCAGCGATCTCTGTGCGCCATTTTTGTGTACGATACAGGGCTGCGTTCCGCAAAGCAGTGGCGACATTATCAGCCAACGTTGTATAGATATCCAGATCCTCTTCCTTGAATGCATTGACCTGATCACTCTGCAGGTCCAAAATACCTGTAACACCACCTGCAAAGATCAAAGGCAATGCCAGTTCGGATTTGGTATCCGAGGGACCAAGTGTAAATGGTTCATAGCGATGATCCTGATCAACATCCGCAGACAATGCCGGTTTCCCATTTTGAGCTACCCAGGGAATCAGACCACGCGGGGATTCCAAATCGTAAGACAACCCGGAATCGAGTATCGCCTGGCTGCGTGAGCCGCTTCCAGCCTGGAACAAGATCTGTTTTCTGCCACGATGGATCATCCATAAATGCACATAGGGAATATCCAGTTGTTCATGGATGATCTTTACAAGGTCGTTTAATAGGATTTCCTGATCGAGTATGGATGCAATCTTCTTGCTTACCAGAGATACGGTGTTGATCTGATCCGCTCTTTTTTCAAGCTGGTTATAAAGCTTTCCGTTCTCAATTGCGATAGCGATATTATCAGCCAGTGCACCCAGCAGCATTTGATCCAGATTGTGAAATGCATCGACTTGTTTGCTTTGCACATCCAAAACACCGATCACCTGATCCTCGACTTTGATCGGGATCGCCAATTCAGATCGAGTTTCAGGGATGATATCGTTATAGCGGAAATTGCCATCCCTGGTTACATCCGGAGAATATACCGCTTTCCTGCGAAATACCGCTTGTCCGATGAGACCGATGCCTACCTTGAATTCAACAGAAAATAACCTGGAAATCTGAGATTTCTTTACTCGCGGAGATGCCGCGCTGGCTTTCAGGCGCAGGTGGATGCGATCCGGTTCCAGTGTGAAAATACCCACATAGTAATATTGGAAGGTCTCACGGATCAGACTGGTAACGCGTTTGGCCAGTTCATCAATGTCGAAAACATTCGCCATCTGGTTGCTGACCATCCGCACAAGGTTGATCTGTTCATAACGCCAATTCTTAAGCGCCACCTGACGATTGGCCTGCAGCGCCAATGCAAAGTACGAAGACAGGTTTTGAAGGAATTCCTTCTCAGCATCATCAAAGCCCCGGTCACCATCCCTCGCAAGTTGAACGACCCCCAATATCGTATCCTGGGCAATAAGTGGTATAGCCAGCTTGTCATGAACTGTGACGATGGTTTTTCTACTCTTTGACCAGACCGCGGTTTGTCCGCTTTGAAGTGCTTTATCGGCCAGGCTGTCCTTATCGGGGTGTTTAATAACCAGGGAAGTATCTCCTGGTAATGGGTAGGCGGGTTTCACCAGCCAGAGTGTGGTATTGGCATTGGTGATCTCAGAGTAGGATTCGACCAGGATCGTGTGTTGTTCGAGTGTGTCAGAAGCCGCCAGCAGCCTCTCACCAGCGCTGAAGAAAAGACGCCACTGTAGTGATGCGCTGGCATGGGCTAACAGTTTTAATGAGGATGATGCAGGCATTTGACCATGGTGACAGTATTGCCAGCTTGTTCAGAGAATTCGAAATAGACTTTGTCCATTAATTTGTTCATAAAATATAAACCCAGACCATGGTTGTCTCGTTCATCCAAGCTGCCGTTAATATTGGGCTCAGGTATGTTGGCTGGGTTAAAAGGGATCCCGCGGTCGGCCAGATTGATTGTGATACAGTCATCGGTTGAAGTGACCGTCACTTCAATCGATCCCTTGTCTTCACCTTGATATGCGTGTTCAATGATATTCGAGCAGGCCTCGTCCACAGCCGTTTGGATCGCATATATCGCTGTTTCATCGAAACCAGCCTTGGTTGCCTGGTCTGTTACCAGGTCACAAATAATTTCCAGGCTGTCATAGCGGCCTGGAAAAACAGCATGTTCCATTAAATGCATGATTTACTAGAATTGACCGACTGCGCTTACAACGTCATCATAGAAGTTGAACAAAATGGTGAATCCTACGAGATCAAGCGCGGATTTGATTTTTGGTGGCACTTTAGCCAGTTTGATCTCACCCCGGTTGTAACGCTTGCAGGTTTTCTGGGCCAGCATTAATACACGCAGACCTGCGCTGGAGAGGAAGTCAACGCCACCCAGATCGATCACCAGATGGTAATCACCGGCATCAGTGGATTGTGCTATCGCTTTACTCAAGTCAGGTGCAGTTGCGCTGTCAACGCGACCTTTCACTGTAATCAAGTTGCAGTGTTTTAAACGATTTGTTGTTACTTCCATTTCAATTCTCCATGTAAATGAAATTTAGTAAGAGGCCAACTGATTATACACCACCTGTTTGCCTTATATTAAGAATATGCGATAATTAATGTATGCCAAAAGAGATTGCCCCGGGATATCGTATTACTGACATCAACCAGGATGAGCGCCCACGTGAGCGGTTAATAAAGCATGGTGCTTCTGGATTGAGCACTCCGGAATTGCTGGCCATAATTATTGGTTCTGGCATTCCCGGTGAAAATGCGATCCAGATCGGCCAAAGGCTTCTGGTAAACCATAAAAGCCTTTCTGGTATATATCGCGCTGGCTTGGATGCGTTGTGTGAAGAACCTGGGATAGGCACTGCCAGGGCAGCTCAGATCATGGCCGCCATGGAGATCGCACGCCGTACAGTAAATGAAAATGGGGAGCAGAAACCGGCTATATTAAGCCCGGAGGATGCTGCTGCTTTAATAAAATTCGAGATGAGCCTGTTGGAGCAGGAGGAGTTGCGGGTTATGCTGCTGGACACTCGTTATCGATTGATTGAGATCGTTGCTTTATACAAAGGTTCTTTAAATGCATCCGCAATCCGAATAGGAGAGTTATTTAAAAATGCGATTCGCAAGAATGCAGCAGCAGTGATCGTGGTCCATAACCACCCAAGTGGGGATACGACTGCCAGCCCGGAGGATATTGCCATGACCCATGAGATGGTGAAAGCCGGCGAGTTGCTGAACGTTGAGGTCGTGGATCATCTCATTATTGGTGGTAATCGTTACTTATCCATGAAGAATAATCACATCGTCTTTAAGTAACCTGAATGTTCTCAATGAACGGTACTGCTAAATAACGGCAGAAATCCCAAATTATACATTTAATGAAAATCCGGGATAAATGACACCTTGTTGATTATTTTATACAAAAGGTATACTCAAAACCGATTAAGCAAGGTAAATGAAATGGCAAAGACAATTCTGGCAATTATCCCTCATCCTGATGATGCTGAGTTTTATGCCGGCGGCACGCTGGCACGTTTTATTAAAGATGGTGATCGAGTGATCATATTAACCACCACGGATGGCGCGAAGGGGTCATTCGAACTTTGTGCGGATGAATTAATAAGATTGAGAAAGACAGAAGCCATCAATGCCGCCATGCGCCTGGGTGCAGAAAAAGTATTGTTCTTGGGTTATACCGATCTGGAATTGGATCGTGTTCCAGTACATGAGCTGCGCGAAAAATATGTTCGTTCGATCCGTGAATATAAACCCGATATATTAATTGCTGAAGACTATCTGTATGCTGAAGAGACGCATCCAGATCATCGTATCGTGGCGCGCGTGGCCAGCGAGGCGGTGACGTTTGCCAACCTGCCTTTGCTCCACCCGGAGCATATTCGAGATGGGCTATCACCTCATTTCACACCTGAGAAATATTTTTATACAGAAGATCTGGAAGCTGCCAATTATTTTGTGGATATCAGTGATACCTTTGAAGAAAAAATGGCGGCATTGTGTGAGCACAAAAGTCAGATCATTTTTCTGGTGGAAGACATTCTACATCAAGCAAAAGCTGCAGGGGTTGATTTGAAAGCCGCAACCGGAGAATTATTGAATGATCCCAAAGAAGCCATGCGACTGGCGATGCAAATGAAAGCGGGTGAAGTGGGAGCCAAAGCAGGATACGCAATGGGCGAAGCTTTCCGAAGAGCACGTTTTCATCCATTGATTGAAGGACTGATCACCTGATGGGTTTATATGAGATAAAATTACAAAGCTCTCGAGCAGGGTTGACGAGATATCAAACCAAAGAAACTGAACCTGGAGAAGATCATCATGAATCTTGAAAGTGATAAGTATGCGAAGAACCGCTGGTATGCTGTCATAGTCTTTTTCTTTTTCATGTTATTGCATCAAGCCGATAAGTTAATGATCGGTCCTTTGACGACCCCAATCCAGGAGACTTTTGGAATCACCAACACCCAGATGGGTGCGGTTGTTACAGGGGCGTTGATTGTGGGTGTAATTGCATACCCCTTATGGGGCTGGTTGTGTGACCGCTATTCTCGGGCCAAACTTCTGGCACTGGCATCATTCCTTTGGGGCGCATCCACCTGGTTGAGTGCCATTGCCCCCACATACCCGACTTTCGTTGCCACACGCGCGTCGACCGGTATCGATGATTCAAGCTATCCAGGATTGTATAGTCTGGTTGCAGATTTATTCGAACCCAAAAAACGTGGCCGTATTTATGGATTGCTTCAGATCGCCCAGCCATTGGGTTACTTGATCGGCATGGTGATGGCATTAATGCTTGCCGGTGTGATTGGCTGGCGTGCGATCTTCTACATCACCGGAACGATGGGCATCATCATATCGGTATTCATTTTTCTGGGTGTGCGCGAGCCGGCCCGCGGTGCTTCTGAGCCGGAACTGGCTGATCTGGAAAAATTGGGTGTGTATAAATTTGACTGGAAGATCGCCCGCGATTTGTTCAAGAAGAAAAGCATGATCATCATTTTTACGCAGGGATTCTTTGGTGTCTTCCCATGGAATGTGATCACCTACTGGTTTTTTGCCTATCTGGAGCGGGAGCGCGGATACGATTCCGATTCCATATTATTCACCATGGCCCCTGCAATCCTGGTGATGGCAGTCGGGTATTTCATCGGCGGGGCACTGGGTGATTATTTCTTCAAGAGAACACCCAAAGGCAGGTTAATCGTTTCCATAATTGGTGTATTGACCGGTGCGTTCTTCCTATATATGACACTCGCGGTCCCCATAGAGGATCAAACGATGTTCTCCGTGTATCTGGTGCTGACCGCTTTATTCATGCCATTCGCAGCCCCCAATGTTATCGCCACGGTCTATGATATTTCATTACCCGAGGTGCGCAGTTCAGCCCTTGCGGTGGAATATTTCATCGAATCAGCCGGTGCCGCCCTCGCACCCTTGATTGCCGGATACATTTCAGATATCCTCACATTGAAAGATGCGATTCTGATCATCTGTATCAGCACGTGGCTGCTGTGTGGATTCTTCTTCACGTTTGCAATGAAACTGGTACCCCCGGATATCAAGCTTCTGCGGAGTCAACTTAGGGAGCGGGCCGAGATTGAACGAGCCAGGCAAGCGGCCGAAGGATAATATGGAATGAATCTGGCGATCATCGGTGCGGGAGGTGTACGCACACCTCTACTGATTCAGGCTCTATATAAACGCCAGGAACGATTAGATATCCGCCACCTGGCACTGATGGATATTGACCCCATCCGCTTGAGTGCAATGGCAGGTGTTACGCATCAATTGGAAAGCAGTGGAAAACTTCATTTTTCGATCAAGCGTACAGAGGACCTGCAGGATGCATTGAGTGAGGCTGACTTTGTAATAACCACATTTAGGGTCGGTGGAATCGAATCACGAGTTGTCGATGAGCGGGTGCCGATCAACATGGGGGTATTGGGGCAGGAAACAACCGGTGCGGGTGGGTTTGCCATGGGTTTACGCAGTATCCCGGTATTGATTGACATTGTTCATGTGATGGAGCGTATATGTCCACAGGCGTGGCTGGTCAATTTTGCCAATCCAGCAGGAATGATGATCCAGGCTTTAAGCACAGAAACAGGATGGCAGAGGATGGCAGGTATCTGTGACGCGCCATCCCAGTTTCTGTCTGTTTTTGCTAACCTGCTGGGCGCAGAGATGGCTGACGTGGAATTGGATTATTTCGGACTAAATCACCTCGGTTGGATTCGCTCCATCCGATATAAGAGAAAAGATCACATAAGGGAATTCATGGATATGCTGGTCGCATCCGGTGGCTTCCCACAGTATCCATTTGATCCGCAATTTATACGTGATCTGGGTATGTTCCCGAATGAGTACCTTTTTTATTATTATTACAGCCGCCGTGCTGTGGAAAATATACAAAGAGCCGGCATAACACGTGGGGAGCAGATTCTCGGGGATAACCAGCTCTTATTTAACAAGATCGAATATCTGGCGGAGAAGTCGGATTATCCTGGAATTGAAAACACCTACTTGGAGTACATCGGGAAGCGTGGAGGAACCTACATGCAAAATGAAACCGGTGGAGGCGGATTTCATGCCAAGCAGATGATACCCGAGCAATTCGAACAAGCTTCAAAAGAGGGATATGCCGGGGTGGCTTTGGATCTGATTGAGAGTCTGCTGGGTATTAATGATCGGCGGATGATCTTGAACATCCCCAATAAGACATCCATCCTCGCCATGGCTGAAGATGATATTGTTGAAATTCCGGCAAATGTGTCGAAAGATCATATCGCGCCATGTCCGGTTGGTGAAATACCTGATAAATGCCTGGGCTTGATGAAGACTGTTAAGGCTTATGAGCGGATGACCGTTCAGGCAGCTGTGGAAAGATCATATGGAAAATCCTTGCAAGCGCTCACTATTCATCCATTGATCCAGGATTACCAGACTGCCAAATGCATCCTTGATGAATATATGGCCCGGCATGGTGATTATTTTCCGCGGTTAACCTGACATGAAATATGACGTACTGGTCATCGGGGGTTATTTTCTGGATTTTATCTTCGCAGAGCTTGAGGATTCTCCTGGGTTGGGGAGGGAGGTATTCAGCAAGCAGTTTTTCATGTTACCGGGTGGATCCTATAACACTGTGGCGACTTTACATCGATTGGGGGTTAAGGCTGCCTGGGCGGTAAAATTTGGTAATGATGAGTTCAGTCAATATGTGATCAAGGCTGCAGAAAATGATGGACTTGATGCATCGTGCTTTTCTTATGAGAAAAGACCAATTCGGAATATTACCGTTTCGGCTTCCCTTCAAGGTGATCGAGAATTCATCAGCTACAGCGATCCACAGCGGCTGGGTCTGGAGTTCGTTAAAAAAATCATGGATGTATCCTCCAGGGTCATGTTCATCAGTGGGCTATATTCCGGGCGGTTATTGCAGCTGGCAAAAAGGCATTGCTGCAAGCATGGTACGGTCATGATTATGGATGGCAATTCATCCATTGGAACTGTATCTGATAAGCAGATTGCCCGATCATTAAACGAGGTGGATATTTTCATACCCAATGCAAGTGAAGCCCGCAGGTTAACCGGATGTACTGAAATGGCGGACTGTTTGAGTATTCTGGGGGACTTCACCAAATTGGTGGTTGTAAAAGATGGCAAAAATGGTTCTTATGCAATCCATGATGGTACGATTCACCACGTGGAAGCAATAACGATTAGGAAGTGTGTGGATACAACCGGTGCTGGAGATTGTTTTGATGCTGGATTCATCAAGGCATATTTGGACGAATTGGATATCGATGCTTGTTTGATGTGGGGGAATGTGGTTGGAGGATTGTCCACTCAAGGGTTCGGGGGAACTGATTATAAAATCAGCCTAGAAGAGGTACAGAAATATCTCAAGAACTTTCCCAGAAAAATACGTTTAGGTGGAACGGCTTAATGATGGCAACTGGCACAATTATGGCTGGTACAATCACCACAACTGGGAGAACATCCGGAAATGGCTTTTCCACCGCGCTGCGCATTGAATGTGGATAGCTGACGACTTGTTTTATTGCTTTTACAATTATCGCAGACAACCGGCTTGTCTGCGTCTGACATGGGCCGGATGATTTCAATTTCATGACCGCAAGCTTGACATTTATATACATAGATTGGCATATTCGTCCGATCTGGATTGCTTATAAGGCAATCTCAAGGTATTTTTTACGATAATAGATCACAGCCAGGAAAAGAATGAATTGCACACCGGCATTCAATATCATTGAAAATTGGTCAAAATAAAAAATGACCAGATTGGCGGAAGTTAACATGACCAGTAGACTGATATAAGCAAAAGCGCTGGCTTTTCGGTCTTTGTTCAGAAAGAATAAAAGAACTGCGATGAGCAATGCAATCCCGAGAATGGTGTCGAATCCCAGCCGGAAAACAAAAAGGCCAATGGTAACCGGGCCGGTGACTAATTCGTTCGCGACCAGGTAGGCTAATTTTTCGATGATCTCTTCTGTTGAGCCAATGTGAATAATGAACTCAAGGGGATAATAAAGCTCCCAGATCGTAAGACCCAGTAATCCGCCAATTAAAAAGGATTTTAGTCTGCGTTTTGTAATGTAACGGTTACGAAATGTAATCCAGCGCTCAAAAAGCAGGTCGATGAATCCAGGCTTGGATTTATTCTTTTTGCTTGTATTAAGGGTTAGATATGCGTGAAGACCTTGAGCGATGGGTTTCAAATCAGTCATGGCGGGATCTTGTTGTACGGTATCAAGCCTCGACAACAGCTGTTTCACTTCAGCATCTGTGTAATCCAGATCCAGGATCTCTTCAAGGTCACCCAGTAATCCGTACAGTTGAAGTCGTGAATCCGATCGTTTACGGTGAACTACCAGGGAATACACCAGGGCAGTCAGTAGGAAGAAGGAATATATGATCGGTGCGGCAGTTGGCACGAAATAATCGTATTCAGATGTTATGAATTTCCCCACTTCATCAATGAACAAGCCAACACCAACTCCGCTGAGAGCGGCGCTGAGTGTAAATACTCTTTGGTTAATGAATGCCAGGAGTAAGATAACTGAAGCAAAGAGAAAAACGCCTCCCCAAAGCACGTGCGAAATGTGCAAGCTGCCACTACCCAATTTGGGATATCCTGTGATATTTAAAAACAATCTGGTGACTGCAACTGTAAGCGCAAAGGTCAGCAGGGTAATCAGGATGTATCGTTCGGCATGCCTGCGTAAAATTAAATGCTTGAAGGGTCGTTCATGACTTGGATCGGGATTCTGGATTTTGGGCATTTCGGGAGCCGGTTACTTAATGTCAAAGGGCAGGGGGTGGCAAAGACCGCATCCAATATGAGGTTTATCCACTTTTTGATTGGACTTGTTGCAATAAGCTTCGATGACAACATGCCTGCGCCAGAAAAGTAACCCGCGTTTTACCTTGCCTGATAGGATCATATGTTCACAGGCATTGGCTCGAAGGATGCCTGGAACCGGACAAGAAATGCATAAATCGGGAGTCCAATGATGAGGGGGCGGTTGAGTACCGATCAGCATGCAGGTTTCGATGTTACGACCGCGATAATAATCTCCGTGGAAATACTTGCACTCAACATTTGATGGGGTACGCATGCTTCTTCTCTCAATAATATCTGAATAATTGATATATTATTGTATACGGTCAGACGCGAGTTACGTAAGCGCTTGTCCTGGTATCAATCCGGATCGTGTCACCCATATTTACAAAGTTCGGAACATTGATTTCAAGGCCTGTTTCGGTTTTCACCTTTTTTGTCAGATTCGTCGCCGTATCGCCTCTTACTGCTATTTCCGCCTGGACTACCTTTAAGTCAACAGTGGTAGGGAGTTCAATATCAATGGGTTCATTTTCATAGAAGGTCAATTTTACTTCCATGCCTTCTTTAAGGTATCCGGCGTATTCACCGATCAATGCGCCTTTTATAGTAGGTTGGTCAAAGGTCTCCATATCCATAAAAGTAAAATTATCGCCATCGCGAAATAGGTATTGAACATTGTGAAAATCCAGACGGACATCCTGAACGCGCTCACCAGACTGAAAAGTCTTTTCAAGTGTATTCCCTTTTCGGATGTCACGGGCTTTGATCCGTATCGTGGCGTTACCACGTCCTGGTTTATTGTGAGCGTATTCCAGCACCTTATATAGACTTCCATCCAGCAGGAAGGTCACACCTTTGCGAAGATCGTTAACATCTATCATTAATTAATGCCTCATTCTTTCTACTATCAACAGGGCATGATTATAGCCGAGTGAATAACACATGGCAAGATGAATTTCAGAGTAACCCCGTGTGGCTAAAAGAAACCTAATTGATCGCTCGCGCCCTCTTCCATCATGCCGATATCCCAGGGTTCAAGACTGAAGTCGATGCGTGTGGTCCTGTTTAAGGCTGATTCAACACTTGTGCGGGTGGATTCCAGCAGGGATGGTCCATATGGACAGAACGGGGTTGTGAGGATCATTTTTATTATGATTGCATCATCGATAATACTGACATCACGTACCAGGCCAAGTTGTAGTATATCCAAGTCGAGCTCGGGGTCCTTGACCGTACGCAGTGCATGTTTCAACGGGGCGATTAAATCAGAATTGCTGTCTTCGATATTCCAGCGTAATGGCAGGGGCTTGGGGTCTTCAGTCACCGTTCATCCTATTCTGTCAATTGGGATGGAATAGGTGCAATGTTCATCACCCCTTAATATACATTTTATGCGTTCCACAGATACTCCCATTATTTTGGTGATCACCGCCTGATCGATTGAACATACCTCAGGATGATTTTGACCGATGTGATGGTACGGACAACTCATTTCATGAATAACATACTGATCTGGAAGTTTTTCCCATTCAATAATGAATCCCTCATCAAACAACAGTGTCTGAATCAGGTCAAGACGTTCATTCATTGACAGCAATTTTACGGATTCCTGGTGATCATGTACGATATCAGAAGCTATCTTATCAAATAGCTTTTTAATGGTTGCATCCGGAAGAGACGCGCGTATTTGATCAAGCAGCCTGTGAGCCAGTTTCAAGTAACTGGTCGGGAATTGTTCGATGCCTTTTTCAGTAAGAGAGTAAACAAGGCGTGGGCGCCCGATGCCGTGTTGTTCTTCTTCTGCGCGTATTAAATTATCTGCCTGAAGGTTCGAAAGATGGTGTCGAACAGATATGGCATTGATATTCGCAGCCTCGGCTAAATCATTGATGTTTGCTTTTGGGTGATTTAGCAGCGTCAACAGAATTTTCTCTCGGCTGTCAGACATTTATCGTCCTTACTTTATATATAATATATTTCATATATATCTAGTATAACAAAATGGATAACTATCGTCAACCAGAGGCGATCAAGAATAAAAAGTGTGTTTGATTGTGCTAAAATATCATTATGCATTTGAAGAAAGGAGATCGACATGTCTGATCAAAAGCGATATGAGAAGGAAGAAAAAGAGGAGAAAGAAGTCGAAAAACACGAGGAAAAAACGATGGAGGAAAAGTGGCAACGGGATCCTCTTGGCTCCATGATATGGGCATTGATCCTGATCTGGGCAGGTTTGGTTTGGCTGGGATGGAATCTTGGAATAATTGCACGATATAGTTTTCTGAATCAATTCCTTACCAGCGCGAATCATTTACGGCCACCATTCATTGCATTGATCTTTCTGGGAGCTGGTATTCTGATCTTATTGGAGATTGTCATTCGGTTGCTTGTGCCCACCTACAGGCGATCAGTAATCGGCAGCATTATCCTGGCAGCAATATTCATCGGGATTGGCCTTGGAGATATAGTCACATGGAATGTTCTGTGGCCCGTGGTTATTATTGCAGTCGGATTGATATTTCTATTGCAGGGTATTATCAGGCGTAAGTAGATCATAATCGGCCAAGGTTAAAAGTGGTGAACTCATCCCATGCATATCGAAGGGGAGTCCACCACTTTTCGCGTCCAATGCAACGAAAATAGGGTGGACGAAGTGCAAGGATCACATCACCAATTTGATAGCGGGGTAAAACAGGGGTGGATACAACCAGGCTTCCCATTTCACCTGAGCTCATTTCATGCAGCATTTTAATGCCTGATCGGGTTTTTACCTCGAGAAGATAGATGTCATAATTAGGCACCCAGGCGCGTTTTTCATCCATTTGCTGGCCGAACATGCCCTCGGTTGCTCCGTAGATCTCACGAATTTGTGGATTCCCGTACAATGCTTTTAATGCTGCTGACAATCGTGTATTAATACCTGGAACGCTTCCGAGTGTCATGATTTGAGTTTTCCATAGGTTTTTAGGATATTTGTTGTGCTTTTTTTTCAGATAACGCGCGAAATCCAATGCGGTAGGGGCTACACCCCCTACCAGGCTGACATTCAGGGATTTGCATTGTTCATAAGCCAGCTCAAAACGGGCTTCCCAATCGCGAATCGTCCTTCCGCCACCCAATGCATCAATATCATCCTGGCTGGGTACTGAGCGGATTGGCGTAAAAGAAGATACATACTTGGTGTATATACCTGAACTGTATCCATAAGAGATTTCATGTCCATTTACATTGATCTTCCCAACCTCAGAAGGAAAGTTCAGGTTAAGATTCACCCCATCAAAGAGGTCCAACCGATCGGTTTTAACGACATAATTCAACATCGCCCTCCCGGCACTAACGCGCAGAGACAGATCGGTTGCTGTCATGGGAATGAATTTGGTTTCTCCTTTCGTTGTGCCACGTGTGATTGCCCATCCGACAGGCACTTCGTTGAGGAGAACTTGATGGTTTCCAGCCATTACTTCATCGATCAGTTCCTTGTATTGTTCATGGTTTTGTATTGGAAATGACTGGCGATAATCGTCAATCGACTTCACCAGGTCAGCATGATGGTCTTGACCATATTTTGTCTGGCTGTATATTGACAGCAGATTCTGCAGAACTGAGGATTGGGCGATTGCGGGGGAGTTGATCGATTCCATCCAGGGCGATAAATATGCGTTCAGGTTTTCAACCGTGATGGGTGAGTTTGGATCAGTCATGTTTTCTCCGTAGTGATGGTGCAATTGTATTATGCCTGTATATAACACGCAATCCGGATAAGGGCGATAAAGTATTAACCAGATAAATTTGATAAATATTGAATTTATTTGCCGGATATGATATACTATAGAGCATTTTATATATAGTAGATATATATCATAATAATAAGAATAACCGGTGAAATAATGGCAAAACTGGAAGTGAATGATCTCCATGTGGCAATAGATGGGAAGGAAATTCTGAAGGGCGTGAATCTGAGAATCAGGGAGGGCGAGATCCATGCAATCATGGGACCGAATGGGACCGGAAAATCAACACTGGCTTATTCTCTCATGGGTCATCCTGCTTACCAGATCACGGCTGGAGAGATTTTCTTTGATGGTCTGAATATCACGAATAGTAGCGTGGAGGAGCGTTCACAAATGGGAATGTTCCTTGCTTTCCAATACCCGGTAGCCATTCCGGGTGTGAGTGTAGCAAACTTCCTGCGTATGGCATTGAATGCACGGCGAAAAGTTAAGGACCCGCTGGATAAAGGAATTTCGATTTTGGAATTTCGTAAATTGTTAAATGAGAAAATGCAATTATTGAAGATTGATCCTGCCTTTGCCGGAAGGTATCTAAATGAGGGTTTTTCTGGGGGTGAAAAGAAACGTATCGAAATATTACAGATGGCGGTATTGGAGCCAACTATCGCTATCTTGGATGAAACGGATTCTGGCCTGGATATTGATGCACTTAAGATAGTTGCTGAAGGTGTGAATACTTTGTGCAATGATTCCATGGGCGTACTTGTGATCACGCATTATCAACGTGTTTTGAATTACATCAAACCCGAATTCGTCCATGTCATGATCGGAGGGAAAATTGTGGAGAGTGGAAATGCAGATCTGGCATTGCATTTAGAAGAACAGGGTTATGACTGGGTTCGAGAAAAATACAACGGAAATAGTAATTAGCGTAGACCAATCACAATGACTAATGATAAAAGCAAACCCGATTTCCTTGATCATTTTGGAGAGTATCAATATGGATTCTCCAATCCGGATGAATCGGTTTTTAAAAGCCAAAAAGGCCTGAATCGTGATGTTGTAGAGCAAATATCCAGTATGAAGGGTGAGCCTGAATGGATGAGGCAATTCAGGTTGAAAGCTTATGATCTATATATGACCAAACCATTTCCCAATTGGGGGCCTGATATTTCAGGTTTGGATCTTGACTCGATATACTACTATGTGAAACCCGGTGAACTTTCCAGCAATAGTTGGGACGATGTGCCGGATACCATTAAACAGACATTTGAAAAGCTGGGCATACCTGAAGCAGAACGTAAATTCCTGGCCGGTTTGGGTGCACAATATGAATCTGAGATGGTATATCATTCCATTCAAAAACACCTGGAAGAATTGGGTGTCATATTCCTCAGCATCGAAGATGGATTGAAACAATATCCTGAAATTTTCAAACAGTACTTCAGTACGGTTGTCCCGGTTAATGATAATAAATTTGCAGCGTTGAACAGCGCAGTCTGGTCTGGGGGGTCATTCGTTTATGTGCCCCCGGGAGTAAAGGTTGATCTTCCATTACAAGCATATTTCCGCTTGAATATCGCCTCCATCGGTCAATTCGAGCGCTCGTTGATCATTGCGGATGAGGGTTCCCAGCTGCATTATGTTGAAGGTTGTACGGCACCCACTTATACAAAGGATTCGTTGCACAGTGGTGTGATCGAGATAATTGTCAAAAAAGGTGCCCGGGTTCGCTATACAACAATTCAAAACTGGTCGAATAATGTGTATAACCTGGTCACACAACGGGCAAAAGTAGCTGAAAAGGGTACGATGGAGTGGGTGGATGCGAATTTGGGTTCAAAGGTGACCATGAAATATCCATCCTGCATGTTGATGGGTCCGGGTGCACATGGTGAGATCCTATCAATGGCATTTGCCGGTCGTGATCAAATTCAAGATGCAGGCGGAAAAATGCTTCATTTCGCGCCTGACACGACTTCAAAGATCACCTCCAAATCGATCAGCCGGGGGAATGGCCGTGCCTCGTATCGAGGTTTGTTGCGGGTTATGAAAGGGGCCAGAAATACCCGGTCAAGTGTGGTGTGTGACGCATTATTGCTGGATCCGGAATCAAGGTCTGACACTTACCCAACCATCGATGTGGCGGAGAAAGAAGTCTCTGTGGGACATGAGGCGTCTGTGTCAAAAATTAATGAAGATCAGCTCTTCTATTTAAAAAGCCGTGGATTAAATGATGAAGAAGCAACTACCATGGTTGTGTCAGGCTTCATTGAACCGCTTGTGAAAGAACTACCCATGGAATACGCGGTGGAAATGAATCGCCTGGTACAGTTACAAATGACAGGATCAGTTGGTTGATGGGATTATGAAAAAAGACCAAGTATTATCCATTGCCAAGGATTTGCAGGACTCGATTGAGAACTGGTTCGGGGCTGAAGAGATTCCCGTTTCAGCTATTCAACCGCTGGATCTGCTACGAAAAAAGGCCTGGAAAAAATTCAAAGCTCTATCATGGCCGACGAATAAAGATGAAGAATGGAAAAAAGTTGATCTGAAGAATTTCCCATTCAATAAAATGAAGGCGATTCGTTTGCTAAATGGAGACATTAAAGCAGATCTCTTATTTGCATCTTCTGAAGAAAATCGTGTGAGGAATATATTCCTGGGATGCAGTGAAGATGCTGTCTTTAAGCATACCGAAGAGTTTACTCTGGCTTACGAACAACTGGTGGATGACGATCGGAATAAATTTGGTTACCTGGCAGCCGTGTTCGGTACTTCTGGCAGTTTTATTTATGTACCGCCAAATATTAAAACAGAAGAAACGGTCGAAATCACGCTATCACATAAAGAAGAGTCGCTTGGATTATTCAACCACATGATCTGGCTTGAATCTGGAGCTTCTGCTGAAGTCGTGATCGACATCAATGGTGATACAAGCAATCGGGATGCTCAGTTAAGTGTAAGCAATTTCAGCATTCATCTGGGTGAAGGAGCAAAATTGACCTTGATCGAGACACATAATGAAAGTGATAGATCCTGGGATATTTATCAGAGTGTCGCAAAGTTGGATGCAAAAAGTGAACTGAACTGGACAATTGTAAAAACCGGAAGCCATTTTTCAAAACAATTCTTACAGGTCGATCTCGAAGGTCAAGATTCAAAAGCAAAAATTGCCTGCATTTATCTGGCTGGTGGAAAGCAGGAGATGGAATTTAATACGCGTCAAAACCATCTTTCACAGGGTACTGGCAGTGATCTGATGTATAAAGGCGTGCTGATGGGCGATAGCCGGACATTATTCAGCGGAATGATACAGGTTAAACCCAATGCCATAAAAAGCGATGGTTACCAGGCAAACCGTAATTTAATACTAAGCTCAAATGCACATGCAGATTCACAACCAGGTTTGGAGATCCTGGCAAATGATGTTCGATGTACACATGGCGCAACAGTTGGACAGATTGACATGGATGAACTTTTTTACCTGAAAAGTCGGGGTTTGGATGATCGTGGTGCCCGCAGACTAATCACTCAGGGATTTCTAAATCCAGTCATCGATCAGGTTGCACTTGAGCCTGTTCGTAAAAAGATGCTTAAGTTGGTGGATAGTAACTTGGAAGAAATATAAATCAACGCTTGTACTTTTTATAAGCGATGCTAAAATGAAAGGTGATAGTGGAAATTGAAAAAGATAAAGGTAAAACCCAAAGGCTTGGTTCCCCAAGGAAGTGGATCATTAAAGGATAAGAAAATGCCCGAATATAATTATATGAAGGCACCATCGGATGACCACGATTACGATGTTGGTGAGGTAGTGGAAGTATTTTGTGATCATGAAAAGGGAGGCCAGAGAGTAAGAGGCTGGATGAAAGGCATCGTGGTGCAAGTAGATTCCAAAATGGTGGCTGTTCAATTTAGAACGAGTGTATACCTGACGGATGGCTGGATGGTTCCGGATCACATTCTCTGGTATCCACAAACGTCTGCCCATATCCGTTTGCCGATTAAACGGTCAGCTAAATCCATCGATAAAGTCGAGTTCTAAGAAAACCTGTTTGATAAACATGAACAAAGTCCATATGGATTTTCCAATTCTCAAGCGGCTGGTCAAAGCAGGTAAGCATTTGATCTATCTTGACTCTGCAGCCACATCTCAAAAACCTTTGGTTGTAATCGATGCAATGGATGCGTATTACAAGGAAATGAATGCGAATATCCATCGTGGAGTTCATGCCCTGGCTGAAGAAGCCACTCAGGCTTATGAATCAGCCAGGATGCGTATAGGCGATTTTATAGGTGTGAAGGACCCACGAGAGATCATTTTTACGAAAAATACAACTGAATCGATCAATCTGGTGGCAAAGACTTGGGCTCGTCAGGCACTTGGTAAAGATGATCTGATTATCCTTACACCCATGGAGCATCATTCGAATCTTGTGCCCTGGCAAATTCTGGCCGCAGAAAAGGATCTTGAACTGGATTTTATTGATTTAACACCTGATGGGTTGCTGGATCTGAATTGTTACGAAAGATTATTAGAGAGAAAACCAAAACTGGTTGCTTTCACACACATGTCGAACGTCCTGGGGACCATCAATCCTGTAAAGGAAATGATATCTATGGCACATCAAGCCGGCTCTGTGACATTACTGGATGCTGCGCAATCAGTGCCTCATATGTCAGTGAATATGAAAGAATTGGATGTTGATTTTGCGGCATTTTCTGCACATAAGATGTGTGGACCAACTGGGATCGGCATTCTTTATGGAAAAGCGGAATTATTATCAGGGATGCCCGTATTTTTAGGGGGCGGGGATATGATCAAAAAGGTGGCGTTAAGGTCGTTTCAGCCAAATGATTTACCACATAAATTTGAAGCTGGAACCCCACCCATTGCTGAAGCGATTGGTTTTGGAGTTGCAGTGGATTATCTTTCGGGCATCGGCATGGATCAAATTGCAGCATATGAACGTGAATTAACTGCCTATGCCATCGAACGTCTTGAAGAGGTACCTGGAGTGACGGTTTATGGGCCGAAGGTGGAAGACAGGGGCGGCTTGGTGTCCTTCACACTTGAGGGCATCCATCCTCACGATGTGGCTCAGATATTGGACGGCGAAGGCATTGCAATTCGCGCTGGTCACCATTGTGCCATGCCGTTACATCAGAACCTGGGCATAACGGCATCCTCACGGGCTAGCTTTTATCTCTATAATACCAGGGCAGACGTTGATGCACTGGTCGATGGACTTTACAAGGTAAATAAAGTTTTTCATTAGTAAATTGCCATGGATGATCTATATCGAGAAATAATTGTTGATCGTTATAAAAATCCACGTTTTAAGGGCACAATTCAAGGTGGGAATGTCAACTTTGAAGACGAGAATCCGTTATGTGGTGATCAGATCCGGATTGATCTGAAGGTGGACGAATTCGGAACGATTGTAGAAGCTGCTTATGATGGACATGGATGTGCGATCTCTCAAGCTTCTGCAGACTTGTTGCTCGAGAGTGTGATCGGAAAGAATGTCGAAATAGTAAAAAAGATGACAAAACAGGATATCCTTGACATGTTGGGAATCGAATTGGGACCAGTGCGATTAAAGTGTGCCCTGTTGCCATTGAAGGTGATAAAAGCCGGTATCTATGGTTTGAAAGCAGCGGACGATAGTCTGGTGGATGACTGAGACAACCATAATTCCCTACAACTGCAAAGTATCAATGAATATTAAATAACAAGTTGAGGTTGTCCTCAGCTTGTTATAAGTGGATACACTATTCAATGATTCGAAGGATATCAAAACCTTCTGCAAAAGGTCGTTCTGCAAGCGCCCCATTTCGGATAAGTGTTGCCCGGGTTAAATCAGGTGAAAAATAATATTTGCCTTGGTAGGTCTTGTATTGTGACAGCGCATCGATTTTCTTTTTTACATCAGCTTCGTCAACTTCCACCAGGAATGATGGGGTAAAACCTGAACTGGAACGAATAATTTCAAAGCCGAGAAGCGTACACCCGCGGAATGCTCTAAAAGCCTCATTGGTCACGATACCATGATCCTGGTGATTGTCTGATTTGGAATGGACAAAGACAATTTCTGGATGATGCTTGTGATTAAAATCGATCAGGTATTCCAGGATTTCCTGGCGGTGTTGAGAAAAACGACGTGTCTCAAATTTGCTAACAATATTATTTTCTGGTTGAACTCCCAGAATTGACATGCTGCGTTGGTGTTCAGCTAGAAGATTCTTCAGTAAAGGATTCTTTTGATTATCAGAAAGAGTAATACAAAATATCTCACTTTTACCGGAAATATGGGCAATTAATGCGCCACAACCAAGCTCAATATCATCCGGATGAGCGCCGATAAAACATATTTTTCTACCGATGAAGGTCATATTGTGTTTCATATAGTCCTTATTTGGTCGCTAAAAAACCACCAACAACCTTGGTCATGACCAGCTTGCCATCACGTGCCAGCCAGTCTTCAGAAACCTTCTGAATGGCCTTCATAATTTGATCGAAGTCATCCTTACCCTGGAAGAAAGAAGTCCACAGTTTGCGGTCTTCCGAAAGGGAAGCCCGCGTGTAATCCAGGAAAGGTTGAACTTCGGTGAAGGTAAGCGGGTTCTCAAAGATCGATACATCCACTTTTGAAAAGGAGGCTTTCATCGTTTCCAGAATCGCACTCCCATAGCGGGAACTGCCCGGCATAGGGGGGGTGGGTTTATTATCTGTGGCTTCCCGGATGACATCATAGAACAGCTTCTTGTTAGAGGGCATCGGTCCGGAGGTGAACAAACGTCCACCGGGTTTCAAAACACGATGCATCTCACGTATGGTAAAGGGAATATCTTCGGCATAATAAATGGCAAAACAGCAGGATTCCAGGTCAAAGCTGTTATCCGGGAAGTCGAAGGGTTTGTTGAAATCCAGTTTGGTGAAGGTGATCGCGCTGCCGCGCTTCTCATTTTCACTTCTGGCCTGTGACAGCAGCTCTTCCGATACATCGCCGCCGGTGATCGTGCAATCACCATTGAGTGTGTCATAATACTTAAAGCACTGTTTTCCTGCGCCACAACCGACATCCAGGATTTTTGAACCCTTTTCAATATTGAGAAGTTCCAGCATCCATTGATCTATATCTCGTCCGCCAAACTTGTTGTGGATATCAATGCGCTTCAACAGATCATTGGTTGTTTCTTTATAGTCGATTTTCATAATACCTCATTTATAAATGGTCATTGAAACAGGATGATTTTACCTTATTTATTTGCGTGGTTCCTCAGCAAATACGGGGAAGCATGGATCCGGAAAGCATATCCAGTATCCGGGTCGCTCCAATCACGGTATTCAATAATACTTTCGCCACCGGACTTTCCTCTACCTTGCCGATGATGGCAGCGTTTTCCCCGTAAGGATGCGATTGCAAGGCGATCAATGCCTGATTGGCTTCGGCAGCGGTAACGATTACGATCACTTTTCCTTCGTTTGCCACGTAGAGCGGGTCAAAACCAAGCAATTCACAGGCAGCATTTACATCGTGGCGTATCGGTAATGATTTTTCATCCAGGAGCATACAAACCTGACTCTGGATCGCGATTTCATTCAATGTGGTTGCCACACCCCCGCGTGTCGGATCACGTAGAACATGCGTATGTGGTGCCGCCTCAAGCATATTTGCGATCATGTGATTCAAGGGAGCCATGTCAGATTGTATGGTGCTATCTATACCCAGGTCACCTCGTGCAGATAAGACAGCGATCCCATGATCGCCGATCGTACCCGATATGAGGATTTGATCGCCGGGCTGAGCGGATGACCCATTAATATCACGCCCCGGTGGGATAAACCCCACGCCAGACGTCGTTATGAAGACACCATCCGCCTTGCCTTTTTCGACCACCTTGGTGTCACCGGCAACAATAAGAACACCGGCTTCACCGGCAGCAGACGCCATCGATGTGACGATTTCTTCAAGTCGTGATATCAGGAGCCCTTCTTCCAGTATAAAACCGGCAGTCAGGAAACGAGGTTCAGCCCCCAACATGGCGACGTCGTTGACCGTGCCACACACAGACAGCCGGCCGATGTCACCGCCTGGGAAGAAGAGCGGGCTGATGACATGGCAGTCAGTTGAAACAGCGACCCTCGACCCAGGCATTGTGACTGCATCGAGTTCAAGGCTGGCTGCATCATTATTCCTGTCCAGAATGGAATTGGAAAAATGCCTGGAAAAAACGGCTTCAATCAGTTCACGCGTCATCCGCCCGCCGCTGCCGTGCCCCATGACGATCTGCTCATGGTGGGATAATGGCAGGGGGCATATCGCACCATCGATGATGGGTTTTTGATCGGGCATGGCTGGAATTATACCTTTTTTGTATTATGGAAAATGCGCCCCGGCGTAGGGCGCATGTCGGAAGCCTGAGCGGGTGATGGGATTCGAACCCACGCGTGGTAACTTGGGAAGCTACTGCCTTACCACTTGGCTACACCCGCACGTCTCAGCATTATAGTGAGACAGGGTTGAAATGTCAACCATACTGGGAGGATTTGATTGACGGACCTCAGTTTGAATACTATACTGGAGGAATCAGGGAAGGTGGCCCTTCAGAGGCCTGTAAGCGAAAGGGGTCCTTATGATGTCAAATAGTGTTCTCGGTCGCATTATCATGTTGGCGCTGATATTAATATTCATGTCTATCGCCTGTCAGGCTTTTCCAAGCCAGGTACGCCCAACAACACAGGATGTTATCATCCTGCCCAATCTGGCTCCTTCCTCGGTTCCGACCCGCGTTTGCAAACCTCAACCGACGAAAACACCAACTGCCACGCCCAATGCAGCCAGCCTGCCACAGATATCGTCAAAATCAGGTGATATCGAGGGGGGCGATCCTGAATTACTGGGACTACTTGGTGATTATTTAAATACGAATAATTCCAGCATCACTTTCAGTCCGGATGGAAAGTATCTGGCTGATGCAGGGACAAGTATCAAGATTTGGGATGTCGAAACCCAAAAACTGTCTATCGAAATGACAATCCCACCCCTTTATACCGAAGGGTTAAACATGACGGGGGTGGCCTATAGTTCCGACGGTGGTCTTCTGAGTGTGAGTATGAGGTACCGGGTAGATGGCAGAGATATGAATCACATCCTGATCTGGGATACCCAGTCTGGAGAATTATTACAGGACTGGCTTCAGGATTATGCGATCATGGTGGATCCGAGACAGGGGGAATACCATAGGAGGGTCAATGCGTTTGCGTTTTTGCCCGATTCAACCAAATTGGCATACGCCAACAGGAATACGATCGAGATCCGGGATGCATTAACGAACACCCTGCACTCGTCAATCGATTTGGGGAAGGAAATGTATGCTACAGATATTTCGATCCGGGAGGATGGTGAATTTATCTATGTCTTTATGGAATGGTATAAATACATGGATTTTTGTTGTAATTATAAATGGAAATACCGGGTGCAGATCTGGCACATCAACACGGAGTCGTTCTGGCGGGATCTCAGGTTCGAAGAAGTTCGTCCATTCGATCGGGAAATGTACCTGGTTGGGACAAGGTTGTTGGACCAGGATAATATCGCGGGGACATTTACGGCAACCGACTTGTTTGATGATCAGATTCAGAAGTTACCCTATCGATTGGGTGAGAAATACTTTAATACGGATGCCAGCTTGATGTTCTGCATTCATGATTCAGTCACCTATTCAGAGGACAGATTTGAGATTTGGAACACCGCTACCTTCCGGGCACCTTTCGAATTCAAACCGGAATTCATTGACGATCGCTATTCTGTTGATGATGTGGCCTTCAGCCCGGATGATCACTTGTTGGCGATAAAGTCCGATGGAGTGATCTCCTTATGGAATATTGAGAGCAAACTGGCCCCTTAGGCCGACGAAGGCAGATGCCGATTGAGGATATAAACTGAGATGATGATTGTGAGTTCTTCAATCTAAACAACCTCTCGATGTGAATCGTTTGATAAATGTCATCGTCACAGGATGGATTTTGTTCACCTGCTCATCCAGGGCCATGCATTGATTCGTCCAGCCAAAAGATCGAACCTCACGATGATTCAAGGTTTTCTTGGGATGCTTTTCACTCCCTTGAATGCGAGGAGCTGAATTTGAAAAAGACAAGCCATATACTGTACAGGCAAGCAACATTATTTGCCCTTATCATGACCATCATTCTGGCGTCATGTTCCGGGAAGTCACCTTCAACACCGACCCAGGCACCATCATCAACCCCAACCGCAAGGCTCACGCCCACAGCTTATATCCCTGCTTTACAGGGTACCCCAGTCTATCCAGCCCGCGAGGAGCTTTCGGCTGCCAATGCCGACCAGATCGTTCAACTGGCAAAATGGGGAAAAGGGGTGGCGAAACACGTCAAGTATTCACCGGATGGCAGCTATCTGGCTGTTTCCAGCACGGTGGGCACTTATATCTATACTGGCGACACCTATTCATTATTGGCATCATACGAGCCCCTGAAGGGAGGAACAGGGGACATTGCTTTCTTCCCGGATGGCAAATCATTGGTTGTTGCTGCAGATGAGAGTACCGAAATTCTCTCAATTCCTGATGCTTCTTTGCTGCGGCGAATAGACGAGCGGGCAGACGTGATCGCGATTTCACCAGATGGAAAGATGATCGCCATCGCTGAAGGTTTTAACGATAAAAGTGGAGAGCCACAAGTAAAGATATTCCTATCGGAGAACCTGATACTGCTTCATACATTCGATACAGATACATGGGTCCGCGAATTAGAATTCTCCGCTGACGGTCAGTTATTGGGTTGTGTTGGAGTGTCTGAAGCAATGATCTGGAATTTGACAGATCGAACGGAATACTTCCATTACGGTCCGACGAAAATGATGAGTACGGCCTATGACTTGGACTTTTCACCGGATGGGCTTTATTTTGCTATCAGCACCAACTCGGGAGTATTGTTGTATGGGTTGCAAAGCAGATATTTGATCAATCAAATAACTATCCAGCCAAATTATTATGGCAAATTTTGTGTCGAATTTTCACCGGATGGAAGCTTAATTGCTGCCATATCCTATAATATCAACGTATGGCAGGTCAGCGATGGCAAGTTGATGCATACTTTTCGGGCGGATTCATTGGAGTATCCAGATTTCTATACTGATCTGTCGTGGTCACAGGATGGCAAATCCATAGCCACCGCATCCGCACCCATCACATCCCCATTCAGTTACTACGATATAAATCATCATAGCGCAACCGTCTGGAACGTCGAAGAAGGCGAGCCGCAGATTTCACTCGATGGTTTTACGAGTGAGCTTTTTTCAATCGATTGGTTCCCTTCCGGTCAGTTTATCATGTTGAGCAGCGGTGCCGATTTTTCTTATGCGATGCAGGTACTATCAGCGATCAACGGCCAAATCGTTGAGAATCACTACTGGGATCTTCGCTCTGAACCGGCAACAGTAAAATTATTACCAGTATTTCCGGAGAATGCAATTGTCGAGAGAATCAATCAATCCGGTTTGCTGGAAATCCGACAAATCTCTGAGAACTCTATCGGGAATGACTACTGGTTGTTAGGGAAAAGCATGAGTCCTTTTACCTTTAATGATGATGGAACTTTACTGGCGATGATTAATTATTCAGAAGACTCTATTTATACAGAATTCACTGTGGAGATCAGAAAGACAGATGATTTAAGTATCCTACTGTCTGTCGATATTCCGAAGGACCAGTATCAGGATCTTTGGGAATTCTTTTTCGATCCAAATGATCAGGAATCACTTATCTTATTAATGGATAATGGAATAATCAAACTTGATATAAGGGATGGGTCTTTAAAAACCATAGATAATTACCCACTAACACACGAGAGTAGAGTAAGTAGATTTGCAGTATCCTGTGATCAAAAGTCATTTGCGGTTTCCACAATGGATGGAACGATTAATATCTATTATCCAGATAAAACGCCCGTTGTAATAGTGGAGGGATTGGCAAATACTGCCAGGAATATTGTCTATCAGGCTGGTGTTAATCCTGTAATTACCTGGTCTCCGAATGGTGAATTGCTTGCAGTTTCAGCATTTGGTGGATCAATCGTTCTTATCGACACAGAGAATTGGCAATTACTGTCTTCATTACCTGGTTCTGGCTTTGAGATTACTGATCTCCAATTCTCTCCTGACGGTAGCCTATTAGCCTCAACCCCATATGACGGCACCGTCCGTTTGTGGGGTATTCCCTGATCCTTATCAAACGATGAGAGGTCTTGCCATTATGAATGTATCTCGCTCGCTGCTTTACTTTGAAAGTGACAATATACTGAATTATTGAAGCATATCTGTGGGTTGGAAACTTCCGGAATCTCCTGGTTGCGAGGATGGAGTAACTATGAAAATAACAAACCATCAAATGTATAAGCATATCGTGTTCGTTTCAATGATCATGATCATTATCCTGACCTCTTGTTCCGGAAGTCCACCTTCAACATCGACTCAGGCTCCATCATTAAATCCAACCGCAATGCGCACGCCCACAGCTTATATCCCGGCTTTACAGGGTACCCCAGTCTATCCAGCCCGAGAGGAGCTTTCGGCTGCCAATGCCGACCAGATCGTTCAGCTGGCAAAATGGGGTAAAGGCGTGGCTATCTGGACAAAATACTCACCGGATGGCAGGTACCTGGCAATTTCAAGCAGGATCGGTGTGTATTTGTTTGACGCTGGATCCTATGAATTGATCTCCTCTTATGAGCCCGGTCGCATGGGTTCAGCTGATATTGCATTCTTTCCGGATGGCAGGTCGTTGATGGTAACAACAGAAGAGAGCGTCGATGTACTACTGATTCCAGAATTGGATCTCAAGCAGAAATCGATTGGAAAGCCAGGCAAATTGCGATTTCTCCCGATGGAAAGCTGATCGCTGTCTCAGCTTATACGATGGATAGATACTATGGGGATCAAGTACAAATCTACTTAGTAAATGACTTGACATTATTGCAAACATTCTTTATTCATAAGTATGAGAATGATTACAAGTTTGACAGCAATGCTATCAACAACGAGATTGAATTCTCTCCGGATGGATCGTTGTTGGCATTCCTGACAAAGAACCAGGCAATTGTTTGGAATTTGGGAGAAAGCTCTGAAGTCTTCTTTCGGGATCGATATTCAACTGGTTATTTCTCTTTTCAGGATATCATCTTTTCGCCTGATGGGAAGTATTTCGCCTTAGCCACTTATGATGAAGTATTGCTTTACAGTATGGAGGGGTGGTCGTTAATAAATACGCTTAAAAATATAGGGATTGAAGGATCAACCAGAGGGCCTTTGGAGAGCGTCGCATTCTCGCCGGATGGCAGGTATTTGGCAGCTGGGTCCGATTATATTATCACCTGGCAAATCAGTGATGGCCAGCTCGACCATTATTTCGGTTATGAACCTCCGCAATATGTATTTGGCTTTACTGACCTGGCATGGTCAAAGGATGGGAAATCAATCACAACGACTGCCAACCTTAGCGTACTTGTTAACGCACAGAGCGCAATCATATGGGATGCCACAAATGGTACTGTGACCAGGAGTTTGGAGGGGTTTATGGCAGAACACAGGTCCATAAACTGGTCATCAGATGGAAGCGTCCTGGCGTTAAAGAACGGATATATTAGCTACTGGTCCTTACAACTCCTTTCATCTCAGGATGGTGAGATCATTGAGAATCACTATTACTATCCAAGTGATAATGATTGGGGTTCCACTGAACTCATCCCGACGTACCCGGAAAATAAGATCGTTCTTGGAGATGTGATATTTGATCAATTGAAAATATATAATATATCCGAAAGCTCCATGGGGAATGATAGTTGGGTGATCGGAGAGGCTGCGGGAGCATTTGTGTTTTCAGATGATGGCACTTTGTTTGCCATGGGTGGATATCTCGATGGCTATACTCATCAAGTGATCAACATTAGGAATACCGACGATTTAGATATCATCCGATCCTGGGATCTTGATGAGGATCAATACATCAATTCAATGGCATTCACACCAGGTACTAAAGAGTTATTGGTAGATATTTGGGACGCATATGATGATAATGATGATTATAAGAAGCTATTTCGGATGGATCTGTCCACGGGGGCGACAGAAAATATGGAGTTAATTCCGTCTGGTCCATCAGATTGCAATAAAATCATTCATTGTTCCCTGGATGGCAAGTCATCGGTAATTATTGATACTAACGGGAGCATCCATCTCTATCACCCCGACCGATCTCCTACGATCATTCCGGATGGCTGGTCAAGTTCAGCCAGGGAGATAACCTACCGTGCGCGGGAGTTTTACTCAGAGATTGTCTTTACATGGTCGCATAATAGCGAACTTCTCGCAATCACCACCGCGAGAAACGACATTCTCCTTATCGATGTTGATCGTGGAAGCTTATTGCATTCATTGAATGGGCATACAGACAAGATTACCGATCTGGAATTTTCTCCTGACGGAAGCTTGTTAGCTTCCACTTCTTACGACGGCACCATCCGTTTATGGGGAATACCTTGATTCTTTTCTCCCTGCTTTATTACGAACGAACCAGGCCACAATTATTTCTTAAGCACCTTAAGAATATACTTGTGTGTCACCGCATAGATATCATCCAGCTGTTTATCCAGGATCATGCAGTGGGAAGACTCATTGAACCAGTGTATTTCCTTGTCTTTTGAACCGATCTTCTCATAAACAATTTCGGCTCCAAGGGGTTCGATCGAGGTATCGATCCTGCTGGCGAAGATGGCGGTGGGTACTGTGATCGTCGGGAGAACTTTTCTGGTTTGCAACTGCAGTTTGTGCAGCTGAGCGGCGGCGTGTATCGGATTCACTATGTAACCTTTCCAGGGCAGAGAATCTTCCTTGCCACCTTTCGGCATCACTTGGATGAAGTATTTCAGGAAATGGGATAGCCAGACGTTCTTGACGATCAGGGCAGGAGAATAGCATAACAATCCCCGAATCCCGGGCTGTCGACTTGCCAACAGTAAGCCAAGCAGCGCGCCCATCGACTCACCGCCTACAAAAACCGTATCGACTTTCTGCTTGAGTTCAAGGTAATGTGATTCAACGGCACCATACCAATCCTGCCATTTACAGCGGTTCATATCGACCGGAGTGGTGCCATGCCCGGGCAATAGCGGCGCGCTGATGGTGTAGCCGTCTTTGTGAAGTTTACCGGCCAGCAACCTGACTTCAGTGGTCGTGGCAGTGAAGCCATGCAGTAATAAAAAACCGACCTTGTTGACGTTTAAGAAGAATTCATTTCCGTCGAGTTGGGGGTTTTTCATGTATTCCATATTAAATCCTACTTAAGGATTTGAGGAATGGTGCTTGTGCCATTCGGCATTACGGCGACTCTCATATTAGACATTTGAATATCTGTGAAGTGATCCACAAAATCCTGTGGATTTGCCAATGGATTCAAGAGGATCAGTTTGGTCTTGTCATCGGAAAGAGAAGAATGAAGATGGATTTGCTTGGTCAGGCCATCACGCGCAACCAGGTAAGCTTTATGTGACCCGATGTTAAAATCATGGGTGTTGAAGTACTCCATGGCAGCTGAATGGGATGAAATTTGTTGCATGGCGTTCTCATATGCAGAGCTACCGATTCCATCGCGACACTCTGCCAATAACAAAATTTCTCCACCTTCCCGGGTGATCAGGCCTGCATGCGTCATTGCCTTCTGGGATTGGTAAAAATTGATATCTTTTGGATATCCACCTGGAGATACGATCACCAGATCATACTTTCCATTAACCGGGATCTGGTTGATCTGTCTGGATAGCTTGATACCAGCTCGCATAACGGAAACCGGGTTACCGGCAAGTACCTTGATGATTTGTTGATCAGTGTTCAATATTGCGTTCAAGACAAAATGGACACCAATCATTTTTCCGAGCTCCTCAACATCCTGGCGCATCGGGTTGTCTTCATAATGTCCACTGATGGCATTGGGATGTGTCATCATTGCGTGATTATGGTTGATCGTTGGTTTTCCAGCCAGGCCGATGGCTGCAGTTTTCACACCTCCAGAATATCCCATGAAATGATGTGTCTCGATATTCCCGACGCAAATCCGTATATTGGCATCATGGAATGCGCTATTTATGATCGCGGGTGTTCCATAGCTGGTTTTGCCAAGATATATCATCTTGCTTTTATCACAATCATGACAGGATATCGCATAGTTCTCATGGATCTCACTGGGTAACATCCTTTGAATTTCTGCCCTGGACATGGGTTGGTGAGTTCCACTGGCTATGATCAGGTGGATATTTTTACGTTCGATACCGTTTTCTTCAAGCATTGAAAGTAATGGCGGTAAGAGGTATTCATGAGGCACCGGCCTGGTCTTATCGTTAATACCGATTGCAACAGTCTGAGTCGAGTTAAAAGAATCGATATGACTCCCCAATGAATTGATTAACGCTGACCTGATTTCTTCCAGGGGATGGGGGGCTGCTGCCATGTCGCGTGGCGTAATAAGATCAACGGATTGAAATCCGGATAAATCGAGTGTTATGGATTTGTTTCCATAAGGAAATGTATATCTCATTTATGTGGTTCCATCAGAATATCTCGAACTTCATATTGATGAGCATTTCGTCTGGCCAGCGTGATTCAATAAAATGAGATACTTCATTTAGGCTTTTATCTATATGTTTTTTACTGTTGGAAACAATCGCACAAGTCAAGCATGTGATTTGCCATGCATCGTTATGATCGGTTTCAGAAATGGAGACATTAAAGTGAGAATGAACCTGGTGAATAATGGGTGCAATTCTACTCCTTTTCTCTTTGAGTGATTTGCACCCGGGCAAGCGTATATCCATCGTTAGAACGCCGACAGGCATGATACGATTTTACCCGATATTGGGGACCTGATTCAAAGCAGTATAACGATTTTCCCGGAAGCATAGCTTGCAGATTGAACCTGAGGCGGGTACAATCCCTCCAGTTAATTAGGAATGTATGGATTTCAATCAGAACGATAAAGCGTACCAGGACACATTGGATTACCTGTATTCATTCGTGGATTACAGTCTAACCAGAGCTTTTCGCTATTCAGCTGACAAATTCAATTTGGGAAGAATGGTGCGATTTCTGGATTTGATTGGAAATCCGCATCATGATTATCCAGTCATTCACATCGCCGGAACGAAAGGAAAAGGATCAACCGCGGTATTTTGTGCGCAGGCTCTGCAGCAGGCAGGGTATAAGGCTGGATTATATACATCGCCCCATATGGAAGATTATTGCGAACGTATTCAGGTTAATCGGACACCCATCACTCATCAGCAATTGATCGAACTGGTAAATTCAGTGAAAGACGCTGTTTCAAAGATACCGAAATTATCCACGTTTGAGATTACCACGGCAATTGCATTCAAATATTTCTCCCAACAGGACACGGATATCGTTGTGGCAGAAGTTGGCTTGGGGGGAAGACTGGATGCCACCAATGTGGTTAACCCGGTTGTGTCAGCCATCACATCGATATCACTTGATCACACCAGTATATTGGGCAATACATTATCAGATATTGCCAGGGAAAAAAGCGGCATCATAAAACCGGGTATCCCGGTCGTCAGTGCACCTCAGCCAGCGGAAGCATTACACACAATCCTGGATATCGCTGAAACTCGCGGATCAGAATTAACCCTGGTTGGCAGGGATCTGTTATGGAAGCCAATCGAGCATTCATTGGAAGGGCAATCCGCTTATATATGGTATCTAGATGAACAAAAGGGGATGGATAATTATCTCAAGGGTCGATCGAAGAACGTTGATTGGAAGCCGGTTATTTTGGAGATTGGAATGCTCGGATCGCATCAGATGGAGAATGCAGCGACAGCGTATGCTGTTTTAGATGTATGCCAAAAAGCCGGGTTTAATATCCCACGTGAAGCCGTGATGCAGGGATTCAAATCAACAAAATGGCCCGGACGTTTTGAAATTATCAAGGAAAAACCCCTGGTGATCTTGGATTCTGCGCATAACCAGGATTCTGCCAGGCGTTTACGCCAAACATTGGATGATTATTTACCCGACCAGACAATAGATTTGATATTTGGGGCCTCAGAAGATAAGGATGTTATCAATATCTTAAAGGAACTATTACCCAGAATTCATCGCATCTACGCTACTAAATCAGAGCACCCGCGGGCGCTGGATCCGGAAGTCATTGTGGAATTCGTCAATAAGATGGGCAGGCACGCAGTAGCATTTAATAGCGTTGAAGAAACCTTGAAAGAAGTATTGGGAACATCCGAACCTTCAAATGTGATATTGGCTGCTGGGAGTGTTTTTATTGCAGCTGCAGTACGTGGAAGTATCGTTGGATGAAAAAGAGAGATGGATGAACATGAAAAATAATGAGTGGATGGCGAGAGATGACGACGAGGATTATGCATCGTCACTTCATCAAAGAACTGACGAATTATATCGGATACCCAATTCACAACCGGATGATACTGGATTAATAGAATGCCCGGTATTGGCATTAAGGGATCTGGTGGTATTTCCACGGATGATCTCTCCCATTTTCATACAGCCGGGACCAAGTTTGTTGGCAATCCAGGAAGCGCAATTCAATGATATGACCGTAATTGGTCTGCCACAAAAAAATGCCGAAATTGAGGTCCCGGATCCGGAAGACCTGTTACCCATAGGTGTTGAAATTGCTGTCGGCAGGTTATTGAACATGCCGGATGGTAACAATTCGGCATTGGTACAGGGACGACGGCGGGTGGAAGTCATTGAGGTGATACAACGGGAGCCATTTATCGTGGTTCGGGCGAAACCGATAATCGAAGCGTCGGCAATCAATTCAAGGATTGAAGCTCTTATGAGGGCTACCAGGAACCTGTTTGAAAAGTGTGTTCAGCTGGATCGCAGCCTCCCAGAGGAAGCCCAGCTATTTTCAATGAATATCACCGAGCCAGGATGGCTGGCGGATATGGTGGCAACCGCAGTGTCATTCCCAATCAAGCAGCGACAGGCGTTACTCATATTACGGGATCCGATTGAGCGACTGAGAAAAGTAAATACACTGCTGGCTCAGGAGTTGGATGTGCTGCGATTGGAGGATGAGATCCAGGAAAGGGTTCAGACTGAAGTAGACCGTTCACAGAGAGAATTTTATTTGCGTGAACAAATGAAAGCCATTCAAAATGAATTGGGCGAAGGCGACATTTGGTCTCGCGAAATGGCTGAATTACGATTGAAAATTGAAAGAAAAGAGCTGCCGGAAGAAGTCAACAAACAGGCGCTAAAGGAAATCGAACGGCTTAGCCAAATGCAATCGCTCGCACCAGAAGTGGGAATTATCCGCACATACATGGATTGGATACTGGAACTTCCCTGGGTCGAGAGTACAGAGGATAATCTGGATGTCAGACATGCCCAACGGATTCTGGAAAAACATCATTACGGGTTGAAACGAGCCAAGGAGCGAATACTTGAGTACATTGCTGTTCTGAGTCTGCACCCCAAAAAACACAAGCAACCCATACTATGTTTTGTCGGACCGCCGGGAACGGGCAAAACTTCACTCGGGAAATCAATCGCCCAGGCTTTGGGCAGGAAATTCGTCAGAGTGTCTCTTGGCGGTGTACGCGATGAAGCAGAGATAAGGGGACATCGTCGGACATATATTGGCGCATTGCCTGGTCGTGTGATACAGACGATGAAGAGGGCCGGTACCATTAATCCACTTTTCATGCTGGATGAAATCGATAAGCTTGGTGCCGACTTCAGGGGAGATCCGTCTGCTGCATTGCTTGAAGTGCTTGATCCTGAGCAAAACCATGCATTTTCTGACCACTATCTTGAATTACCCTATAATCTTTCGCAGGCGCTCTTTATCACTACAGCGAACTCATTGAACTCGATACCTGCAGCATTGATTGATCGAATGGAAGTCATTGATTTTCCGGGTTATATTGAAGAAGAGAAGATTGAAATCGCCAGAAGGTTCCTCATCCCAAGACAAATGGAGGAGAGTGGCCTGGCAGACCAGGATATGTTATTGGGTGAAAAAGCAATACGAAAAATCATTGAAGAATACACTTATGAAGCGGGTGTGCGAAATCTTGAACGGGAAATTGGCAGGGTTTGCAGGAAGATCGCCCGGAAGAAGTCCGAAAAAAAGACCTATATAAGCAGCATTACCCCGGAACTTCTGGAGAAACACCTGGGAGCGCCCCAATACTACTTATCAATAGCTGAGCGCGAAGATGAATCTGGTGTTGCAACAGCAGTTGCGTGGACAGAAAATGGCGGTGAGATAATGCCAGTTGAGGTACTCATCGTGGAAGGCAAGGGAAATTTGCAGATCACCGGTCAGATTGGCGAGATCATGCAGGAATCGGCGCAGGCTGCACTCTCCTATATCAAATCAAGACAAAAAGAACTGGGAATTCCTGTGGATATATTTGAAAAAGCCGATATCCATATACACATACCAGAAGGAGCTATTCCAAAGGATGGTCCAAGTGCAGGGATTACCATGGCCACGGCTTTGGCATCAGCATTGACTGGCCGCAAGGTGTATAAGGATATTGGGATGACAGGTGAGATCACTTTGCGTGGGAAGATCCTGCCCGTGGGGGGGGTCAGGGAGAAGGTCCTGGCTGCTCACCGGTCCGGGTTGAAAAGATTGTATCTGCCAGAGCGGAATGTAAAAGACTTGGTTGACGTTCCCAAAAAAGTAAGAATGGACCTGAAAGTCATTCCAGTAGTCCATATGGATCAAATCATAAAAAACGCACTTCATCCGGTTTCAGGAGCGATTAAACCTGAAAAAAGGAATAAAAAAGAGGCACATGCATCTGTGCCTCTTGATCATCAATAAAACGAACAGATCAATGCTATTTTGGATGCTTATCTGCTTCCAATGCCTGAATACCATTACGCACCTGGGTCTGGATTCGATCCATTTCCAATTCAAGTCTGCGTAAAGTATCCAAAACGTAATCATCGGATTCACGCTTGGAATGCTCTGCCTCTTCTCGAACCTTTGCCAGGATCTGGTCAGCCCTATCCTGGGCAGCTTGAACTGTTGGATCCTGATTCAACAATTCCTCACTTTTTTCACGTGCAAGGCTGATTGTACGATTGGCCTCTTCCTGGGCTTGAGCGAGGATACGATCGCGTTGCACAAGAACCTGCTGTGATTTTTTAATTTCCTCAGGGATTGACACGCGCATTTGATCGATCAGATCCAGCATCCTATCCTCATCCACAATTAAAAGGTGAGTAAAAGGTATTGGTCTGCTTTCATTGAACAATTCTTCAAGCCGGTCAACAAGATGCAAGATATCCATACATACCATCCGCAATTATTATTTGTTTGGAATAGTTGCAAGAACCACACCAAACTCGCATGACCTTATTGAGTGAAAATCAATCTCGAAGACTCTGGACGGGGTAATATTCTCCATCATCGAAATCTTTAAATTTTTTCAATAAGGCTTTTTTTACGTGACCAGGCACCATGCTGGTAACATCGCCTCCCAAAGATACAATTTCCCGCACGGTTGAAGAGGATAAAAAAGTATGTTCTTCATTGGTTATTAATGCAACCACTTCGATATCCGGGGCAAGTCGATGATTTGCTAATGCCATTCGGAATTCTGCTTCAAAATCAGAAAAAACCCTTAATCCGCGTACGATAACCTTTGCATTCATCTTACGACAGAATTCAACAGTCATTCCGCTATAACCACATACTTTTATCCCTTTTACATCACTGAATGAATCGCTTACCAGCGACAGACGTTCATCAGGACTAAAAAGCAGGTTCTTCAAAGGACGATCGTATACCGCAATCACAACTTGGTCAAAGATCCTGGTGGCGCGGGTAGCAATATCAATATGTCCATAATGGATGGGATCAAAAGTTCCTGGGAAAATGGCACGCACTTTCATCAGCTGATGTCTCCTTGTCCTTCCTTCCAGAATCGCTTGTAAGTACCTGAGAGAATGATGTGCTCAGGGTCAGTCAAGTCAGGATCTTGTTGGAATAAAGTCTGGGCTTCTTTCCGTGCTTTTTCAATGAGGTGAAGATCGGTTAAATCTGCCAACCTGAGATCTGAAAAACCTGATTGGCGGGTTCCCAGAAAATCTCCAGGCCCCCGTTGTTCAAGATCCTTTTCAGCAAGTATAAACCCGTCATTCGTTTGTGTCATCGCAGATAATCGTTCATTTTCCAGTGCATCGTCTGACTCAGGAATAAGCAGGCAATAGGATTGTTGAGAACCACGCCCAACTCTACCACGAAATTGATGCAGTTGTGCGAGGCCAAAACGATTCGCACCCTCGATTATCATCATGGTGGCATTCGGAACATCCACACCCACTTCAATTACAGATGTGGATACCAATACCTGATATTCGCCTGAGCGAAAACCAGCCATGATGGTATCTTTTTCTTCAGCTTTTAGTCTGCCATGCAACAACCCCAATCGTAAATCAGGAAAAACATGTTTTTGGAGTCGTTCATGCTCTTCCACAGCAGCCTTCGTCTCTTCGTTTTCACCCTCTTCCACCAAAGGATAAATAATAAATGCCTGGCAGCCCAGTGATACCTGATCGCGAATCAAGGTGTATGCCCGATCGCGTTCACGTGGCGATAACAACTGGGTTTCAATCTGCTGTCTCCCTGGCGGCATTTCATCCAGAATGGATAGATCCAGATCACCATATATCGTTAAAGCCAGTGAGCGCGGGATGGGAGTGGCGGTCATCACCAGTAAATGCGGGTTATGACCTTTCGAACGTAAAAGCGCCCGTTGAGAAACCCCAAAGCGATGTTGCTCATCAACAATCACCAGTTGCAGGTCTTTAAATTTAACAGGGCTTTCAATGAGCGCATGTGTTCCAATGACTAATGTAATGGAACCATCTGCCAAGCCCTGTCGAATTTCTTCTTTTTCCTGTACCGATGTGTCACCAATCAATAATCTGATCTGATCAGGTTTTATGGCAATATTCTTTTGAGATGATACAAGTTTCTGAATTGTCTGATAATGCTGTGTGGCGAGAATGCTGGTGGGCGCCATTAAAGTGGATTGGGCGCCTTGCTGGCATACCATTGCAACTGTCAGAGCTGCCAGGACAGTTTTACCAGCACCGACATCACCTTGCAGTAATCTGTTCATAGGTCTTCCAGATATAAGATCGTTCCGTATTTCTGACAAGACACATTCCTGGGCACCGGTCAGGCGATAAGGTAAATGAGCGATCATTCGGTTAAGAAGATCATCAGAAACGGGAAACTGACGTGCTTCTAATGCCTGCCAACTGGCCTTTTGTTTAAGAACACCCAGCTGAAGCAGGAATATTTCGTCGAATGAGAGGCGTTGTCTGGCAGCTTGAAGTGATACTGAATCATCAGGGAAATGAATTTGAAAAAGAGCCGTTGGCAGATCCACTAAAGAATTTCGGGTGATGGAGACTTCGGGCAGAATATCTTTCACGCGCGGAGCCCAGTATCTTACAGTCTGAAAAAGTAAATTCCGTAGCCATCGCTGGGTGATGTGGCTGGTCAGGGAATATACCGGGACAATTCGGTTGGTATGTAATTGTTCGGAATCCAGCTCTTCAAAATCCGGATTGTTGATTACCGGGCGCCCCAGGTATTGATCAACGCGACCTGATATGGATAACAACCGGCCTTTTTGAAGACGTCTGATTATCCATGGCTGGTTGAACCAGGTAAGGCGTAAGGAGGATGTGCCATCGTTTACGATGGCTTCTGTGATCTTGATTTTTCTGTTCTTTGCCGGGCGACTGGATACATCCTGGACACTGGCGATGATGGTAACATCCTGCCCATAGGTTATATCGCGTATAGTCTTCAATTGACTGTAATCATCGTACCTCCGGGGAAAATAATATAAGAGGTCGCCCAGAGTTCTTAATTCAAGAAGCGCAAGCGATTTTGCCCTTGCAGGGCCGATACCTTGAACAACATTAAGAGGTGCATCGAGCCCAACCCCGATATCATCCCTCGGGCTGGTGGCTATACGGTCATTTTTATTGGAGTGGGTTACCGATGATTGTTTGTTAGATAGGGGAGTTGCGGGTGTTTGATATTGTGTGAGGGATGAATCAGGTTTATCAGGTTTCGTGTTTTTTTGACCATGGATTGTTCCAGGCAAGTCATCCAGGTTTAGTTGTTTCCAAAGTATATCAATCCCTTTTTTTCTGTCTTCTATAGCCATTTTTGCATAGGCAGAAAACAACTGAGACACATGCTGGAGTTGTTCTTCAGGTATGTTTTCTGTTTTTGCTTCAATTACCCACGTTTTTACTGCTTTTTCTAGTCCCCCGAAGATTGTACGGTTGTCATAACCACGCTGTCGTTCACTTTGAAGGTACTTCCTGATTTTATTTAGCGCATCGGGTATCATACAATGTTTCACCCCATTATAAGATATCGATGAGAAAAGTATCCAACATGGGTATACACGCTGTGAATATGTCAATCACAATGCGCATGATACACATGATTATTCGATGGATAAAATTAATTGATAATGAGGTTGACCACCTGAATGGATTTCAATTTCGAAAGCTGGAAACTTCTCTTTGACTTTTGCTGCAATTCTATCTACTTCGTCTGATTTCATGTCACAACCCCAAAAGAAGGTGATTCGCTCATGAGAGTTGAGATCGATTTTTGATAACAGCCCAAGACAGGCATCCAGGGGGTTATCGGATGAGTACACGAGATTCCCGTTGTGAAGGGCTATTACTTCACCTTCCTTAACATTCACATCATTTACTTTGACAGAGCGGGTTGCTTGAGTGATCTCGCCTGTTTCGACTTCACCAAGTGCCTCGCACATTTCTGAATAAACAGTATCCAAATCTCCGGATGGATTCATCCTTAACGTGGCAGCCAATCCTTGTGGAATACTGCGTGTTGGGACGACTGCCAGCTTCTTCTTAGATACTGTTGCAGCTGTCTGTGCAGCAAGGATGATATTCTTGTTGTTTGGCAGAACAATTATTCTGTCGGTAGGTAAGCTCTCAGCTGCCTGAAGGATCTGTTCAGTACTTGGATTCATGGTTTGCCCACCCTTGATTACTGCGTTTACATCCAGGCTGGCAAAAATCCTGTCAAAACCATCTCCAGGTGAGACTGCGATGAGGCCGATCATGCCATCCACAACTGTATTAAAGGCAATCTGTTCTGCAGATTGCTTCCTGCGCTGTTCCATCTGTGCCATTAAATTTTCTGTTTTTTCAGAAAAAATGGTACCGATTGATTCCACATATTCAACCGGGCGATTCCTGTTTTCTTTGGGTACATGGATGTGCAAACGGTAAAACCCATCTCCTTCACCGATTTGTATTGAGGTTCCAATTTTCCCCAGGTCGGTGTAGAAAGTGTCCATATCCAGATTGGAATTGGGAGAAAAATCCAGTACGATCTCGTAATCCTGGCCTGGTTCGATCATTTCCTCTGTGTTTTCAAGATTCATGGATGATATGCTTAGAATTCCAGCTTCTGGTGTCTCCATATCCATGTCTCGGATGAAACGTAACATGCCATCCAGAATAAAATAGAGACCCTTGCCACCTGAGTCAACGACACCGGCCTGTTTTAAAATCGGAAGCAATTCAGGTGTGCGTTCGACGGATTGAGCAGCTTCTGTGACGATTGCCTCAAGAATAGCCTCCAGAGATCTCGTTTTTCCCAGAGTTTTCGTGGCTGAAGTTGAGATGTCTTTTGCTACAGTCAGAATCGTACCTTCAACAGGTTTAACAACACCTTTATAAGCAGTAATCTTGGCTTCTTCAAGCGCTTTCACCAGGGTGGGCGCATCCATACTCTCAAGATTATCGAGCCCACGTGCGAAACCGCGCCATAATTGGGAGAGAATGACTCCCGAATTGCCTCTGGCGCCCATCAATGCCCCTTGGGCAACGGCATGGGCAAGTTTGCCGATATTATTTTCGCTTGAATCAGCTATCTCATCATAAGCAGCCTGCATGGTTAAAACCATATTGGTACCGGTATCACCATCCGGAACTGGAAATACATTCAGTGAGTTAACGGTTTGCTGATTCGTCTTTAACCAGGTTAAACCAGCCAGTATTAGGGCTTTTAAGTTTGATCCGTTAATGATTGAATCATCATCATCAACAGAAAGTGGAAGAAAGTGTGCATGGGTATTGGTATCACTCATTTGGTAACCATCACTAATCCATATCACTGATACGTAGACCCCGTATGTGCACGTCCACACGATCTACAGATAACCCGGTTATTTTCTCTACATTGAAACGAATACTGCTGGCAACACTACTGGCAACCTCAGTGATTCGAACACCATATTCAACGACGATATAGATATCAATTCCAACCACATCATTTTCGACTGAGATTTCAACCCCATATGATTGATCGCGGATAACCAGGTTTACAATACCCCTGAGGAAATCCCTGGATGTGAATCCAACGACACCATATGAGCTGAGTGCAGTTTGTGCAGCGATGGTGGCAATGGCACGATGCGAAATGAAAACATTTCCGAGAGGATTATCAGTGTTATTGGTCATGGTTCATCCTATGTAATTAACTTCATTAATCTGTTTTGGTTACGATTTATGCTATAATAGGCGCTCGTTATCGAAGTAACTCGAAAGGACAATTATAGATGGCAAAATGTGATCATTGCGGCAAAATTACCACCTTTGGGCATAATCGAAGTTTTTCGCTAAGGGCAACCAACCGTGTGTTTCGACCGAATCTGCAAAAAGTTACAATTATTAAGGATGGTCGAAAGGTTAAGGCGATTCTGTGTGCCAAATGCATTCGAACATTAGGTAAAAGCTAATCACGATCCTGTTCCACTATGATCGCGGTTCGATCCGCGATTATTTATTTTAACGCAGATTTCAAGGATTTGACAGCGTTATGGATGCCCAATGGTGAGCGAAAGATTGCCGTGGCAGCCACAAAAACATCAGCCCCTGCATCTGATATGCTTTTTATATTTTCGAGATTTACGCCTCCATCGACTTCGATCTGGGCTTTGCTGTTAATACTCTCTAAATCACGATGTATCTGCGATATCTTTTCCAGGCTGTTCTGAAGAAAACTCTGACCGGATGCACCAGGGAAAACAGACATAACCAGAACAAGGTCAACAATATCAAACACGGAATTAATGGTTGATGGAGATGTATCTGGGTTCAAGACAATACCGGCTTTACATCCGTGAGATCTGATATTGGACAGATCAGCCCGTATATCCGGACATGCCTCGATATGAATTGTCAGGATATTGGCACCTGCATTAATAAAATCTACGATGTGGCGGGAGGGGTTATTTACCATCAGATGGACATCCAACGGCAGATCAGTAACCCTGCGGCAGGCTTCCACAATTACAGGACCCATGGTGATCGTTGGTACAAAGGCGCCATCCATGACATCCACATGGATCCAATCCACACCAGCCAATTCGGCTTCCTTTATTTGATCTGCCAGGTGGGATAAGTCAGCAGAAAGAATGGAAGCGGATAAAAGTTTTGATGACATTTTTCACCTAATAGCCGTTCATTGATAACCATACATAAAACCAAAAAGGAATTAACCCACCCACCGCCAAGGTTGAAAGGATAGCCAGGGCGATCGTGCCCCAATCCAGATCTTTTACGGATGACATGAATCGATGATATAAACCCTTATCCAAATCTCCAGGAATTGTTGAAGCAGGGACTGTTCGGATACTTTTCGCAAGCTGTGGATTCTCACGAGCGATATTGCGAAGGATAATTGCCAGTTGATCTGCAGTCCTGTATCGTGTCGATGGATCCTTTGAAAGCAGTTTTATCATGACCTGTTCAAGCATGGCCGGTATCATGGGGTTGATGGATCGTGGTCGGGGTGGGAGGACCTCCTGGTGCATGCGAGCCAGTTCAGTATTGTCAACTGATTCAAAGGGCAGAATCCCGGTTAGTGCTTCAAATAAAACAACTCCTAATGAGTAGACATCGGATGCAGGGGTGGGTGGATAGCCAGCTGATTGTTCGGGTGAAAAATAATGTGGTGAGCCCCAAACGAGATTCTGTATACTATCTGAAGTCGCCGCGGATACTGCACGCGCAATACCAAAATCAGTAACTTTTAATTTATGATCGTGAGTTACCAGAAGATTCTGAGGTTTTAGATCACAATGAATAATTCCGGCTTTATGTGCAAAACCGATACCATCGCAGGCCTGAATCAACAGCTGCAGGATTTCATATAATGTGATCGATGGCTGACGAATAAGAGTGGTCTGTAAATCATAACCGGCAACAAATTCCATAATAATAAATAACTTGGTATTGTCAAAACCGAAATCATGAACAGTCACGATATTGGGGTGAGTCAGGTTTGCTGCTGCTTTTGCTTCATGATGGAACTGATCGGCAAACGCTTTATCACGAGAGAGACTTTGTTTTAAGATCTTAATCGCAACCGATCGATCCAGGGTGGTATCATGCCCGAGATAAACATAAGCCATCCCGCCGGTTGCGATCTTCTTTATGACGCGATAGCGATTACCGAGTATGAGATTGGGCGTGTTTTCGATAGGCATGCCAGAAAATTATAACATAGCGGCAGAAACGACAACATGCGCATAGATATTAGCAATGTCATCAGGTATAATGGGTTTGTCCATGATAAGAAAACAGGATACTTACAAATACATATTTGCCGGAGCAGGATTGGCAATCATCTGCGTTTGCATGTTGATTGGAACCAGCATTATGTTTCGCAACAGATTAACGCAGGGATCATTTTACAATACAGCAGTGATTACGAAAATTGCCGTATCAACAGCAACCATTACTGCTACTCTGACTTACTTAGATGAAATAACACCAGTACAAACCCCGGATGAGTATTTTTCAAGCGGAGCTTATGTACAAATCTATGGTACGGGCGGTATCGGTTTATCCATACGCGCTGCACCTGGAATCGATAATCAGGCAAGATTTGTGGCGATGGAGAATGAGGTTTTTACCATCATGGATGGCCCTGAATTAAAAGATGGTTTTTTCTGGTGGAAGGTGGTTTCATCGTATGATGAAAACCGGCAGGGATGGGCTGCCGGTCAATATCTTCAGATAATACAATCACCGTAAAATCTAAATATCGTGATACATTTCAATTTCATATGGATGAGGCCGGGTGGATAATAACACATCCTCATCTCGCTTGGTCTGTATCCAATTGGCGATCAAGTTGTCACTAAAGACTTGATTTTCTTTAAGAAAAGCGTTGTCATTGGCAAGCGCATCCATTGCTTCGGCTAAAGAACAAGGTAAACCTTTTATTTTGGAACGTTGTTCCGGACTCCATGAGAAGATATTCTCATTTATCGGTCCAAACCCGGCTTTGGTAGGATCAATCCTGTTCCGAATGCCATCCAGTCCAGCCATCAGCATGGCTGCGAGTGCCAGGTATGGATTGGATGACCCATCTGGCGGACGGAATTCAAAACGGACTTTATCCGGTTGCGTGGCATACTTTGGTACACGGATGGCCGCACTTCGGTTGCCACTTGAAAAGAAACAATTTACCGGGGCTTCATGACCGGGAACCAGGCGTCTATAGGAATTCGTTGTCGGATTGGTAAAAGCAAGTACCGCTGGCGCGTGCGTCAGGAGCCCGCCAATAAAAAATAGTGCAGTTTGACTTAATAAATCATCTGCATCAGCGTCATAAAAAAGATTCGTTTTGTCATTGAATAACTGAATATGAAAATGCATTCCGCTTCCTGCTTCGTCAAAGAATGGTTTGGGAAGGTAGGTTACGTGTTTACCATGTTGGCTGGCTACCATTTTGGATACATATTTGATCATCATGATGGCATCTGCCGCTAATAATAAAGGTAGCATGGGGGTTTCTATCTCAGATTGACCGGGTGCACCTACCTCGTGATGGTGATACTTTATCGGAATTTGCAAATCCTTCAATGCAGAAATCATCTCGGAGCGGAGTTGATAATGATGATCGCGAGGTGGCAGGGCGTGATAACCACCATGAGTGGGAATTGTATTGTGATCATCTGGTGAGTTGCTGTTCCACATACCTTCTGATGAATCCATGCGATAGGAAGCATGGTAGCTTTTATTTGTAAATGTTATCCTTTCCAAGATATAAAATTCGAATTCTGGTCCCCAGAGGCTTTTGGTGGCGATTTTGGAGTCAACCATGTACTTTTCTGCCCGTGAAGCGATATAGCGGGGTCCATCTTGAAACAAGACTTTTGAATCTGCTTCAACGGTATTACAGATGAAGCTGAGAGTGGGTGTTTCCCAGAATGGATCGATCACACCAGTAGCAAGATCTGGAATAAGTGCCATATCACCAGATTTAACACTTTTTAGGCCGACACTTGATCCGTCAAAACCGATACCCTCAGAAATCAGATCTTCATTGAATTCATTTCTGGTAATGGTGACATGGTGCCAGCGACCGATCAGATCGATGAATTTCAGATCGATCATCTGAATGTCATTTGAATCAATATACTTTTCGGCTTCAGATAATGTGTTAAACATTTAATCTCCAAGGATAAGTATTTTGGGTATATATGCTATTATAGATGCAAAACAAAAGCCTGATTGAGGAAGACACGAGTCGGAATAAACATTGCATCCAGACGTATTGGACAATATAATTAGATAAAAAGGAGCGATTAGCTACGGAAACCAGGATCATCGACGACGGAAATAATAACCAGGGTGCAAATCCATCTCGCCTCCATCCTGGAACAAAGCTTGATGGACGATATTTAATACAATCCATGGTTGGACGAGGTGGCATGGCCGGAGTCTACTGTGCCAGGGATTTGCATTTCCCCAACACCGTCAAGCTTGTTGCCATTAAAGAGATGATGATGCATACTGATGACAGCTTGCTGCGTGATTCCATTATACAAAACTTCGAGCGAGAAGCCAATATATTGGCAAGCTTGAGTCATCCAGCCATTCCGCATATCGCAGATTACTTCACACGAGGTGACCGTTCTTACCTTATCCTGGAATTCATACAAGGAAAGGATCTCGAAAAGATCATCAACGATACACCAGGGTTTATCCCCGAGGATCAAGTAATAAAGTGGGCTTTGGAAATATGTGATGTACTGTATTATCTTCACAACTACCATCCGAAACCGATTGTTTTTCGTGACATGAAACCATCCAATGTCATGATCGATAACAACAGCCATGTATTTCTAATCGATTTTGGTATTGCGAAAGTATTTGAAACGGGCGTTAAAGGAACAATGATCGGTACAGAAGGATTTTCTCCTCCGGAGCAATATCGTGGAGAAGCAACTCCCCAGGCTGACATCTATTCACTCGGTGCTACTTTACACTACCTGCTCACAAAAGTGGATCCTCGCGAAGAACCGCCTTTTACTTTCCATGAACGAAAGGTCAGGTCGGTTAATCAGGATATTTCTGAGGAATTCGAGAATATTATCAATCGAGCGGTCAGATATAAGCCGGAAGAACGATATTCGAATATTTTGGAAATGAAAACGGCATTGGATCGATGTTTACATGGCAGCCGGCCTGCTCATCGAGCAGAAAAAAGCCTGGATGAAACCGCTTCTTCAAATGATGTTTTCTCTGTAAGACCTGTTTGGATTTTTGAATGTGAAGATGAAATCAGACAGGCACCGTATTATTATAATGATATGGTTTATGTAGGTGCATATGATCGGAACCTGTATGCAATCAATGCAAATACTGGAAAAATGGAATGGAAGGCGCCGACTGAGGGGGGAATTGCATCTAAGCCGGCAGTTCTGGAAAACGCTATTTATTTCGGTTCTGAAGATAAGAAACTATACTCTTTGTATTTGAAAGATGGGTCGCTGAAATGGGCTTATAGCACAGATGATGCAATTCGGTCTTCACCAAGAATATACAATAAAGTCATTTATATTGGATCAGATGATGGACGCCTTCATGCCGTTAGCGCCGAATCCGGTCATGCCTTGTGGAAAATAGAAGCCGCTGGACCAGTTCGTTCTTCAGTTTTGGTGGATGACGATCTTCTCTATTTTGGCTGTGAAGAAGGGGACTTTTATTGCGCATCTTTATCTGGCGAGATTAAATGGCGGAATAAAACCAAACGAGCTGTAACTTCTTCCCCGGCAGTATACCAGGAAGAAGTGATATTTGCTTCATTGGAAGGACATCTGTTTGCTTTGGACAAAAACTCAGGCTGGATCATCTGGAGATACCGCATGCAGAAGGGATCGATATCCTCTCCGCTGGTATTCAAGGATTATGTTTATGTGGGCTCTGCGGATGGCTACTTATATTGTGTAGATGTTTTTCGACCTGTGGAAAAGTGGAAATTCAAGACAGGTGGTCAAATAGCAGGCTCACCAGCTGTTTATGAAGAAAACATATATTGTGGTTCTACAGATGGATATCTGTATTGTCTGGATGCCACCAATGGGCGAATGGTCTGGAAATATAAAACAGAAGGACCAATCACTGGATCACCTGTTCTTTTTAGTCATATGTTATATATTGGTTCAATGGATCACAGGCTGTATGCAATCAAAGTGTAACAGGAATAAATTCCTTGTGCAGAATTAATAATGATAAAATAATACAGGTAGCTGAAGAAAAAACTGACATATAAATTTACTACGACGGAAATTATGAACAACAACGCTATCATCCACTATCAGGCTGCATTTGCCCAAAGCATCGGTAAACAACGCGACCACAACGAGGACAGCATCTATGTCAATACGGGTTTATCCTTTGACAATTCTGGTGTTAAAGCATTTGGTTTGTTTATCGTGGCAGATGGAATGGGTGGGTATGTGGCCGGAGAGGCAGCCAGTTCAGCAGCTACAAATGCATCAGCAGTATCACTGATCAAGAACATGATGATTCCCTTTATCAGTGATGTGATGACAGACAATATGATGAGCCTGCATGAGGCGATGGAGAAGAGTATAACGGATGCCCAGCAGGCTGTAGTAAATCTGGCGCCTGGTGGAGGTACGACCATCATCACAGGATTGTTGTTGGATCACCAGCTGACACTAGCCCACATTGGTGACAGCCGGGCATATTTCATCGGGCGTGATGGAAGTATTGTATACTTGACCAAAGATCATTCAATCATTCAAAAATTAATCGATACTGGCGAGATTTCAGAAGATGAAGCATTGAGTCATCCGAACAGGAACTATTTGTATAAAGCCGTAGGCAGGGATAATTCGGTGAAAGCAGATATTGTCACTCATGTATTCAGAAATGACAGCCGGCTATTACTCTGCAGTGATGGTTTATGGGGCGTTGTGAATGAGAATAAAATAATTAAAATTGTCTCCAAAGCAAAAAATATCCAGATTGCATGTGATCAATTAGTGGCAGAAGCAAATAAGGCTGGAGGTCCCGATAATATCAGTGTAATATTGGTAGAGAGCAGGGAGATAGCTGTATGAATGAAAAGAATCACTACAACGTTATGAACATACCTCGGGACGCCAATCAAGATATGATCAAACGCTCTTATCAAAGATTGGCAAAGAAGTATCATCCTGACTCCAATCCGTTCATTAAAACGTTGGATCAATTCTTTATCGTTCAGGAAGCTTATAGGGTTTTATCAGATTCGAATGAACGTAATATGTATGATGTCTCATCAAACGTCAATGCGATCGAATATCCTCAATTGAAGCTAAATAAGCATACCAGTTGGAATGTTCTCAAGATGAGTAATGATCCTCAGATCATTGACGTACTTCTTGAAATGGATCCAGGTGAGGTCAGTGGTAAAGTAAGCACTAAAAGATTTAACCTTGCGTTACTGGTGGACACATCAACATCCATGGCAGGAAGTCGTCTGGATGCAGTGAAGAGAATACTTGGCGGCTTGCTTGAGTCATTAGATAAAAATGATGTCATCTCACTGGTCGTCTTTAATGATCGGGCGAGAATACTGATACCTGCGAAAAGGGTCTATGAGGTGGGTGATATATCAACTGCCATCAGCGGACTCGAGGCTGGTGGCGGTACCGAGATGTTCGCAGGACTCTCTGCTGGTATAGATGAAATATTAAAGAACAAGGTGGATGAATATCTTCATCAAGTAATCCTTCTAACAGATGGACATACTTATGGAGATGAAGAAAAGTGTATTGAGCTGGCATATTTGGCGGCGAACAATGATATTGGAATTACCACATTGGGTATGGGTTCTGAATGGGATGAGCATTTTCTTGATAAGATTGCCAGTTATAGTGGTGACACGAGTCAATATATCTCTGATGGAGAAGCGCTTCACACTTTCATTGAAAGCAAGCTAAAAAGAATGTCCAATCATGAAGTTGAAAATGTAACATTGGAAAACCTGGGAAGCAAGGCGACTAACCTGATTTTTGCGATGCAACTTTCACCTTTGGTAAAGATGTTGGATATTAAGAACATGGATAATCTGGGGCATCTTAGTAGTGGAGACACCCTCAGAGTGTTGTTGGAGTACGAAGTGCATCCAATCAAAAAACCGGTCGATTCAGTACTATTGGATACGTTAATCCTGAATGCTGAAATTCCCAGCTGTGATATTCGAGCCCGATCTTTCGTTGAGGAAATACAAGTACCCAATGTGGACGAAAAATCAATGCCCACATTAAATCGGTATGTATACCAGTATGTTGAAAAAGCTGTTTTATTCAGGATGGAAGAGCGTGCGAACCTGGATATTAAAAAAGGTAACATCGCTAATGGTACGAAAACCCTGCAAAACATTGCAAAGAAGATCGGCGAGATGGGTGTCAGCCAGCTATCAGAGTTTATCCAATCTGAAGCACTTCAATTGGGAGTAAAGGGTAAATATACAGAAGAAGCAGAGAAAAAAATCCGCTATGGAACCAGGGAGCTCTGCTTATTACCCGGAAAGCTGGAGACACCCTGATGGCCATATGCACGAAATGCTCCAATAAAGAACCAGATGGTACACTCTTTTGTACCAAATGCGGTGAGACAATGGTCTTATCTGAACAGACTAAAGTTGAAGAGGCCAATCTAACGCCATCCATAGATACTATTGATAGTAGTGTGATCCAGGGTCTATCGAAGTCCATGAGAATGGAGGGCGAGATCAATGTGGCAATCGCAGCAAAGATTAATAACAGAGATGTGGTTATTCGAATTCAGAAAAACGAATATACGCTGGGAAGGGCAGCCTTAGGCCAGGCGGTAATACCAGATTTCGATTTAACCCCTTATGATGGATTGGAAAAAGGAGTCTCAAGAATTCATGCATTGATCATGACCACGGAAAAGGAAATGTTTATCAGGGACCTGACTTCAATCAATGGCACACAAATCAACGGAATACGACTATCGCCCAATATGGATTACCCGATTAAGACGGGAGATCTGATCAGTTTCGGACGTTTATCAATGGAAATTAAAACAATTAATAGACTCTAACAGGAATATAAATGCCAACAGTAATATTGCATATACTCGGAGAAGAACCGGTGCAGGGTGAGGTCAAAAAACTCCCGGCGGCGGGTGATAACCTGATCGCAGTTCATCATCCTCGCAGAAAAGATGGAAGGGATCTGGATAATATTGAGGTGGATTGCGTGGTTGTTCTGTGGCCAATTACCCGGATCAACCTGATCGAGGTTGTTGGGGTAGACGAAGAGGATAAGATCATCACATTTGTAAGAGAGCAATAAATGGCAGAAGACCAGTTTAAAAATCGTAAAATACTTGTGGTCGATGACGAAGAACGCATGGTGCGTTTTATTCGTTTGAATTTGGAACACGATGGTTTTCTGGTTGAAGAAGCATTCAAGGGGACACAGGCGATACAAAAGGTGCGCGATACCATACCTGATTTGATTTTGCTGGATGTAATGTTACCTGATCTGGATGGATTTGAAGTATTAAAGATGTTGCGAGAAATAAATAATGTACCCGTGATCATGTTAACTGCCAAAGCGGAAGAGGACGATCGTATTAAAGGTTTGGAGTTGGGCGCTGATGATTACATTACAAAACCCTTCAGCCCTCGTGAGTTGTCAAGCAGGGTAAAGGCCGTATTACGAAGAGCAGAACCGTTGAGTGGCGGGATGCATGGATTGATCGAAGTGGACGAGCGATTAAAGATCGATTTTGACAGACGTGAAATTTGGGTGGCAGGGGAACTGGTAAAATTACGGCCCACCGAATATCGGCTTTTATTCCATCTTGTACAAAATGCGGGCTGGGTCATTACACACGATCAAATCCTGTCTAAAGTTTGGGGATATGAATATCGGGACGAGCCTCACTATGTAAGGCTGTATATCAATTATTTGCGGCAAAAGCTCGAGGAGAATCCCGCTGTACCAAAATACATATTAACTGAACGGGGTGTTGGATATCGTTTTATCGATTATCGGAAAAAATCGATTTAAGATTGCGAGTAAACATGAATAGACAAAGAATACTTCTGGTGGATGATCATGAGGTGGTTCGTCTCGGGTTGAAATCATTACTTGGACATCATCCTCAGTTTGAAGTTGTCGGTGAAGCCGGCACGGCCAGGGAAGCGATAGAATTGGTTGCCACCACCACACCAGATGTTGTATTAATGGATATACGTCTACCAGGCAAGTCTGGTATCGAAGCTTGTGAAGAGATAACAAAGAATTATAAGAATACTCGTGTCATAATGATCACTTCATACGAGGAAGATGAAATGTTATTTTCTGCCATCCGAGCTGGTGCATCGGGTTATATACTCAAGCAAATTGCCAGTGAAGATCTCGTCAGGGCGTTGGAATCTGCAGGTCAGGGAAAGGTACCACTTGATCCATCGGTGACACAAAGGATCTTGCAGGAAGTCAGACGGGCAGCCAAAGATGAAGAAGCCCAGGCATTTGCAAATTTAAGCCAACAAGAAAAGCATGTTTTACTTTTAGTCTCCGAAGGCAAAACCAATCGCGAGATTGCAAAATCACTTTACCTGGGGGAGGGGACAGTACGAAATTATGTCAGCAGTATTTTAGCCAAATTGGGGGTCAGCAATCGTGCAGAAGCGGCTGCCTATGCGGTCAAACACAGCCTACGGGAGTATATTTAAGAAACCCTGCCGGTGATATATACTGCCAGATCAGACAGAGCGGAATTGTACTTTCCCGGTTCCAGTGTACCTAATATCTCTTTGGCTTGATGAATATATTCCTCAGCAACTGCACGCGTATTATCAATTGCATCGCTATTTCGAACTTTTTCAATTAACAATTGCACGAGATCCTCATCAAAGCATTCTCCAGATAAAAGTGTTGATAATTCCTGATTGTCCAAATGAGAATCCCTATAGATGAGTACAGGCAAGGTCACGATTCCCTGACGAAGATCATTACCAACTGGTTTCCCCAATTGGTTGGAATCCGCAGTGAAATCCATGATGTCATCGATAATTTGAAAGGCCATGCCAAGTGAATATCCAAATTGGGCAAGACTTTGATGGATGCGTGTGTCTTGAGTACCAATAATTGCGGCTGAAAGTGCGGTTGTTTCAAATAAGGAGGCTGTTTTGGCATAGATCCGGTTAAGATAATCAGATCGCTCAGGTGAGTAACGATTGCTAAAAAGCTGTTCGATCTCCCCATTGACAATAACGGATAAGGTCTGGGCAAAAACCTTCATGACTTCCAATGACCCTGTCTCTGCTGCCAACTTTGCTGCACGTGCAAACATGAAATCTCCAGTGAGAATCGTTGCGCCAGGTGACCATCTGGCACTCAATGTTGGAACCCCCCTTCGTAGCAATGACCCATCGATCAGATCGTCATGAACCAGAGTAGCGGTATGAAGCAGTTCGATGGCAGCCGAGAGAGTAATCAACCGGGTAATATCACCACCCAGGAGTTTACCCACCAGTAAAGCCAGAGCGGGGCGGATCCGCTTGCCACCGGCAGCGATCATGATGCGAGTGGCAGCCTTGAGGTCATCTGTCAGGCCGTCAGCCTGGGCACGCATCAAGTCCTCAACCTGAGATATTTCGTTATGAATAAGAGCCTGGTATGACAGTGTCAATTGATTCACCACCGAAAAAGCTTGCAGGCATTATTATATGTTATTCTCGCGCAATGCTCCGGTGAAATGTTCAGCATTTGGGCGAGCATTGCATTCGTGTAGACCACGAAGGAAGGTTCATTTCGTTTTCCACGATGGGGAGCTGGGGTGATGTAAGGGGCGTCTGTTTCAAGTAATAAATGATCAATACCGACCGCCTGCACAACTGATCGGAGTGTCACGGCATTCTTAAATGTAATGCTGCCATTGATACCCAGGAAAAAACCGGCAGAAACAGCCGATATTGCCTGCTGCGCATCGCCTCCAAAACTATGTAACACACCCGGGTTTTCCCGCAAATGTCTGGCTGATGCGGGTAAGCTTGCCAGCCATTCGGTTAAGACAGCAAACAGTGCCGGAAATGCGTTGCGACAATGGATGATTACCGGGTTGTCAACTTCAGCTGCAAGTGCCAATTGTTGAAGCAGAATATCTTGCTGCAATTCCGGTGAGGAACGATCGCGGTAGTAATCAAGCCCGATCTCACCGATCGCACATACTCGGGAATTTGATGACAACCTGCGTAAAACAGATAGTGTGTCATTGTTCCATGTATTTGCACTGTTGGGATGAACCCCAATGGCAATGTGAATGCGTTGATCAGTCTCTGACAGGTTTACAGCAGTGCTGGTTGAAGTGACATCCACTTCAGGGATCAGGATGCTTTGAACATCAGCCTGCCAGGCTCTATCCAGTACACCCTGGCGGTCTTCATCAAAAGTGTCGAGGTCCAGGTGACAGTGTGTGTCAGAGAGTAAGAGCAATTATTTCAACCCGGCAATGCGTAAACCATCATCCAAAATGGATTTCACACGATCCTGATGAGTGGTTTCACAATACACACGCATGATGGGTTCAGTTCCCGAGAACCGGATCAACATCCAACCACCATCTTCCATGATGAATTTAAAACCATCTGTCGTAATCAGGTCTACAACTTTAAGACCACCGATTGTGGTTGGACGTGCTTCCAGGATGCGCTTTTCCTTTTCTTTTCGGTCTCCCTTAAAAGTGGTATCCACACGGTCATAGTAGTGTGCCCCAACCTTGTCAAAGAGAATATTTAACAATTCAGAAGGCTTTCTTTTCAGGCGGATCATCATATCCAGGAAATATAAACCGGCCAGTATTCCATCTCTTTCAGGCACATTGTCCCGAAATGCATAGCCTCCTGATTCTTCACCACCGATCATCGCGTCTGTTTCGATCATTTTGGGAGCCACAAATTTAAATCCAACACCGGTCTGATAGACAGGCACATCATATATTTTGCCAAGCTTTTCCAGCATGCTGGTTGTGGAAAGGGTTTTAACAATTGGACCACGTTCTCCACGGACCTCAAGTAAATAATATGCGAGCAATCCATACGCTTGCAACTGATTAATGAAAACGCCGTTTTCATCGCCAAAACCACATCGATCTGCATCGCCATCCAATATAAGTAAGACATCAGATTGAGTATCGACTGTTGTCTTCAATCCGACATCAATGTTAGGTGGAATTGGTTCAGGGCGTTGCATTTCAGGGAATAACGGATGACGTGTATCATGAATTTCATATACTTTGGTCTTACCGCCACCCAGAAGTGTAGAAAACCAACCGGCACCGTTACCCCACATGCTGTCCACTACAATTTTTAATCCGGCAGCTTTAATCGATTCGAGATCGACCAGATCCAATAAATGCTTGCTGTAAGCTGGTGCAGGGTCGAATCTTACGATCGATCCTTTTTGTTCCCCTTCCTGAATCGTAATTCTTTTTACATCATCCACACTATCTGGGATGTTGGCTTCGATCTCAATCAATCCCTTGGGATCAATGGCACCCCCACGATGATCGCGGACCTTAAAGCCATTGTCTGTTGGTGGATTATGGGATGCTGTAATATTAATGGCGCCAGCAGCATTTTTATCGAGAATCGCGTATGCAATCACAGGCGTGGGTGTGGCAGCATTGGTCAGATAAACCTTAAATCCATTTCCGGCCAATACTTCCGCCGTGCATGCTGCAAAACCCTCAGATGCAAAACGTTTGTCATAGCCTACAACAATCCACTCCCCTGCATGATTCTGTTCATTCATATAATTTGCAAAAGCCTGGGTCACCCGCCGAACGTTGTCATAGGTATAATCCTCAGCGATCACACCCCGCCAACCATCCGTACCAAAATGAATTGCGTATCCCATGATGCCTCCAGTAATTGATTGCATAATTATAACAGCAGGCGTGGTGTTGGCTTTAAACCGCAATGCTATAATTCGTCATTGTGGCGCGATATGAAGGATAAACCGGAAGCAGTATTGGTCGGATTAAGTGGGGGTGTGGATAGTGCTGTCGCAGCACTTTTATTACAAGAAGAGGGTTACCGGGTGATTGGAATTACCCTGTCGATGTGGAATATGGCTGGTGACGGCAATCGCCAATCCAAAGACATTTATTTGCATGTGCGGAGATTGGCGGATGCATTAAAAATTGATTGGAAATTGATCGATCAGCATGACAACTTCAAGCAAAAAGTGGTGGATTATTATTTAGATGGCCTGAAAACAGGATTAACCCCGAATCCTTGCATCGTTTGCAATAAGATGGTGAAATGGGGTGCAATGCTGGATGCTGTTGACCAATATGGAGCAGGTTATCTGGCAACTGGACATTATGCGCGTAGGCATATAACGAATACGATACAACTGCTAAAAGCAAAAGATAAACGAAAAGACCAGTCATATTTCCTGTCAATATTAGGGCAAAAAGAACTTAGTAAGACACTTTTTCCATTGGGGAATTATACAAAAGAAATGGTACGCAAAATTGGACGAATGCATCATTTGCCGGTAATCGACCGGCCAGAGAGCCAGGATCTTTGTTTTTTGGGAGGGATGAAACAGGTTGACTTCCTGAATAAATTCGCACCTGAATTGCTAAGAGAAGGAGAGATCATGCATGTCAATGGAAAAACATTAGGCATGCATCAAGGACTGGCAAATTTCACTATTGGACAGCGTAAAGGTATCAAGGTCCCATATCCTGAAGCACTATATGTTATCGAAAAGAATGTTCAGAAGAATCGTTTAATAATTGGGGAAGAGAAGTATTTGGGAAGAAGTGCATTATTCGCCAGGGATATCAATTGGATCAGTGGATCACCACCAGCCAGTGATTTCAGAGGCAATATGAAGATCAGATATCAATCAAAAGAGATCGAGGGGTTGATCCATCTGACATCCGATGGTCGACTTGAAGTTCAACTCGATCACGCTGTTCGGGGTATCACACCGGGTCAGGCCTTGGTGATGTATCAAGAAGATGCCTGCCTGGGAATGGGTTATATCGAATGATACAATAAGGAAATGACATTATCTGCTTATCTTCTCGCTTTTGTCTTTGCTACGATACTTGGTTTATTGTTCCATGTGATCGTCGGAGGACGTGGTTGGCGAATTATTTTCTTTGTAATTTGCAGTTGGATCGGATTTGCGATTGGAAATTACCTGGGTTCAGCATTAGAGTGGAAATATTTCAACATAGGTGTGATTTATGTTATTCCTGCCTCACTATGCAGTATTGTGATCATGTTACTGGGTAGATGGCTGAGTAGTCCGCAAAAGAGAGTATAAAAAGAAAGCCCCCTCAGAAGAAGGGGCTAATTGTTTTTATGATATATTTTTATTCGATAACCGTCACCTGTGCAGCCTGCATACCTTTTGGACCCTCTTCAACAGAGAATTCAACTTTTTGACCCTGGACGAGATTCTTAAATCCCTCGCTTGCGATCGCCGAATAATGCACGAAGACATCTGCTTCACCCTCGCGCTGGATGAAACCGAAGCCTTTGCTCGTGTTGAACCATTTTACGGTTCCGATAAAACGCTCACTCATTCGATTGCTCCTCCTTTGGTTCTATAACATTGCTACAACAATAAAAACCGGCCTTTCAGAATGCCTGATGGCCGGTATGACAAAACTAAGAGCAATAGAGCAAGAACATTAATCTAATTTTAATATCAATGACTTATGGCGTCAAGCTGATTAAAAGAGATATTAACTGGTCACAGAAGACTTTTGTATACGCTTGGCTGCCTTTTTTACAGGTAGCAGGGCGTTGTCCAGAACCTCCAATACATTATCCGCCAGGATGAATTCCATGGTTTTGATAACGCTTTCAGGCAGGTCATCAAGATCTTCTTTGTTCCGTTTAGGCAGGATCACCCTTTTAAGTCCGGAGCGATGAGCTGCCAGGATTTTTTCCTTGATACCTCCTACTGGTAACACCTGACCACGAAGGGTGATCTCACCGGTCATTCCGGTGTCATATCTGACTGGCTGTTGTCGAAACAATGAAACCATTGCAGTGATCATCGTAAGCCCAGCAGATGGTCCATCTTTAGGTTGCGCACCAGCCGGCACATGCAGATGGATATCCGATTCGGTAAAGATGCTGTCAGGAATCTGAAGTTCGTGAGCGTGTGAACGAATAAAGGAAAGACCTGCCTTGGCGGATTCCTGCATGACGTTGCCGATTGATCCCGTGATCATAAAGCCATTGCTTCCGGGCATGCGTGTGGCTTCTACAAACAGAATGTCACCACCATATGCCGTCCATGCCAGGCCTGTGGCGACTCCCGGAATGGAGGTGCGCATGGAAATTTCCTGGGAGCCTTTGAACAATGGTGCACCCAGTTCCGAACGGACGTAATCGGGGGTTACCGAGGCGCGGGTGATCTTTCCTTCTGTGATGGCGGTGGCCAGCTTGCGACAGATACTGCCGATCTGGCGCTCGAGATTGCGAACACCGGCTTCCTGGGTGTAATTACGGATGATGGTATGTAATGCTTTTGAGCTGAATTTCACTTCTTTATCCAGTAATCCGTTTTCTTTCAGTTGGCGCGGCACAAGGTACTGGCGGGCAATGTGGTATTTCTCTTCCTCTGTGTAACCGGCAATCTGAATCACTTCCATCCTATCCAAAAGAGGCGGGGGGATCGTTTCAAGACTGTTGGCCGTGGTGATGAACATCACCTGTGACAGATCGAAGGCTACTTCAAGGTAATGATCTCGAAACTCGCGGTTCTGTTCCGGGTCAAGCACTTCCAGAAGCGCGGAGGCTGGATCCCCTGAAAAATCGAAACGCAGTTTATCGATCTCATCCAGCATGAAGACCGGATTGTGACTTTCAATACGCCGCATGGATTGCAGGATACGACCTGGCATGGCACCGATATAGGTCCGGCGATGGCCGCGTATCTCCGCTTCATCCCGCACGCCCCCCAATGAAATACGAATAAACTTGCGGTTCATGGCACGTGCAATGGATTGGCCCAATGAGGTCTTTCCAACACCTGGTGGGCCGATGAAACATAAAATAACACCTTCTCGTACCTTGCGAATCTCGTCTTTCTTGCGGCGGCTTATCTCAGTCTTGCGATCCTGCCTGAGTTTTCTGACGGCCAGGTATTCCAGTATGCGTGTTTTAACATCCTTCAAACCGTAATGGTCTTTTTCCAGCACCAGTCTGGCATGAGCAATATCGAGATTGTCAGGGGTGGTCACCGACCAAGGAAGAGATACCATCCAATCCAGGTATGTCCGGATGACTCCATACTCCGCTGCGGCAGTCGGCAGGCGTGATAATCGATCCAGTTCTCGTCGAGCCTGTTTGGACGCTTCATCAGACATGTGAGCGGAATCGATTTTAAGTCTGAATTCCTCGATATCCGCGGTTTGTTCATCTCCTTCCCCAAGTTCCTCTTGAATGGCTTTAAGCTGTTCTCTCAGAAAGTACTCACGCTGGGTTTTTTCCATCTCAGAACGGGCTTCGTTCTGGATCTTTTGACCCAACTCCAATACATCCCGCTCACGGGTAAGAATGGATACCAGGCGGCGCAGCTTGGCGATGACTCTATCGATTTCCAAGATCGCCTGGGCATCTGCCAAATCCATGCGCTGAAAGTTGGCGATCGTATAGACAGTCTGCAATGCATCGGTATATGTAGCCACTGTGGATACCAGCTCACGGGGAAGAGTGGGGATCATCTCCGCGATACGTTCGAATTGATCCCGTGCATTACGCGCCAGGGCATCCACCTGGAGGTTGCTTTCCTGTATTTCAGGCCGATATGTTATCCTGGCACGGAAGTAGGGATCGATCTGGGTGTATTCTTCTGTAATAAAACGGGCCATACCCTGGACTAATATACGGATGGTGCCATCCGGTGCACGAAACAGGCGGTGAATGGATCCGACTGTACCGGTTCTGTACATCTCCTTGACAGTTGGGTTCTCAAGCTCGGCATTCTTTGAAGCTACCAATCCGACCAACTTGTTATTGGCGATGACATCATCGATCAACTTAATTGAGCGCGGCTGACCAATCGTCAATGGAACGATCGTCTGTGGATACACAACTACACCACGCAGTGGCAGGATGGCCACTTCATCCGGGAAATTCTTCATGGCCTTATCCAGGTTATCGCTGATATCAAAGGTCAGGTCATCCGGATCCATCGGATTCAATGGGGGATTCTTGGGTTCGTGATTGTTTTCCATATTTATAATTGCATGAAATAATTACGCATGTTCCTCTGATTGGATGGGTATGTTCCTGGGAAGATCCTTTGGTATGGTGACCAGCAAGAACCCATCTTTATACTCCGCAGATAATTCTTCGAACATTACCGGTTGAGGAAGCTCCACTTCAGTCTCAAAGTCACCAAAAGAAATTTCCATACGGTGGAAGCAACGTTCTTCTGGAATCTCAGAACGACACCCGCTGATAATCACCCGTTTCTGATCGTAGCGGATGGAAAATTCCCGTTCATTCATACCGGCGATTTCCACGCGGATGACCAGGCGTTCGGCCGTCTCGATCAGGTCAGTCGGTGGACGCCAGATATGCGGCTTCATGTTGATTTGCCAATGAATGATATTCGCAGAAAGGTAATCAGGATCATCAGGATCGACGGGAATGAAGCGAATGGGTGCCGTATGAAATACACAGTTCATGGCTTTCTCCAGTGATAAATATAATAAGGT
>JAFGXF010000079.1 GCA_016936755.1 Anaerolineaceae bacterium | reverse complement strand
GAAAGGCCGAGATTTTCAGTAGAAAGAACAGACATAATGACCTCGTAACGTTATACCAAAGAATACCAGCCACATACAACCCCGCGGCTGGTTGAAGAATAAAAAACCGCGGGCAGGAGCGCGCCGCGGTTGGAAATTCTTATTCGTATAGAATATTTTTTAACAGGCGCACTCCGAGAAGGAAGAGCTCAAACCGCTGGGGATAAGACTCATATTTAAAGACGTGAAGTAACCTGTGAAACTCATCTCATGATCCTTAGACAACGGAAAGGAGTTTATCATGGAATACTGACGTCTGTCAATTGTCAGATGTATAATCAAATAAAATCAATTGCGAGGTACAGGTAATTCTCATGGTTAAGATTAATAATACAACCCTCAAGAACTGGCAGAACTGCGTCCAGATTTCCAACGCGCAACTGTCGCTGATTGCCACAGCAGATGTAGGCCCGCGTATCATCAGCCTGGGATTACCGGGCAAGCGTAATCTTTTTTATCAAAACAAGGAGCAGATTGGATTGTCCGGTGGTAACGAATGGTGTGCCTATGGCGGACACCGTTTCTGGATCGCGCCGGAAAATGACCGCACCTATTTCCCCGACAACCGAGCGGTATCTGTCGAGCATCAAGCGGAAGGCATCCGACTGACAGCCCCAATAGAAGAGACAAACGGTTTTCAAAAGACTATCCAGATAAAATTGTCTGCGGGCGAACCTCATATTCAGCTCATCCATGAGTTGACAAACCACTCTACACAATCCCAGCGTGTTGCCCCATGGGCTTTATCTGTAATGGCACCTGGTGGTACCGCCATTCTGCCGCACAGTCCGCGAATTGACTGGCCAGACAAACTGACCGCCCAAAACACGCTTTCAATGTGGTCATACACAAACATGTCTGATCCACGCTGGAGTTGGGGTTACCGCTATATCCTCCTGCGCCAGACAAACGACCCAGGCAAACCTCAGAAGATAGGCATGTTCAACAGTGAAGGCTGGGCTGCTTATCTGCTGGATGATGTATTGTTTGTAAAATTCTTCGCAGCCAATCCTGAATCCAGTTACCCTGACCTGAATTCCAATCTGGAAACCTGGACCAACCATGAATTTCTCGAGCTCGAAACTCTTGGACCGCTCGAGATGGTGGAACCGGGGCAGGTCATCCTTCATAATGAAGATTGGTTCCTGTTTGGAGATGTGCCCATTGTCAAATGTGATGATGATGTGGAAAATGTCATACTTCCCCTGGTTAAGAAGTGTCAGAATAAATTAACAACCAGCTGAGGAACTCGGATTATTTCCAGCCTTCGCCCATTGACCATGGCATCACCGAAAATTAAACCAATGACGGTGCAAGAACATGCAGCTGCTTTATCTGAAGGTGTACTGGCTGAAATCCTGTATGCCTTCAGCGGAAAACGGAGCGGTTGGCTGCAAGGATTGATCAAACCACTGGCACGCAAACCCGCCAAACATTTCGGCAACATTGTGGCGGAATTTTACGACCAACTCAACCGGGAGGGTATCCGCCAGGGCGCGCAACAAGCGTTGACAAAATTAAACCATGCCGTGGAAACTCGCGGGACCGATGCGATCCCCCTTACAGGCTCCCTGCTGCTGGTGTCGAATCACCCGGGTGGACTGGATTCACTTTCAATTTTATCCTGTTTACCACGCAATGATCTCAAGGTGCTGGTTACCGATGTCAAGTTCCTCCGTCTACTCGATTACTTAAAGCGCTACCTGATTTTTGTTGACTTTACTGCCACCGGGGGCATGCTGGCTTTACGGGATGCGATCAGGCATTTGGAATCAGGTGGAATGCTACTGCTTTTCGCACATGGGGATGTTGAACCGGAACCTGAAAGCTACCCGGCAGCCAGCGATGAAATCAACCAGTGGTCCCCCAGCATTGAGATCCTTCTACGTAAAGTCCCGGAAACGCTTCTCCAGATTGTGACTGTCAGCGGCGCAGTCCAGGCTCGTTACCTGCGAAACCCACTCACATGTCTGCGCAGGCAACCTGCCCGACGCCAGAAGCTGGCGGAATTCCTTCAAGTCATCCAGTGCTTGCTTCTGCCTCACACTCCACAGATCAACCTGCATATCACATTTGGCAGTCAGCTGAAAACCCGATCCCTGGGAGAAGGACGCTGGATGCCGGTGATTTTGACACATGCAAAGACACAATTCGACGATCACCTGAACTGGGTCAGATCGATATCACCCAAACCCTGACCGATCATTTGTCCAATCAATACGGGTTCGCGATACAATCTTCCATACTACCAGATCATCGTCAAAAGGAGCATTTCATGAAATCCGCTTTATTTGTGATAGACGTACAAAAAGCCTATTTCGATGCACAAACCAATGATTCGCTGAACAATGCCATCGAGTACATAAATGCAGCCATCGCACTTTTCCGCACAAAAGGATCGCCTGTCATCAGCATTCAACACATGAATCGCGAGGAAGGTCATGTCCCTGGCAGCAAGGGGTTCGATCTGCCCGAGTCTTTGCAGATCAATCCGGATGACCTGCATATCCATAAAGAATACGGCAATGCCTTTAACAAAACCCCGCTGGCAGCGGAATTGAAGAAAATGGGGGTGGATACGGTCATCCTGACCGGTTTTTGCGCAGAGTATTGCGTGCTATCGACCTACCATGGGGCCAAGGACCTCGATCTGACCCCCATCCTGCTGCGCAACTCACTTGCCAGCCCATCCGCCAGAAATATCCGTTTTGTAGAAAGCATCAGCGAGGTCATCTCTTTGCATGCCTTGGAAAAATTCATGTCATGAGAGAACTGCTCATCCTGATTCCTGCCCATAATGAGGAACAGAGTATCACAGCAGTGGTCAAATCCGCTCGCAAATATATGCCTGTGCTGGTGATCGATGATGGATCCAATGATGATACAGCCCGCCTGGCAGAAAGGGCTGGCGCCGAGGTGATCCGCCAGATGCCCAACCAAGGCAAGGGTACTGCGTTGATGACCGGTTTCAAACAGGCCCTGGGGTTGAATTATCGGGCAGTCATCACACTGGATGGTGATGGGCAACACGAACCGGCAGAGATACCGCTTTTTATTTCCGCCTGGCATGATCGCCCAGTCAGTTTGATCATCGGGCAGCGCGATTTCTCACAGATGCCTTTTATCCGCCGGCTGGCGAATTCGCTCGGGAGGGTTGTGTTCAGCCTGTTTGTCGGCCAGTATATCGCAGATAATCAATCTGGCTACCGTTTGATCGATCACAGGCTGATGGCTCTGATGCTGGAAAATGAGGAGCGCGGATTCGAATTTGAAGTGGAGATGGTCGCCCTGGCTTTAAAACACAACCTGGGTATCAGCTGGGTTCCGATCCAGACCATTTATACCAGCGGCTCAAGCCATATCAAACCACTGCATCATCTACTACACTTTTTTCGCATTTGTAGAAAATCACGACAGATCATTCGCGGGGCTTGAAATCAATCTCCGTAATGATCCAGTGCTTCGCGACATGGAATCAGCAGCAGAACAGGGTAAAATCATCAACAGTTGAATGCAAGGACTGACATGGAGAGACAGCAGATGCCAGAAAAAAAAATAAAATCCCAAAAGGTTCATCCCCCCCCAAAAAAGGGTGTTTGGCTGCTGGCAGTGATGTTCGCTGCCACATTACTGCTGCCGGTTGCGCTTTCAGCCCTGGCCCTTAAACTCTTCGCCCCCGCACCCACAGTTGCACCTGAAGCCATCGAGCAGGCAGCCATCTCCACCATGCAAATCGCCGTGCCGATCTATGTGGATGGAACTGTCAATGCCATCCTGCCCGGAGCAGTTGCCGGGACGCTTGCTGCCAGTATTCCAAACGCAACACCCATTCCGCCCACACCCACCCAGCCATCCCAACCCTGCGATCTGGCCGGCTTTGTTTCAGATGCCACCATTCCGGATGGCACACAGCTGTCTGCGTCGGAGGCTTTTACAAAAGTGTGGCTGATTCGCAATCTGGGTTCCTGTACATGGACTGAGGATTATGCGCTGACTTTTTCCAGCGGCGAAATAATGGGTGGCAAATCACCCATAACGCTCGGTCGGGAACTGGCGCCCGGAGATATAATGGAAATCAGCGCCAACCTGGTTGCACCATCAACCAGTGGGGTCTATTCCGGTCATTGGATGTTACAGAACAGCACTGGTGATTCATTCGGTCTCTCACCCACCAATCAACCGCTCAGCTTTCATATCAGTGTGGGATCACAGGGATCAATTGCATTGGATATGGTTGAACAAGCCTGTTTCGCCACATGGTCAAGCGCAATTGGCATGGTGGAATGCCCCAATCCTGATGATATGATCGGTGGTGGCGTGAGCCCGGTTACAAACACATTGGCAGAATTCGGCATAGAGTTCATACTGCCAGCCATTGAGGTTATTCCGAATGAGGGGGCTGATGGTTTTATCAACGGGGAATACCCCCTGCTGCAGATCCAGAATGGCGACACCTTCCACGCCATCGTCGGTTGTGCGGACAACCAACGGGATTGCAACCTCGTGTTTGAACTACAAATCGATACCGGTGGTCGCGTACCAGATGTTCTCGGGCGCTGGTTTGAAAAGAGTGATGGCGTATTTCAAAAAATGGTTATCGATTTGAGTCCACTTGCAGGTGAATCCATCCGGTTGGTTTTGTCATCGTCTTCATTGAATGGATCAAGCGTTGATAATAAAGGACTCTGGATCACACCCATCGTTTTTCGCGCTGTAAAATAAACAAACTGGTTAAGGCTAAAACCAAAACATCAAGAAACAGTACAAGACCAATAACGATTCTTCTTGAATCAAAACCGGGCATCCTAAGTCAGCCCGGTTTGTTTTTGTTTTATCCGGTTTTGCCGGGTAACAGATTTACGCCATTTGGAATGCACTTTACAGAACTCTGCCCCGATAAATAATATCTGGCACATGATAAACACCCAGATGGTGATCACGAGGATTGACCCAATAATGCCATAGATGAGACTGGTGCGAATATCGAAATAGAGTTTGAGCAGCATGCTGGCGCCTTCCCATAATAAGGCAGCCAACAAAGCCCCCAACCACACATCACGCCAATGCAACCTGGTGGGAGGCATGTATCGATAAACAAAAATTAATACAATGGTGCCGATCAGGATACTGGCCAGCGGTTGGAGCTCAATGCCCTTTAAAGTTTGCAAGCCAGGGATGTTAAAAAAGACCGATTGCACAATTTGTATGAAGGTGAGAAACAGCATGGAAATAAACAACAATCCAACGACTGCCAAAAGCAGGATAACACCGGCTGCATGATCGCGCAATAACGAGGATACAGCCACTCGAAAAGAAGCTGGTCTGGGCGTCGGACGCCAGATCCGGCGAAAAGTGTAACTCAGGAATCGGAATGCCGAAGAACCACCCAGAAGGAGTGCAACCAGTCCGATGCCACTGACGGTGATTGCCTGGTTTTTTACTGTGGATAACAGATTGTCAATTGCATTTCGCAATTGAGGCCCAAATTGCTCCTCGATCAGGATATATATATCCTGAATACTACCATTGGCGTTAAATCGCAACACAAAACCAATCGTGGAAAGGAATAACAGGATTAAAGGAGCCATCGACAGCACTGCATAATAAACCATCGCGGCGCTCATCAACGGCCCCTGATCCAGAGTGTATTCGCGTCCTGTTTCCTGGATGAGTTGAAAGAAAATTTTGTTTTGCTCTTTGAGCTTATTCCAGAAACCGGCAATTCCATCTCTTATCTTGAGCCAGTATCTGGATATGAGTCTGCTGGAAACAGACTGGTGTGTCATCGTTCGCATATCAAGATTACGGAATTATACCGCTTCTCAGCCATGCGGATAAGAAACAACAGGCTGGTATAACCACATCATTACCCATCAACCAATGATGCAAATGAACAATCATTATGTACGCGTCTCAGCCAGATGTTTTAATTCTTCAATCGAGTCGTCATCCAGTTCATCCGGTTTGATACTCATTTGATGCGCAAGGTGAAGGATTTTTAAAGTATGCTCAGTCATCAGAGTGTTATCAGCAGCCTG
>JAFGXF010000078.1 GCA_016936755.1 Anaerolineaceae bacterium | reverse complement strand
TGCCTTTAGATAAAACTCATTGACTGATTCAAGACCGACAGCGATCAAGACAGTATCGCACGCAAAACAACGTTCTGTCCGCGCCTGAGGTTGTAACTGCTGGTCGACCTGGGCGATCGTGACTGATTCAACATGCTCATTGCCATTGGCTGACAGGATGGTATGAGATGTATATATCGGAACTCCCATTCGTACGAGTTTATCCTTGTGGACTTTATATCCACCACACTCTGGAAGTGCCTCAACCAGCCCAACCACATCGATTCCAGCCTGTAGTGCATGATACCCCGCGATCAAACCCACATTGCCGCCACCCACGATAAATAACTTTTCAGAGGGTTTGAGCATGTCCCTGTTGACCAGGGTTTGAAAAGCGCCTGCACCATATACACCAGGTAGTGTGTTTCCAGAAAACGCCAGTGATTTCTCCCGTGCACCAGAAGCGACAAATAGCACTTCAGGTTTTATCAGTAGATATTCTTTGCCTTCTTTCAGGACACCCACTCTATGATCGCTGAAAACCGCCAACGCTGTACTATTCAGCCAGACAGTAATGTCATTGTGCTCGCGCAACTGCTTTTCAAGGCGGGTGGCGATATCGATCCCACGCATCCCTGCATAAACAGTGGACACGGAACCAAAAAAACGATGGGTTTGTAAAACCAATTTTCCACCCAGACGATGTTTATCATCAATTAAAAGCACTGGAATGTTCGACTTGGATAATTCAATAGCTGCTGACAGGCCGGCCGGGCCACCTCCGATGATCAATACAGGCACTTCTATTTCTTGAATTTCATTAGTTATTAGAGGTGTATTTTGATCGATAAGTGTTGGCAGTGAATCCAATGATTCCACACGCATGCCAGGTTGCAGGATTTCCATGCAAGCCTTAACGGGTTTGGAGTTGGCTAATACCATGCATTGTGCACATTGTCCATTGGCACAGAAGATCCCTTGGGGAGCGCCATCTTTATGGTGATGACCGAACACATGAATGCCATTTGCAAATAATGCTGCGGCAATCGTCTCGCCTGATAATCCTGATAAAGTAATACCCTGCCAGGTGAATTCGATTGGATTATCTGGCTTTGGGGATAGAATGGGGTGCTGGTAAATGCGACTTGCTGTTGTCATGTGATCCTGTTGGCAATTGGCTTTAATGAATAAATTGTGATTGATTTTACCAAACCTTTTTGGATTCAACGTTGTTAATAAGATTTATAATCGATGTTTGTTTCAAGAAATGGTAAGATAGAGTAATCGGGTTCGGAGGAAGAGTATGTTAAAAATTGCAGTATTAACCAGTGGAGGCGATGCTCCGGGAATGAATGCCGCCATCCGTGCTGTGGTTCGCTCCGGTATTGATAAGGGTATGGGTGTCATGGGCGTCAAACTGGGATACTACGGTTTGATTAACGGCATCTTTATTCCAATGGGGCCCAGGGATGTGGGTGGAATCATACAAAGGGGCGGCACAATACTCGGGAGTGCGCGTTGTCCGGATTTCGTGAAAGAAGAGGGACAGTTAAAAGGCATCCGTGCTTTACGGCAGGAAGGCATCGATGCGCTGGTCGTGATCGGGGGCAATGGATCGCAATCAGGTGCTTATGCCATTCACAAGCATGGTTTTCCGGTGGTTGGCGTTGCTTCCACGATCGATAATGACCTTTACGGATCCGAAATGACCATCGGCGTGGACACCGCCTTGAACATTGCATTGGAGGCAATCGACCGTTTGAAAGTAACAGCCTCATCTCACCAACGGGCATTCCTGATCGAAGTGATGGGCAGGAACTGTGGTTATCTGGCACTCGCATCTGCGATTGCTGGAGGAGCAGAGGCGGTTGTCATTCCGGAAAAGGAGATCGACCCAGAAGATGTGGCAGAAACATTGCGCGTAGCTTATGAGCATGGAAAGTCGCATGCCATCATCGTGGTGGCAGAAGGTGCAACCTATAATGCGCAAAAATTGGTGGCGTTTTTTGAAAAACACAAGGAAAGGCTGGGTTTTGCAGTCAGAGCGACGATATTGGGTCATGTCCAGCGGGGTGGGAGTCCGGGTGCTTTCGATCGTATCCTGGCCAGCCGTCTGGGTAACAAAGCGGTCAACTGCATCGCAAAGAAGGAATATGGTGTCCTGGTGGGCCTGAGCAAAGGGGAAGTGAAAACGACACCGCTGGAAGAGGTGGTTAAGAATAAGAAAAAGATCGACCTCAACCTGTTTGAGCTGGCCAGGGTATTGGATTAATATTTACTTCGCTGATTGAAGATATGCACGAATGAATGCATTCAGGTCGCCATCCAGGACAGCTTGAACATTGCCGGTTTCATATTCTGTTCGATGGTCTTTAACCATCTGATAGGGATGTAGTACATAGGAACGAATCTGACTGCCCCATTCCACTTTCACATAATCTCCGCGGATTTCATCCATCTGCTGGTCAAGCTCCTGCTGACGTATATCCACCAATCTGGCTTTTAATACACGCATGGCGTTTGCACGATTTTGAAGCTGGGATCTTTCATTCTGACAAGTCACCACGATCCCGGTGGGAATATGAGTCAGGCGGATAGCAGTGGCATTCTTCTGAACATTCTGACCGCCGGCTCCTGAAGAGCGGAAAATGTCAACCCTCAGATCATCCAGGTTGATTTCCACATCAGCATCTGTACCTACCTCAGGCAGGACCTCAACCAGCGCAAAGGATGTGTGACGCCGATGTGCCGCATCATAGGGGGAAAGACGTACCAGGCGATGCACTCCTTTTTCAGCCTTCAGATAGCCATAGGCATACTTACCGCTGACTGCAATGGTGGCACTCTTGATACCTGCTTCTTCACCTTCAGTTGTGTCAATGATCTCAGATCGGTAGCCTTGGTTGTCGATCCAGCGCAAGTACATCCGTTCCAGCATGGCAGCCCAATCCTGTGAATCTGTCCCGCCTGCGCCAGCGTGTATCGCCAGGATGGCAGAACCGGAATCATAACGGCCGGAGAGCAGGACCGTTAATTCCCTCTGTTCCATTTCCTGTTCCAACTGTTCGACTTCACGTGCCAGATCTTCAGATAAAGATTCGTCACCCAGTTTGTACAGATTGCGGGCATCCTCAATGGCATTGATGTACTGCTCCCAGTCTGTGACTTTCTCACGCAGTTCAGAAAGTTCGCGCATCACATTCTGGGCATGCTCGTTGTCTTTCCAGAATACCGCTGATTCGGATTGTTTTTGAAGTTCATTGATACGGGTGTTTATGGATGGCAGGTCAAAGATACTCCAAAAGGGAATGGGATTTTTCGTATAAAGTATCCAGACGATTTGATAGGTCTTCCATGCTGTTATTCTCCAGATGAAGCAGGTAGGCTTTCAAGGATGCCTTCTACAAAGGCTTCACGGTTAAAAGGCTCCAGGGAATCGATGGTCTCACCCAACCCAACATACAGGATCGGAATGCCCAGCTGCCGTTGAATTGTAAAAGCCATGCCGCCTTTTGCAGAAGTATCCAATTTGGCCAGGATTATGCCGGTGACATCAACAGACTCTTTAAAAGCCTTGGCCTGAGCGATCGCGTTCTGGCCAGTGGCAGCATCCAGGATGAGCCAGGTAGCGTGTGGGGCGCCGGGCAGTGCTTTGCTGATCACGCGTTGAACCTTTTTCAACTCTTCCATGAGGTTGAAACGGGTATGCAAACGGCCAGCAGTATCCACAAAAACCACATCCATTTTTCTGGCCAGGGCGGATTGAATTCCGTCATACGCCACGGATCCAGGATCAGCATCCTGCTGGCCGGCGATGACAGGCAGATTCAGCTTTTCACCCCAGACCTGAAGTTGATCTACAGCAGCCGCACGGAAGGTATCCGCGGCCACAAGCATGGTTTTTTGATGCTCAGCCACCATACGGTGTGCCAGCTTGGCGATGGTGGTGGTCTTACCGGACCCATTGACACCTACAATCATGATCACATAGGGGGTTTGATTGATGTCGATGGGGTCGGGTGAATCCAGACGATTCAGCAATTGGAGGCGAAGCTCGTCTTGCAGATCCTTGATGTGGGTCAAACCTTTCTCATTGGCTGAATTTTTTAGGGTTTCGATCAGTCCGGAGGTTTCTCCAACACCCAGATCAGCTTGCAGCAAGATGGCTTCCATCTCTTCCCACGTATCCGCAGATAACTCGGTCGCCCCCAATGCAGATGCAATCCGGCCAAATGTGGCATTCCGGGTGCGTGCGAGTCCCTTTTTCCATTTACTGAACAGGTCTGGCATCGCGCAGATTATATCAGGGTTGCATGCGATTTTGCTGCTGAGGACTGATCCCGGCTGGCCAGTTGGCCACAACCAGCCTGAATTTCTATCCCTCGACGCAGGCGGATTGTACATGGCAAACCATGTGTATCAAGAACATCTTTAAAAGATTTGGCCTGCGCGGTAGTGGATGGCTGTTGACTGTATTGACTGGTTGGATTCAACAGGATGATATTCACATGGCAGCGTAATCCATGCGTCAATTCGACCAGGCGTTTGGCTTGATCTTTCGAATCATTGATGGCGTTGATTAAAGCCCATTCAAATGTGATACGTCGATTGGTTTGTCTGGAATAGTAATGGCAGGCTTCCATAAGAGCTTCAAGCGGATATTTCCGGTTGACAGGAATCAGTTGATTTCTTAGAGCGTTGGTTGCTGCATGCAGGCTTACTGCAAGGTTAACCTGTCGTTTCTCGTCTGCAAACTGTCGTATACGATCAGGCAGACCAACGGTGGAGATGGTGAAACGACGAGCACCCAGGTTGAATCCCTGTGGATCGTTAAGCCGGTCGATGGCCGTAAGAACGTCCTCATAGTTGTCGAAGGGCTCCCCCATACCCATCACAACCACATTGCTCAGGGATTGTTGCTGAGCTTTTAACTCCCTGACGAAATATAGAACCTGCGCGATTATTTCACCGCTGGAAAGATTGCGTTGATAACCCATCTGGCCGGTAGCGCAGAAGGAGCAGTTCATTCTGCAACCAACCTGGCTGGATATGCAAACAGTATGTCGTTGTTCATAATGCATCAGGACGGTCTCGATGTGCAGCCCATCCATGAGGGAAAACAGGACTTTCTGGGTCAACCGATCTTTGGATTCCAGGCGTTGTGATTCGCTGAGGGGTAAAAAATGGAATCGGCGTTCTAGTTCATTGCGCAATGAAAGGGGAAGTGTGGTGAAATTACTTGCGTGTAGCCATATATTTGAATATATACCTTCATACACTTGTTTCACTCTATATTCTGGTTGATCTAATCCCAAAATTGCTTGTTTCAGCTCCTCCATGGACAAGTCGAATATCGAAGGTTGAGTGGACATCGTTTTACATTATCAACTCAGACAGGTTCTGGGCAATGATATCTGGTGGTGTTATCCATTTATCTGATTGTGAGGTGTCATCAACGCCTGAAAGAACCAGAGCGGTTTTCAGGCCCGCTCTCTGCCCACCCACAATATCAGTATCATAACGGTCTCCAATGGCAATGGTTTCGTGAGGTAAGGTGTCAAGCTGCTTCATGGCAAGCTGGTACATTAAGGGACTGGGTTTACCCGCAATGATCGGTTGCATGTATGTAGCTGCTTCTATTGCAGCCAGGATGGATCCGGCACCGGGAATCAAACCGTCAGGTGTGGGGAAGGTCCGGTCGGGATTGGTGCCGATGAATAATGCACCATGGTAAATCTGGCGGGTTGCATTACAGAGTTTGTTGTAAGAGATCTCTCGATCCAACCCGGCTACCACAGCCTGTACTGGTTCATCTGCAGGGGCGGATTCAAAACCATATTCAGCCAATGTGTTTATCAGGCTGCGTGAACCAATAATATATAACTTCCCGCCTTTGGGAAAGCGTTCCTTTAACATCTCGCCACAAGCCATGGCGCTGTTTACGATTTGGCAAAGGTCTACATGGACACCAAAACCAGCTAATTTTTCCTGATACTCTGCGGTGTTTCTGGTGGCATTATTCGTTGCAAATAGCACTTTTAGACCAAGATCCGCTATCCGATTGAATATCTTAGGAAGATCACCAATTGCCTGTTTATCACGCCAAAGCACTCCGTCCATGTCAAGAATTAATGCTTTTATATTGGAATGTTGATTCAGAAGATTTGACATGGTTATATATTTAATGCTATTGTTTGAAAACCAGCCGGGTTATCCGATAATCCCGGCTGGTAATAATCTGAAAGCGTACTATGCTTCAGGTGCGGTGAGCACTTTATCCACCAGACCATAATCGACTGCCTGTTCGGCGGTCAGATAGAAATCGCGCTCGGTGTCCCGTTCAATCACATCTGTTTTTTGACCGGTGGACTCAGAAAGGATCTTGTTCAAACGATCTTTCAAACGGAGGATTTCCTTGGCCTGGATCTCGATATCCGAGGCTTGCCCTTGAGTACCTCCCAGCGGCTGATGCATATGAATAGTGGCGTGCGGCAGCGCATAACGCTGACCCTTGGTGCCGGCAGCCAGCAGGACAGTGCCGAAAGAAGCAGTCACACCGATGGCGAAGGTGCTGATCTTGTTGGGGATCATATTCATGGTGTCGTATACAGCCAGACCGGCATAGATCTGCCCACCGGGGGAGTTGATGTACATCTGGATATCCCTGTCAGGATCCTCACGGTTCAGATACAGCAGTTGCGCCACGATGACATTGGCGACCTGGTCGTCGATGGGTGTGCCAAGGAAGATGATCCGCTCTCGCAAAAGCAGGGAGTAGATATCGTATGCGCGTTCACCCCGGCCGGTTGTTTCGACAACCATTGGGATGACAGATTTGAATTCAGGTGTAGACATATTTTTGTCCTCCATAGAAAACGGATTCATTTCTCCGCTTCTCCTAATTTCGATTTGGTTTTTGGGGCAGGCTTTTTCTTCTTGGGAACCTCATCTGTACCCTCGGTTTGATCAACTGCCTCTTTCGATTCCGGAGTATAGGTTCCTGTAGCGATGGCTTTCATACGATCGAAGATCTGCTGGTTCATTAACCGGTTGGCGGTTTCATAGGTAACAGCCTGTGATATCTGGTCACGTGACATTTTCTTTCGAAGTTGATTGATATCTGAAGAATAGGAAAGGTCACGGGCGGTTTCATTTACAGCATCATCCCATTTGGTCATGTCCAGCTTGATTTCTTCACGATGAGTGAATTCATCCATGACTAACGATCGTTCCAGACGATTGATGGCGGCTGGTTTGACTTCCTGTTCCACGAAGATGTCCTTTTCCATGTTGCGGGTCTTTAGATATGTTACCAGGTCCATCTTTTGTTGCTCCAGGTCGTGTTCAAGTGATTTGAGCATTTCCCCGATTTCATCCTCCAGCATCTGAGGCGGATATTTAATCGTGGCCTGTTTACGAATATCCTCGACCATATCGTTGGCAAAATCACGGTCATATTCGGTCGTCTTACGAAGCTTCAGTTGTTCCTCGATCGATTTAAGGAATTCTTCTACCGATTTGTCTTCACCGACCATCTTAATAAATGCATCATCCAAAACCGGAAGAACCAGTTTTTTAACGGATTCCACTTTATATTGAAATTCAACGGTTTTACCGCGCAAATCGTCAGAGCCCTCTTCCTCTGGATACGTATAACTGGCTGTGCCTTCAATACCTTCATTTTTTCCGATCAGGTTTTCGCCAAAACCCGGAAAAGGCCAATCTTTCTCACTATTTTCTTTTTCCGGTATTAATACAGGGTATGAACCATGCTTGAGAATCTGTGGGTTCTCACCTTCAGCTGGATTGGTAAGACTGCCGGATAAGGATAGATATACAATATCTCCACGCGTGGCGGCCCTTTCTACCGGCTCACTGGTGGCATAGTTTGTTCGGATGCGATCAACGAACTCATCCACTTCCTTCTTTTCGACCGTGGGTTTCTGATATTCCTTACGAATGGAATGATAATCACCCAGTTTGACCTCGGGAGCCAGCGGCACCAGGAACTCAATGACAGGTGGTATCTCTTCAGAGATATTCTCAATCCTTCCCATGGCTCCCGGCGTCAAATTGGACTCTTTTAATGCCTTGGGGTATACATCGTCTATGATCAGCTCAATGGCTTCACTTTTTAAATTGTCTTCACCAACACTACGCAGGATCATATCGTAGGGTGCCTTTCCAGGTCGGAAACCGGGTATCTTGACCCGGTTGGCGATTTTCCTGGCTGCCCGATGCATACTTTTCTGATATTGATCGGCTTCGATGTGTACGACCAGTTTTACTTGGTGGTCTTCGCGTGGGGTTGTCTCTATTTTCAATTTATCTTCCTTAAATATGATGGTGTGGGGAAGGAGGGACTTGAACCCTCACGTGTTGCCACACATGATCCTAAGTCATGCCTGTCTGCCAGTTCCAGCACTTCCCCGGGACATGAAATTATAAGCGCAGGACATGGACGCGTCAATAATCGGATATAATCCCAGCCTGTTAGAAATGCATTAGACATCTTATAGAAGGGTGATGGAAAAACATTGAGCCGAGTGATCAATATTGAAAGTGCTGGCAAAGATCGTAACCAGCTGGTGATAAGTATTCTGCTGGCGGTTCGTGAGCTGGGCCAGAGCAGCCAGGATATGGAAAAGAGCAAGGACCTGGTGGCTTATATGATCATCGCTTTATCGACCATTGCCCAGACCATCGATGCATCTGTTGGAGCTTGGGAGAAACGCGGTTACTGGGTGAAAGCGGATCGTTTCAGGATGGAGTGGGGCTGGACGCAAACCAAGAGCGACATTCTTTACAAGTGTTTGATTAATCAGGATTGGGATGGCATCATACAGCAGGTGGTCCAGATCAGCCAGAAACTATCGTCCGTGAAGATTCCGGCAAGAAAACCTGCCATAGAATCCTGGCGGGGGGCTTATCAACACCTGATGAGTAAATCGTAGAAGAATATCGCATAGATAAACATGATATAATTTTTTTGTGTATCAGGAAAATCGCATGGAAAATGAGTTGAATGACGCTATAGCCGGCCTGATCTCAACTTCACTGGGCATCGCCCGGGATGAAATAACTGATGACTTCTCATATGGAGATGTACCTCAGTGGGATTCCATGGGACATATGAGTATAATGATGGCTCTTGAAGAGCAATACAACGTCCAAATCTCAGCCGATACCATCACCAACCTGGTGAGCCTCCCAACCATCGTAAAATACATATTGGAACTACACAATGACTGACCTTGTCTTGGAAATCACACCTGGAATACCGATCCCGTCTTTCATGACTGGAGAAGTACAATCAAAATTGGCTTATGTTGATGAGCAGATCGTCAGTGCCAAGGTTGCTCCTGACGGATCCCAAATCATCATTTATCTCAAACCAACCGCGGTCGAAGATGATCAGGCGCGGATCATCGCCAGGGTGCAGGACGTGGTGGCGTTGATGGTAAAAGGTGTCATTCAACCCAAGGTACAGATTTTGGAAGATTACCAGGACCGCCCGGTGCCATCGAAGGTTGACCCGATGCAGGAATTACTGGACAAAGGTGAAGTGTCGATGGAGGGGCGGGGGATCTATACGCTGGGGCCTCTGGTCACCCGGTTGATCGATTATTTTGAAAAGTGCTTTGTGGAACTGGCAGATTTCTTTTCGGCAGTGCCCTATCGTTTTCCGACCCTGATCTCAGCCAAGTACCTGGATCGGGTGAATTATTTCAGAGCATTCCCACACTCGTTGAGTTTTGTCACCCATCTGCGGGAGGACCTCGACAATATCGATCATTTTGCACAAAGTACTCACTGGGAAGGGGATGGGTTGAATGCCAACCCTGATTCCTTTTCCAGGATCGAAAACCTGATCTCTCCGGCGGTCTGCTATCACTGGTATTTTGCGCTCGCAGACCAAAAGCTGAAAAGCGACCACCTGGTTGCCACGGCTGTAGGAACCTGTTTCCGTTATGAGTCCTCCAACCTGACCACCCTGGAACGTTTGTGGAACTTCACGATGCGTGAGATCATATTTATTGGTCATGGAGATTACGTTTTGGAACAACGCGAGATCGGTCGTCAGCGCATGACCAAGATTCTCGAAGAGTTTGGCCTGGCATATCGAGTGGAGAGTGCCAATGATCCTTTCTTCGTGGGTGAATTCCGCAAACAAGCCGCTTTTCAATCTGCTTTCCAGTTGAAATACGAAATACGGGCCAGTCTGCCTTTCTCAGGGAAAACGCTGGCGGTCGGTTCGTATAATTACCACCAGGATTTCTTTGGTCGTAATCTAAATATCAACCTGCCGGATGGGTCACCAATTCATACCGGATGCATCGCCTTTGGCCTTGAGCGCCTGGCATATGCTTTCCTGTCGCAGTATGGTCTAGATATTAAACAGTGGCCAGCAGCGGTAAGGGAGGGTATGCAGTGAGTTCGAAAGCTGTTGTCCGTGCTGGTACTGAAAAAGACCTGCGGGCAGTTGGACAGCTATGGAAAAAGTTGGATGCATTCCATCGTACGGTGGGATTGAATTTCCCGGTAACTGAAGCATTGGTCGAAGAATGGATCGCTTCATTTATAAGGACGCTGGAACGTTTCAGCTTTTTATGGGTGGCGGAGCAGGCGGGTGAGATCGAAGGTTTCCTGCTGGGCAGGCTGAAAAAAGCACCAACCTACCTGGGCGGCGTGATGGTGGGTGAGATAAGCGATTTGTATGTCAGTGATGCACTGAGAGGGCAGGGGGCTGGTCGTCAACTGGTAGAAACTGCCATGCAGCATTTTCATTCTATAAAGGTTCACTCCGTGGAAGTGCAGATCATGTCGCAGAACAAATCCGGTGTAGCATTCTGGAACTCAATGGGTTTCAAGGAGGAAGTGGTCCTTGTGCGCCGGATGATCGATCCCGGGACGCAGGATGCTTGAGTTAATAACCGAAGATCTTAAACAAGCTCTTGAAAAGGTTGGCATTCAGCCTGGTGATGGATTGCTTGTGCATTCTGCCATCCAGATGCTTGGCAAACCGGTGGATGGCATCGACATATACCGCAAGGTGATACAAGAACTGATTGGTTCACAAGGCACGCTGGTTGTCCCCACCTTCACGCTGGATTTTCCCAAGATCAAAGAATACGATTATCGCTCGACACCATCCAAAAACATGGGCAGTTTTTCTGAATATATACGTCAATATCCAGGAGCCTTGCGCTCCAGGCATGCCATGCAATCGGTTGCCGTGCTTGGAAAGGCCGCCAGGGACCTTACTGAAAGGGATACACCCTCTGCTTTTGAAAGGGGATCACCTTTTGAGCGCATGCTGCAGCTGGGCTTCAAGCTCCTGTTATTAGGAGCTGATATCCAGGCTGTATCCATGGTACATTACTGTGAGACGCGCGCTGCAGTACCATATCGCAAATGGGTCGATTTCAAAGGCCGTGTATGGCAGGATGGAGCATGGATAGAGAAAACCTACCGGATGTATGCCAGAATACTGGAGGCTAATCCCAGCTTATGCCTGAAACGGATTCAAAAAGAGCTGGAAAGTTGGGGAGCCTGGCAGGAGCAAAGCCTCAACTATGGAACCATCGCCAGTTGTACCTTGGAGAATTTTGTCCAGGTGGGTGATGACCTGCTTGCCCGTGATTCGTGGGCTCTTGTGGAAAACAAGGAAGATGCCTTAAAATTATTATCTCACAGATCGGTTTTATAACAACAAAGGATTTCATATGACTTCAATGATGGATCTGATCCAGGAATTATGGACTTTAAAACGAGATATCGTGTCAGATGACTTTGACAAGGCGCTTTATCGATTATCCGATGAGCTTCCCATGAAGATCCATGAGTATGCATCCGGTACGCCATGTTGGACATGGAAAGTACCTGAAAAGTGGACCTGCGACGAAGCATATCTCGAAACTTTGGATGGGCGTCGTCTGATCGATTACAAGGATCACCCGCTATACGTTATTTCGTATAGTTTACCTTTTGAGGGCGAGGTAACGCATGCCCAATTAGCGCGACACTTACACAGTCACTCAAGGCTGCCCAATGCTGTACCATATGTATTTAAGATATACGAACGGGAGTGGGGATTGTGCTGCAGCCAAACGCTGCGCGACAGCTTAAAAGACGAAAGTTATCGTGTGGTGATTCGCACCCGTTTCGAACCTGGTACCATGAAAGTGGGTGAATATGTCATTGAGGGGGAAAGCAAAGAGACATTTATGATCGTCTCCCACCTTTGTCATCCGGGAATGGTCAATGATGATCTCAGTGGGGTGGTGGTGGCAATGGATGTGGCCCGCCAGCTAAGTGAAGGGCCGAAACCATATTACACATATCGCTTCCTTTTTCTGCCTGAAACGATCGGATCAGTTGCCTATTTAAGTCATAATGAAAGTTTGATTCCTGATATGCGGGCGGGATTATTTCTGGAAATGTTGGGCAATGACTCCCCGCATGCATTACAGCAATCATTTATGCCCGATAGTAAAGGCGATAAGGTCTTTAGAACAGCATTGACAGCCCTCGATGGTGGCGCATATATCGGTCCGTGGCGATCAGTTATTAACAACGATGAACGACAATTTAATGCACCTGGTGTTCGTGTCCCCATGCTCTCGTTATCGCGAGTTGAGTCTCCGGACTCAACGACCAGGCCTTACCGTGAATATCATTCAAATCTGGATACGCCCTCCATTGTTACGCAGGAACGCTTGGAGCAATCACGTGATTTGGTACTGGCATTATTGTATGCCTGGGAGAAAGATCAGTACGTGGTCAATCATTTTAAGGGGGAGATCTTCTGTTCAGGTTATGGAATCTGGATAGATTACCGCACCAACGCAGAAGGCCATAGAAGGTTGTTCGAGATCATGGAACGGTGTGATGGAGAACATACGATATCGGATATCGCCCAGGAATTGGGCGTTTCCTATCAATCCGTTCAAAAGGTGACTGATCTATTGTGTGACAAGAAACTGGTTTCGTATAGTCGCACCCCTATAAAAACTTCACCCAGGTAATAGCCTTAAATCATCTGATTAATTGTATGTATGTAAAGCCATCATGCAAATATATTATGGTAGATCACAGTCATTCAATAGTCAGTTAGATTATTCCCTTATTAAATTACAAAAATTCGCTTGGTCGATATTTTGTTGGTAAGGGGGAGTAGAACAATAAAGATAGAATAAACCAGCATTATATCTCAATATTAAATGGTCGAATATATTTTTTACCATGGAGTATTTTCATTAGCAAAAATGGCATATAAAGAAAATGGGGCAGGGTTGACATAATGGAGAAACGAGAATAAAATTATAATGCTTTCGATAAGTGCGATTATCAAAAACATAGACCAGGAATGATGCGGCTCGCATGAACCCCCTGCAGTTCTCTGACAAGACCATAACGGATGGCATGAACGCTTATCTCGACAGCGTGACATTGTCGCGCAGCGAGAATACCGCGCGAACATATCACAATGCGATGACGTTCTTTCGCATGGTCTTGATCGAAAATGGCGTGGAGCCGGATGACGTCCCCATTCAAAAACTCAAGGAAGACGCCATCGTATGGCTGGCCTCTGCCCTGAAGGATTATGCGCCCACATCTGAGCGTCTTTATTTGACAGCTGCCAGTGGACTATATGAGTACATTGCAGCCGAAAACCTGGCAGATATCAACCTGCCACGCATCAAGCTGCTGATCCAGCAACGTGCCAGGCGTCCTGGACAGCGCCTGCCACAGTTTCCACGTGAATCTATTGAAGAAGTATTGGATTATGCTGATAAGATCATCCAGATGCCCCATGAAGACAAACAGGAACGCCTGAGAGCCCTGCGGGACAGGGCTTTCCTGCTCACACTGGCCGATTCCGGCCTGCGCGTGCACGAAGCCTGTGGGCTGCGGCGCGGCGATATCGACTGGAACGAAGGCCGTGCCATCATCATTGGCAAGGGCAACCGCCAGGCTGTGGTGCGCTTTTCCAGTCATTCCATGGACGCCATGAAGGTCTATTTATCCGCCCGGTCCGAGCTGGATGGCTCCTCCGGGCGCCCCCTGCATGCCCTGCCACTGTTTGCCCGGCATGATAAAGGTGCTGGTAAGAAGATAAAACCCATTACCACCACCACCGGGCGGAATATTGTTGCAGAGCGTGTCTCAGAAGCCCTGGGGATTGAGGCAGTCGGAACGATAACCCCGCACTCATTCCGCCATTACTTCGTGACGGTCGTACTGAGGGCTTCCGGCAACTTGAAGCTGGCTCAGGAGCTTGCCCGCCATAAGAATATCGCCGTCACCCAGCGCTACGCCCACCTTTCAGACGATGAGCTGGACCGTGGCTATTACGACATCTTTGAGAAGAAAGCATGAGGACCATCTGCACTGCTATAGTAATCGAAATAATATATAAGCTATACGCATTTATCGATATTGGTCCGATTTTGAATGGTTTCAAGCGTTTGCACGAGCTAAAATGCTTAATAGGTATCATGTTCAACATGCTCCCCCGCCCTGTTGATCGGAATATCTTATGATCTATGGAAAGGTCGATAAGTGAAAAAACCAACCGTATTCAAAGCGCTGCTGCTGATCGCCAGGCCGGCGGCTGGAAAAAGCGAGATCATCGATTACCTGACACGATTGCCGGCTGAAGAAAGAAAGCGGGATTTCCATGTCGGACAATTCACAGTCATCGATGATTTCCCCATGCTGTGGACCTGGTTCGAGGAAGACGATATCCTCACCCGACTCGGTCACCCACGACTGCATACTGAATCGGATGGATGTTTTAAAGATGTATATATGTGGGACTTGCTGATCGAACGAATTTGTTTGGATTACCGAAAATTCCGGCGCGATCACAGTTCAGAGAATACTGCCATCATCGAGTTCTCGCGCGGCAGTCAGCATGGCGGTTACCAACGGGCATTCGAGCACCTGAGCAAAGCGGTATTGAAGGACATGGCAATATTATATGTGGATGTGCCCTGGGAGGAATCAATGCGAAAGAATAAAGGACGTTTCAATCCAGATAAACCGGACAGCATCCTGGAACATGGATTATCAGATGCCAAGCTGGAATACTTATACAAAGAGACAGACTGGGAATCCATCGTTCATAATCAACCGCTAAGACTACTGATAAAAGGCATACAGGTACCTTATGTGATATTTGACAATCACGATGACGTAACCACAGGCAGAGACCAGGCGTTGGGTGAAAGATTGCGCTGTGCTCTGCAAGATTTATGGCAGCTTTATAGTTAGGTGACTGCAAGGTTTTGTTATGGGCATGTATGGTAAAATGAAAATCCTAACCGAGCGTCAAAAATATCGCTGACCAATCGGAGAAAGATGAGTCCAACTGAAATTCTTATAATTGACCATGATGACATGGTCTTGGGTTTGCTAAGGGGTAGCATTGTTGCTAAAGACCCGGGGGCAATCATTGATATCGTGAAAAGTCGGGCTGAGGCAGATCTCAAGTTCCAATCTCATCTTTATCACTGCATTTTTTGTGATTATGATATTTTGTCAGAAAACGAATTTGAATTGATGTCGCACATTTTAGCCGGACCTGAAAAGGAAGCTGAAGTCATCGTAACCTGCTACGGAAACCCTGCCGATTTTAATTTTGACCCCTACCCTGCTCCGAAATGGGTCCTATCCAAACCGGTCGATCAAAGGAACTTATCCAACCTCTTGACTCAACTGGTGGGGGTCAAGACGGATGGCGCCTCGGATGTCGGTATTTCAGAGGACACTTCCAAAAGCATTGAGAAGACCCTGAAAGAATTACAGCATAATACCAATGCCCGCTGTATCATGGTATGCAATCAGGACGGCCGGGTGATTGTTCAGCAGGGAGAGACCGAAAACATTGCTGTTGATTCACTGGCTTCCCTGGTTAGCGGAAGCATTATATCATTGGAAGAAGTCGGACGCATTTTCAACGACCCAACTGTGATCAATTTGGCCTTCCGTGAAGGTGCCAAGGTGGATCTGTATGTGATGAATATCGGTCAACGATTGATGCTCATCATGATCCAGGATAAGAGTATGATCAGCCCTAAAATAGGGACAGTATGGTTTTATGCCCGTCATGCAGCCATTACGATACATCAACTGATCAGTGAATCTACTACAATGAAAAAGAAGTTAGAACCAACAGGATAGAATATTGCAACCTGGAATATGCACCCAGGATGGATCAGAATGATACATTAACATTAGGAATGCATGAGGAGTAGTTAGGAGAGTTATGAACGACACTTTTTCTTTACCACAAGAATACCGCAGCGGACTGGCTGTAACTGCAACACAGCAAAAAGTAATTGATGAAATCCTAAAGGGTACGCTTGAGAATATTCCAGCAAAATTCATCATGTTGGTTGACTCTTCTGGTCAGCTTGTTAATGTCGTAGGCGATACGGGGTCAATCGAGGTTGCAGCGCTTGGGTCTTTAATTGCGGCTGATATTGCTGCCAGTCAGGAAATCACTCGCATGATTGGAGAAGAACAGGATTTTCCGATGGTGCTTCGAGAAGGAGAGCGTTATCACCTGATCATAGAAGAAGCGAGTTCCCGTATGTCATTTATCACGCTTTTCTCGCGCGACGTGCCGATTGGATGGGCACGAAACCTGATACAAACCTGCGCTGATAAGATCAATCAGGCAGTTGCAGTTGCGGAAGAGACACAGGTTCCACAGAAAACCGGGCCGGTTAATGATGCCTTCAAAGACCTCTTTAATACTGCCCTCGACGATATCTGGAAGGGGTAAATACTGGATGTTTATTAACTGGCAATTGCGTCAAATTAATATCAAGATAGTCTATTATGGACCATCCTTAAGTGGGAAAACCACTAATTTGGAGCAGATACATCAAAAGATTGATCCGGGAAAACGAGGAGAATTAATCTCACTTAAAACCTATGCAGACCGTACCCTGTATTTTGATTTTCTTCAACTGGAGTTGGGAAAGATCAATGGTCTGACACCCAAGATTCAACTCTACACAGTGCCTGGTCAAACATTTTACGAAGCCAGCCGTAAATTGGTTCTAAAGGGCGCTGATGGGGTTGTCTTTGTTGCGGATTCAGGATCAAATCGCATGGACGATAATATTGAATCCTGGAAAGACATGTCCAAACAGATTGAATCCCTTGGCGTCGAGTTGGCCAAACTGCCGATGATCATTCAATGTAATAAACAGGATCTTCCGAACGCACTGCCACCGGATATGTTAAAGAACATGCTCAATTGCCCTGAATACATGGTGATTCCCGCTATTGCCATTAATACGGTGGGTATATTCGAGACATTAAAAGCGATCATCACTGTTGTGGTAACCGATATTCAAAAGCAGTTATGATCTGGAAAGTGTAAAACGGATGAACGATACAAAACAGCAAGCCATATCAATTCCAGATACCCTTACGGAGTATGTCAAGCAGGGTCAATTCGATTTTGCCTTCATCGCTGATGATAGTGGCTTGCCCCTGGTATGTGCTGGATCCAATATGTCCACATCTGAGAACCAGGCAGCTATACTATCCAGAATAAAAAACATAATCGGGATGGTCGATGAACGCAGAGGTTTGGGTAATATTGATGAGATGATATTCAATATTTCCGGAAATAAGAAAATTATCTGTAGAAATTTCATTATAAATGGAAAACGTCTGATTCTTGCTATTACAATGGATACGAATCGATCATATCGCCGTATTACAGGAACCTTTCTTCGTAAACTTAAGTTGATCTGGCATCTTTAATATTAAGGATAAAACATTATGGCAATGTCAGGAAGCCTCAGAGAAATGGCGGTTGCGGATATTATTCAACATACCTGCCAGGATCGCCGCGTGGCATTACTAACAGTCACAGAAGCGAATGGTGGAATGGCGCGGATGTTCTTTAAAGATGGTGCACTAATTCATGCCACGAATGGACCATTATCCGGTGAAGAAGCTGTATATAATGCTTTGGCATGGCGGGATGGCTCTTTTACTTTGGAAGTTGGCGTAACCTCCCCTGAGGTCACAATTGAGAAAAACTGGTCCAGCTTACTGATGGAGGGTGCAAAACGCCTTGATGAATACGGTCAGGAAGGCCTGCTGGAAAAAGAAGAGATTGATAAGATTGAAGATGATAGATCCAAAGCGGTTATGGAGACTTTAAAATTATTACTGGATAACTCCAAAGAATATGCCGGTGCCGCCATCGTTGGAAGCGATGGCTATATTCGGTACAACCGACTCGAAGAAACACGTGATGAAAGTGTTGTGGCTGCTGTGGCTGCGGCATTAAATAACCTGGGGCATCGTGCCACACGTTTACTTGAAATGGGAGACTTAAAATCGGGGGTCATCCAGGCTGAACAAGGCAACCTTCTGGTGACATCCATTGATGGCACCTCGGTTTTTGTTGGTGTATTAAAGATCAAAGGAAACATTCATACAGCTTTGATCGAATCAAATGCAGTCTGCCAGAAATTCCAAAAGATCCTCTAAACATTACAAAGATAACCACACAAGCTTACTTGTGAATAGAGCCATCGGGCATGATCGTGCCCGCAAGTGATCTGGCATATGATAGCTGTTCGAATGTTAATGCTGTTCCTGTTAGATCTGACAGGCTGAGGTCAGCATTAACAAAACTGGCGTTATTGACGATGGCTTTCTGAAGATTACTACGCCTCAGATTTGCTTCTGAAAAATTTGCATCCGTCAGATTAGCTTCCATAAAATTGCATCGCTCCAGATTGGCATGAGAAAAGGATGCACCTTTTAGATTGGCACCAAAGAATATTGCATAGACAGATTCGCAGTGATCGAGGATACAGGCACTTAGATTAGCCCAGCGTAAGTCAGAAAGGCTGAGGCTCGCGCCTCTCATATCTGAAGATGAAAAATCAGTTTTTTGTAATACAGCTTCACTGATATTGGCAAATTGCAGTTTACTGTCCCTCACGCTGCTATCCATGAGGTTGGCTCGATGTAAATTCACTCCGCGTAGATCAGAATCATTCATTTGAGCATTGATAAGGCTTGCATCACTCATATCTGCCATCGTACAGATGGTTTGATCCAGATCGGCTCCGATAAACACTGCCTGGTTGAAGTTCGATCCGACCATTTTCGATAGAACCATATACGCACCACTGAAATCGACTCTTTCAAAGGTTGAATTGTTCAACAGCGAATCACCCAGTTTCGCATAACGTAACTCTGAATCGCTGAAGTCCGATGAAATGATACGAGTGCCCGTCATCATCGCCATATTGATCTTCTTGCCATTCAGCTTTACTTTTTCAAGGATTGAGCCGGGCTCGAGAGTGACACCATCGATTTTCATTTTATTTACCCCTTTTTGTTCAGAAGAACTGTTCGTGTTCCAATTTACTATCTAATTATAGTTCAAAATAATAGAATTACGCAAATATGAATCAGGTATTAATACTTACAAACTTGTAAGCTGCTTCTATGTACTCCAGGCTTTGATGCCTGAAATAAGCATTATAGAGTCCTGAATAAGACTTACCAGAATCCATTAATTGCTTGTGAGTGCCCTCTTCGATTATACGCCCATTTTCGAGGACGATAATTCGATCTGCTGATTTTACTGTAGAAAGGCGATGGGCTATCAAAATGCTGGTCGCTCTGGATAATATCAGGCTGATGGCTTGCTGGATTTGCTTTTCTGTGAAAGGGTCGATACTGGCTGTGGCTTCATCCAAAATAAAAATTGCGGGTTGTTGAGCAAGTACGCGAATTAAAGAAACAAGCTGTCTTTGCCCGGTCGATAAATATGCACCCCTCTCCCCTACCTCTGTACGAAGCCCATTCGGTAGAGCATCAAGCCATTCACCATTGCCTATCAGTTTTGCCAGAGTCAACATCCTTTCACTTGAGATATTGGATGATCCATATCGAATATTGTCTTCAATTGTTCCGCTGAACAAAAATGGAACTTGAGATACCACACCAAGTTGTTGCCGGTATTTTGACAGGTCCAGTGAGCGTATATCCACTCCATCTATCCTTATACTCCCAGACTGAAATTCATAAAAACGGGCCACCAGTCGTGTTATAGACGATTTGCCAGCACCGGTATGACCAACAATCGCCAGGTTTTCCCCTTTGTTAATTGTCAGTGAAAAGTCTTCAAGTACAGGTTCTGCATTTCGATAAGAAAAGAAAACATGATCAAACACGATCTTCCCCTGTAATATCGGCTTCAATGATAACTGATCCTGATTGACCCCGGATTTTGCTTCAATCAAGGCAAAGATCCTCTCAGCAGCTGATAATCCATTTTGAATTTGTGTCCAAAAGGAAGCAATATTCATCATCGGATATAGAAAGCGGTCCAGACCAAGTATAAAAAGATACCAGGCACCAAATGTAACAATACCCTGACTGACGGATATACCACCGGTATAGACCATTAAAGCTGTGGCCAAACCTGCTAGTGCATTCATAATCGGAAACACAGAAGAGATCACTACTCCACGTTGAATATTTACCCTAAATGAAGTTGAATTGGCCTCACTGAATTCATCATATATCGTTTTTTCCTGACGAAAATTCTTGGCTATGGATATGCCGCTTATGGTTTCCTTAACTGCGGCATTTACGTTTGCCATTGCGCGAAATCCACGTCGAATGACTTTCCGCATTAATTTCCGGTATAAAATCGTAAACATATAAACGATTGGCATGGTTGCAATGAGATAAAGTGTCAAACGGGTATCAATACGGATCAATACAATGGCTATGATGAGTCCCTCTACAATCTGTGCCAATACTTCAGTAATTAGCTGGACCATCGTCCCAAATTCTTGTGTATCTGATGTAATGCGTGATACGATCCTTCCGGATGACATCTCGTCATAGAAGGACAGATCATGCTGAACAGCAGCGGAAAAAGCTTCTTTTGCCAAGTCTACAACCATATCACCAATTGCACGCATACTGATTCGTCTTTGAGCCCAATTGCCTGCCCAACTTGCCATGCCTGCACCAAACACCAATGATGGTATCAGTACCACAGCGGCAAAAGAGATTTGAGGATTCAATCTGTCAATACCTTGTGATACGATAATTGGCTGAAGTGCTGCTACACCCGACATAATCAGAACAACTATGGTCAGTATGATGATTCTGCAGCCTTGTCGCTTAAGATATGGCCAGATACGTTGAGCAAGTGCCATATCAGAATACTGGCGGTCATATTTCTCTGCATTTAAACCCGAAAAGAATCCCATGTCTCATTCCTTGAAAATATCACGATAAGGTTCAGAGCTTTGCATTAACTCGTCATGTGTGCCAATAGCCGCAATTTCACCCCCTTTTAAGACCAAAATCATATCTGCCCAGCGAATTTGAGATAACCTGTGGGTTATGATAAAAGTTGTTCTACCGCGAGCTGCAGCAAAAATGGCTTTTTGGATACGATCTTCGGTTGCACTATCTATGGCACTTGTTGAATCATCCAATATCAATATTCTAGGATTGGTTAGAAATGCACGCGCAAGAGCCAATCGTTGCCTTTGGCCACCAGAAAGTGTCACGCCGCGTTCACCAATTACCGTCTCATATTTCTTTGGAAAAGAGTTGATAAAATCATCCGCTTGGGCAGATTGTGCTGCATTGATTATTTCCTCTTTGGTTGCTCTCGGTCTGCCAAATGCAATGTTCTTTCTGATGGAGCGGGAAAACAGGAAAATATCCTGTTCGATGATTGAAATATTATGTCTGAGTGCTTCCAGATTCCAATCACGCACATCAATACCATCCACCAGCACTTGCCCTGTTTTACAGTCGTATGTACGGTTAATGAGTCGGCATAGAGTTGTTTTACCGGATCCGGTCTGACCGACAATTGCCACCCTTTGACCTGGTTTGATATGAAATGAGATTTTGTGTAATATCGGTTCAAGCTCAGGACCATATTGAAAGGAAACATCCCGAAATTCAACTTCGCCTTCCATTTTCCTTGATACACCGTGGATATTCTGATCCAGGTTGTTCTCCATGTTCATTAACCCAAGGATGCGTCGTGCGCTGGCAATGCCGGAAGAGATTCGTGAATATGCACGAAGTGATGCAAAGGTGGGAAAATCCAGCATCATCAACAGACCAAAATATGCCACGACAGCTCCCATATTAATCAAGCCAATCTTATACAGATATAAGGATTGACCAAGTCCAATAGATAAAGCGATGATCATCAGCAATAGTGGTATATAGACAGCTTCAACATCACCCTGTTTAACCATTGCATTTCGATATTGATGGGCGTTGGAAATAAAGCTGGTTATTTCTTCTTTTTCTCTGGCAGCACCTTTCACGATTTCTATTCCATCCAGTGATTCTGTTAAATGTGTGTTTAATTTACCAAAGTTTGCCCGCACACTTTCTGTAGCCGGACCCAGCCTGGACAGATAATGCCGTATTGACCAGGCATAAACGATAATGAATAGTATTGGAACGATCACCAGCGATGGATGATATTGAGGACTATATATGATCGGGATGATTAGAAAGACCAGTGAGCCCATCACCATGGTAATACCAGGGCTGAAAAAGTAATTCACTTCTCTGACATCGTTGGTGGCTTTTGCCATAATATCGCCAATAGGTTGCATACTATGGAATGTCATGCTTTTACCAAGCATATTGGAATAAAGCTCATCACGGACATTACGTTCAATGAATTGGGCGGTTATTTCCAGGGAGAGATTCCGCAAATATTGCGATATGGCTCTACTTGTAAGCGTGATGGTAATCAAGATCGCAATCTTCCCGAGTTGTTGAATATTTCCCGGGTCTGTTTGTATGAGATTGAATGCTTGTCCGGTATATACAGGGGTTAATCCAGCAAGACCGGCATTTAACAGCGAACCGATTAACCCACCTAATATCAGATACCAATATCGCTTGGCATGAGAATAAATCCATTTCACCGGGTGAGTGTGATCGGTTCGGTGATGCTCCGGTAATACAAACTCCATCTGTTTTGGTGCAGTATTCATCGTTAATGTGGTTTAGGCTTGTGATAGATTCTATCATCATTGGACTAGGATAATATCGTATAATAGTACTAAAGTTGATTTTTCTCAGGAAAAGGGTGTCCAATGAAAAAGATCATAATCCTTGTTCTTCTCCTTGCTTTCTTACTCAGTTGTGATTTATCCACCTCGCTTGCTCCGGAAGAAAATATCGGCGACATGGCAGCCACAGTCAATTCCATAATGACCGAATTGCCCACCATGGAGGAAATAGCCACACAAACAGAAGATGCAACATCAGCCCCTACACTATTAGCACCAGTCCCTTCTATAGATACATTTGATGTAGGCACACCTCAACCTACCTTGCATAGTGGAACAGCCCAGGCGACATTTGATCCAAATCATGGTGCAACCATCGAAACCACAGCAACGATGACGGCCACCATCACACCCACATTTATCCCTGGTGATCCAAGGGGAACATTGGGTCCATATAGCTGGGTAGACACCTATGCGAATGGAAATAACTGGCCTCAAGGTAACGATCAATACACCAGTGTTGTGTTTGAGGACGGGTTTATGAAATTAACTGCTTTGACCGATACTTATGGTTGGCGGTTGACCTATCCTGAATTGAAGAATTTCTATATGGAAGCTAATTTCCAAACACCTTCCTGCCAGGAAACTGATCACTATGGCATTATCTTCAGAGTTCCTGATATATCAACTGCAGATGAAGGATATTTTTATGGAATACAATGCAACGGGAAATATTTCTTAAAGGTTTATTCAGAGAAAAACATGACCTCTCTTGTATTTGCTAAATCTAGCCTGGCAATTCTTCCAGGCAAGGAAGCTGTAAATCGATTGGGTGTAATGGCAGTAGATAACAAAATCACATTGTACATTAATGGCGTATTAGTCAAAGAGATCGAAGACGATCTTTTTAGCAGTGGTGGTTTTGGAATATTCGTCAGATCGGTTGTTGAGAAAAACTTATCTGTTTGGGTGGATGAGATTGCTTACTGGTCACTGCCATAGCTTATCCGGGAAACGATATCCGTGGGTTGTCAATTAAGGAGGTTATCGTGAATATTTTACTTGTTGATGGAGAGCGACTGTTTCGTGAGGGTCTCATCAGCCTCCTGAAGGATCATGCTGAATACCTGATTGCAGGAGAAGCCGGATCCGTTGTAGAAGCGATTGAACTTGCGCAAAAAACTGAACCAGATCTCGTCTTAATGGATTATCTTCTCCCGGATGGCACATGTGTGGATGTCATGTCATTCGTTAACCTGAGCAAAATGAAACCCAAGATTGTCATACTAACATCAGAAGATAAGGATGATTATCTTTTTACTGCTATCAGAGCTGGCGCACATGGTTACTTATTAAAAAATCAGACAAAAAGCAATTTGCTGGCTTCTATAAAAGCTCTTGAGCGGGGTGAATTCGCCATTTCACGAACCATGTTTGCTCGGGTGATGGGAGAATTCTCCAAGATTAACCACCCACAGCCATATGGAGAAATGGCATTGGAAAAGTTAACAAGACGGGAACGAGATGTATTAAGTGAATTGGCAACGAATGCATCGAATCGTGAAATTGCATCACATCTTGTCATTTCTGAGAACACAGTAAAAAACCATATTCACAGTATATTGGAAAAACTGGGGATCAAAAAGCGGGCAGAAGTAGTTAAGTTTGCCAGACGCTACAGTCTATTAATACAGACTGCTACGAAAAATTCTGATAATGATTAATACCCGGCCCGGGGTTCAATCTCAAAATCATGATACTTTCCACTTGCACGACAACGGTTTTGAATAACATCAACAACCAACGCTCCTGAAGGGCCCATCCAAATTAAAGTCAATAATTGATCAAGATCTTTCGGTAAACCTTCGGCCAATACTTCCACCTGTCCTTCCGGCATGTTGCGTACATAACCAGTTAAATTCAATCTATCAGCCTGGTATTTTACAAAGAAACGAAATCCCACACCTTGTACTCTGCCTGATACCAACACATGCAGTTGATCTTTATTAATACCTTGAGAATTCATTATGGACTTCCAAATATGAAAATCATTCAGTATCGTCAAGACTATCAATGTCGATCAAGTCAAAGTGTGACAACTCTTCGTTGAAATCGAGATTATCCAGCGCTTTTTCGATGAAATCCAAGTATTCTTCATCATCAATCATTTCAGCCTGCTTGACAAGCGCTTCGCGTACCCCCTCACCACCTATTTGTGATAAAGCCCAGATGATTGCAAACTTAACATCATCATCCTCTTCTTGTTCGAGCATATCCAGTAATATTTCAGATGTTGAATTGAGCTGAAGCTCACCTGCTGCACGCACAGCCTCTTCCCGAATCGCAGGTGCCGGGTTTTGCAGGTATTGAAGGATAACATCTGCCCATTTGGTGTCAGCACTACGTCCCATGGCATATAAACCAGAAGCTATCCAATCGGTGTCTTTTGTGCTCATGGCATCATGTATCAATTGGCTGATTTCTTCACGACCCGAATAACCCAGTGATTCTAAGGCTCGACGTTTGACAAGCTTGTCATTATCTACTTGATGACTCTCAATCAATGCTTCTTCAACCCTGGTCTTATCCTCAATGCCAAGCTCATCGGTCTCCCCCAGGAGAACGAAACGTCCCAATAAAGATGCGGCAACGGATCTAACCCGGTGACTTGCATCCGTTCTTAATATATTAACAAAGGTGTGAATGAATCCTTTATCTTCACAATCCCATAGCAGACGTAATGCGGCTTCACGGACTGCTTCATCTTCGTCCTTTAATGCCACCTTGCCTGTGCAGGTAAAATCGACCAGGGTATCCCGCTCGCTGCGATCTTCAAGGTCTTCAAGCAGTGATATTTTTCGACTGTTTTCTAATTGCGGCCATCTTTCAGCCAACATGCTTTCCTGCTCGGATGATAGATCTGAAAAATATTTCAGCAGTTTAGCTGGGAATGGTTGGTTTTGGTCACATAATCTGTTTAATATTTCCAGAAAAGAAATGGAATTCTCGTGCATGATGCTTTCTTTGTCAGGGGAGATTGATCGGATTGACAAAATCCTGATACGTTATGATGATCATCAGCAGTAATAAAGCCATGAAACTGATCGAAATTAGATAATTTTCCACCTTTTGTGGAATCCTTCGACGTAAAATCAGCTCAGGCATTACCAGTACAATTCGTCCACCATCTAAAGCTGGAATTGGTAAAAGATTCGTCAGCCCAAGAGCGATGGAGATTGTAGCGATGAAATAGAGCCGGTATAGCGGTGCGCGTTGGGTCGTGTCACTGGTGACATCAGCGTCCAGGTTCCCTGCAGCCGTGTACATATCGTATATGCCTTTTATTCCCACAACTCTGGATTGATCTGACGAAATTGCACCAGTCATCAACCGGCCTGGTAACAGAACGAATTCAGCCATCTGCCGATATCCAGTATGAACGGCTGTCTTAAACGCCTCACCTATTGAAACCGGGTAATATGGGTTGCTCAGTACAACACCCAAAGCGCCTTGATTCTCTGGGGGGGTTACTCTTGGTGTTGCTTCCATAACTAAAGCTTCATTATTACGAATGACTTCAATTTGAATTGGTTTACCGAGATTATCGGTCACAGAGATTTGCATA
>JAFGXF010000012.1 GCA_016936755.1 Anaerolineaceae bacterium | reverse complement strand
GGTTTTGCCCCGGGTGATAAAGGCCGCTTGATCCTGGAAGACCTGGGTATCAGCGATCAGGTCCCGGCCATACATGAGGACCGCAGCTTATCCATGCCTGATTTCACACTCCAGCCACCGGCAGAATATGCCGGGCCGTACTGGCGGCGGGATAAATTAAAGGGACTCTTTCCGGCAGAAGCTCCCGACCTTGACCGGTATTACCGTTTCTACGATCGCATGATCAATCTGATGTCGTTGGCGCGCCAGTCAGAATCGAGCGCTGGTTTGATAAAACTGTGGTCCAGGCTGCGGATGTTATTGGCTTTCCAGGGGGTCAAGCAATACAGCTCCTGGAACGGCGGGCAATTGATGGACCACTTTTTTCAATCCCCGGTATTAAAAACATTATTCCTGGGCATCGTGGCTGATTTCGTCACCGCTCCCAGTGAGTTTCCGGCGCTGGGGGTGCCCTCGCTGCACCTCGAAACGGCCTTTGAAAAACGCATTCCAACCTACCCGGGGTCACTTTCTGCGCAAACAGCTTATATATACCTGTTGAATGGCTGCCAGAGCCTGGTGGACGCCATGCTGGGGGTGATCATCCAATTTGGTGGTCGCGTTTTGACCGATAAGACCGTGAAACGGATCATCATCAATGACCGACGGGCAAGCGGGGTCGAACTGGAAGATGGGAGCATTGAGACAGCGGATGTGATCCTGGCCTCCGGAGGTATGAAGGAATTGTATTATGACCTGGTCGGCAAGGATAAGATTCCAACTGACCTGATCGAACAACTCGAGGCCAATCGCCTGATGGAATCGGTTTTCATGGTTCAGCTGGGTATTGATTTCGATCCTTCGCGTTACCAACCCAAGGCACTGTGTTATTACTACAAGACCCAGGACCTGGAAGGTTCGGTTCACCGGCTGAGAAACGGCGTTTACCACGAAGGTCGCGAGGGTTTCCTGATCTATGTCCCCTCCATGCACTCGCCGGCCATGGCGCCGGCCGGAAAACACGCGGTCACCATCTATACTGTTGCGCCGGATGTGCTGGCTGTGGGGGATTGGAACGCCCGCAAGGAAGAGCTGGCAGCAAAACTGGTAGCCTGCGCCGAGGAACATATACCCGGGCTGAAGGCCCATACGAAAACACGTTTAATACTGACCCCCGAGGATTTCCGGGAACGCACCCACCTGAAGCATCACTCCTTCGGTGGTATGCCGCCGGTGATGGGCAATAAACCACCCGCACATGAGACTCCCATCGAGGGGTTGTGGTTCATCGGCGCGCAGAGTGAGTCGACCGGCGGGGTTTTGAATGTCATGACCGGCGCGGCAAAGGTGGCGAAACGGGTTATCCGGGGGGAAAGAGCGGGATAACGCTGAAAAGACAGGGTTCTACGAGCAATTGATTCATCATTTTTAAGCCATCAGGTTTCCTTTGGGGTATCACTTCTACTGATCATTTCACGATTAAACAGACCAACCTGAGAAAACCTGAATCCCCTTGCATATATTTGTGTATATATTTATAATTGATAATAATAATTATTCTCAATAAGATTGATTGCAGCTTTAATCAGATAAATTCAATCACAGAGAACCAAGATGAATGACAAACTTGATCTGACCACCTCAATTCGCAGCCAGGGACGAAAGCTTACCCAGGCCCGCAAGCTTGTCTTTGAGATCCTGGAACAAAGTCGTGAGCACCTGGATGCAGAAACAATATTCGAGCGCGCCAGGCAAAAAAATAATCGAATTGGTCTGGCAACCGTCTATCGAACTTTGGCATTGTTGAAGGAGATGGGGCTGGTGAATGAACACCAATTTGGGCAGGATCACGGTCATTTTGAGACAGTTCAAAATAACCAGCCGCATTATCATTTTTCCTGTATTAAGTGCGGAAGAGTCATGGAATGCCGGTATCCACAAGTGTTGAACCTGGCTCGCGATCTGTGTGAAAAGGAAGGTTTACAGGTGTTGGATGTTGCTATCCATCTGAGTGGTTATTGTGCACAATGCCGTAGTGGAGATGGAAATAATGAGTAAAAAAACGACCAAATATGTAGAGTCCATTCGCGACCGGCATAGAGGTCATAACAATGAAGACATGGTTCTCATGTCGCTTTCGGATGGAGCGAAAAACCAGGATGAGATTCGGGAAAACTTCTTTGCTTTTGCACGGCGTTTTGGTGTCCTGGCACCGCTCTATCAATATAAGCCGGAGCAATACCAGGACTTCATACGACTGACACAGGACCTGGAGAAACTGACTGCCAGGGGATTGGTCAAGCGCAAGGGTGATAAGTACGCATTGACTGAGGCTGGCCATCAACAGGCAAATGAGCAACTGCTCCATGTGCGCCAGGCGGCAGACCTGGCTCGTAACCTGTTGCAGCCCAAGACGGTATCAAAAGTCGGCGTGGCCGTGCACCTGGCACTTGCGGCAATTAAACTGCCAGCCGCACTGCTTTCTGGCAGTATTGGGTTGTTCAATGATTCCGCCGATACATTACTGGATGGTGTATCCAGCTTGATGGTTTATTATGGAATACGCTTCAACAGGGAGCGTATTGTAAATATCGTGCTGGTGTTGATGATGCTTCTTACCGGCAGCATTGGAATGTTTAAAGCTGTCCAGCGTTTTTTCATCCCACAGGAACCTGTAACGGATTGGTTCACTTTTTTTGCATCCATCCTCTCGGCACTGGTTTGCCTGGGCCTGGGATTCTATCAGAGATATGTGGGTTTAAAGAGTGGAAGCATGGCCCTCATCACCCAGTCAATCGATTCGCGCAATCATGTCATCGTAGCCGCCACTGTTATATCCGGTCTGATCGCGTCAGCACTTCATTTTACGCTGCTGGATACCCTTGTGGGTGTATTTGTGGCAGGCCTGATCCTGAAAAGTGGTATCGATCTGGCCATTGAGCTGATTCGCTCACGCGGTAGCAATAAAACGGATTTATCTCGCTATGATATGGTTTTAGCGAAGCGATACCAGGAATTTCGCCAGACTCAATTGCGCGACTGGATGTTGTATCTGGTGGATGCCGGGCGGGTAAAAACGCGTCGTGAACTGCTCTCAGAAACCTCGCAGGCATTTGACTTCGAAGCATATCCGGTCTTGAAAGCCTTTGGACTGGGAGGTCAGGGGAGAATGGTGGAGTTGATTACACAGAGTCTGGCTGAGTTATTTGAGCGCAACTGGTTGTCAGACGGTGAAATATTGGAAGTAACCATATCAGGAAAAGAGCATTTGCGGCAACAGGCGCGTGGCCCACGTCGAGCGATGCGCAGTTCCTTTATTGAAGAGGGCTCTCACGATCGATGGCAGGCATTCACATCTCGTCACCAGGATGATAAGCGCAAGGAACAATTAGGATAATGCTTATCCATGCGCAGGGTGAGGGCATTGGGAACGTCTTGACTGTCATGATCGGTGCGGCGAAGGTGGCCAAACGAATATTGCAGGATGAGTAATAACAAATGCCCCGGCAGGGGCATTTGTTGTATTAGAAGCTCCAGTCGGAATTTTATTGTTGTTCAACCACAGCCTGGTTCTTGGAAACAGGGGAAGCGATCAAAGGTACTCGCCACAAGATTGTCAGACCAATCAGAAAGAGCAGATAGCTGGCGGTGTGGGTGAAATCGACCAGAAACACGCTGTTGAAATGAACCAGACCGTAGTGATAATAGCGATCAATGCCGATCAGATAATAGTAAGCAAGGTCCGAAAATGTTTTCACGATGAAGCCGATCGCCACCCACATTTGGGCAAGTCCGTAAGAGCCCTGGCCGAATGCGAAAAAACTCCTCAGGACCAGCAATAATAATCCCAGATCCAGCAACGGGTAGACCAGGTTCAGGATACTGATTACTGCCTCATCCGGATTGAAAACGCGAATGATGGGCATCAGGATGAAATAACCGGTAAAACCGATCACCAGCAGGAAGATGACCAATGCGGAGATTTGTTTATTGCGGCTGAGATCCACTGGAACCGTGCGCTGCCGTTGCAGGAATGTATAAATGATGGGGATGTACCCAAGAATGAAAAAAACATCTGCAGCGCTGGGGTAAGTTGCCTCTTTACCGATGAAGAGTGGCAGCGCGTAGAGCAATTCAGCCACTGCCCACAGACTCCAACCGGCTGCCAGCCCAACCCATAAGGTGCGTTTGGGATTACCCGGCCCCATTTTCCCGACCAGGACCAATGCGATCAACGCCGTAATGATCGCCACAACAGGATTCAGGATGATGTTGGTATTGATGATGAACTTGGGATTCTTATTGAGTAAGACGAGGTCCACAATAATATATGCAACAGCAAAAATAAGGATGAGCGCTTCCAATGGACGCTTCCTGAGTTGTTTTTGGAATTGGGGGATTATCGTTGACATGGTGATTGTTTCTCCTGAAATATACTAAGCTCTGTTCAATTCATATAAACCGGATGGATATGTGGAGGCCTCCCAAACCAGACAATACCGCCACACTGGCTATTATAGCCTTTAGGATGACATTCGCAACCCAAATCGTTTGATAATAATGTGTTCCGATCGAGAATCACGAATTCATTCAATCAGTTTTACAGTGCAACATAGGAACAACTTAACGCGATTAAAAGCTGCCCACCAGCATAGCACACCGGTCCATATACGAATTTAACCGGTTTATGGAAGCGATTTACGCCGTATTCGAAAACTCCCAGCAGAACCAGGATTGCACCGAGCGAAACCATGATGGCTGGGGTTATTGATAAGGTATCCCCGAGCAATGCAGAGACGGCCTTTGTGACCATGAACAGCATGACCAATCCGAAAAGCATCACCGCTATTCTATACTTTCCCAGGCCTTTCCAATAGAGTCGTATGATTAACCCATAGATGACCAGGAAAACAGCACCCAAAAACCAGTCCTCGAGCAGGAAGCCATGAATGCGTGTGAAAGCGGTGGCAAATATCAGGAAAGCAGCTGCGTACACAGGCATGGCGACGAACAAATTCCTGTCTTTTTTCACATCGATATTAGAGATATCCCCGATCAGGCAAAGCACCAAGCCAACCAGGATCCAGATTGTATAATTCCATTCTGATGCCGGACTCAGCAAGCCCAGTGTGGCAACAATAATTGCAAGTGTGGTGAGTATCGATTGGATGATGGCTGGTCGCTTCAGGTCATTGCGATTGCGGGCGATCAAATAAAAAAACATCAGCATGGTGCTGAGATAAGCAGGTATGCATGCGTAGAACATGTCAACCCCTTTCCGAACCCGGATATGATTTCACCTCTATTATAGAGCAGGATGTGAATAAATGATATGCAATTGTACTAAATGAATGACCCCCTAAAAGGCGGATCATTTATTTAAATTATTTGATATCGATAATCCTTGGTGGATTGTTATTTTTTGTGCTGAACTTGAACAATTAGTAAAGTGGGCAAAACCCGACGATGCCGGTGATCAGTGCAGTGGCAACCAGGATGGACAGCAAGACACCCAACCCACCACCTGCAAATCCAAACAGGTATAACACGACCAGTACGATGCCGAGGATGATGCGGATTGCCTGATCCAGCCCAAATCCGTTTATTTTCAGGTTCATCGCCCTATCGATTTGTTGATCTCAGAATTTTCTCTCTTTCTGATGGTATTCAGGAAAAGTTCCACCTGTTAAGGGTGCATGGGTCACCGCGAAGCAGAGGTGTTGTATATGACTCCCTCAACAGGTGATGAACATAAGCGCGCGAGGAGGTCACTTCACGTCTTTGACATGCACTTCCTTCCCGGTCCTCGAAGATTGCAATGCAGCCAGGGTGAACTGCAATACAGCCTTACCGGTCGGTCCGTCGAGGCGGGCAGGTTTACCGCCCATTAACTGCTCGATCAAGCCATGCGTACAGGCGGTAAAACTGTCGTGCCATTCCACACCCCCCACCGGGATGGGGATGGTTTTCCCGTCCTTGAACAGCATCAGTTCAGGCAAGTCGACTGTTTTGGCTGTATAGCGGTTGATGAATAAAATACCCTTTTCACCGACCACCTCGATGCGGTCGTCATCAGCGTAATAATCCGAGTAGATGCGCATCTTCGGTGTGTGCTCAATATCCAGCTGTCCATATCGACAGGGAGATTCAAATTTGAACATGATCATGGCCGGGGCATCGATCTTGACCATGCTGCCAGCTTCCTTCACCGGGGTTTGGTCGATCCAGGCAAACACCTTATCAACTGATCCGCCCAGGTACCACCCCAGGGAGAACAAGTGGTAACCATGGTCAAACACAAGTGGTCCACCGCCGCATAGCTTTTCATTAAACCGCCACAACCAGGCAGACAGCGGTATCTTCCAGGCGGTATCACTCTTTCCGGTGCTGACGTGCATGCGTACGGCACGCACATCGCCGATCTCACCGGCTTCGATCATCTGGTGAGCCATAACCGCGGGTGGGTAATACACAAAGGTTTCATACACCCGCAATGTCACTCCGGCTTTGTTTGCTGCGGTGATCATCTCATCTGCTTCGGCAGCTGAAAGCGCCATCGGCTTCTGAACGGAGATATGCTTTCCAGCCTGTGCAGCCTGGATGGTCATCGGACAGTGCAAATGGTGGGGGGTCAGTAATTCGACCAGGTCGATGTCCTTGTCCTCCAGAACCTGCTGGTAGTCGGTGTATATTTTCTCTGCGCCCCAGGTTTTGGCTTTTTTTCCGGCTTCGGTTTTGCGTACATCACATACCGCCGTGATGCGGGCATCCTCACGCCCGCGGTACCCAAGCTGGTGCAAGTCAGAAATACGTCCGCACCCAACAATGGCCACCCGGATTGCATCTGGTTTCCGGGATGTGCGTGTCATTTTGATTCACCTTTGCTGGCAGCAGCTGCATCCATTGCATCCAACTTGGCGCGGATCTCGGCGTGCTTGGCGCGTGTCAGCGGGTATTTAAACAACATCGGCAGAGCCGCAAATATGAACACTGCCGGGAAGAGGGAGAAGAATAAACGGATACCGAGCAGGGCATGCGGTGTTTGTTCCACGTTGGGGACGTAACCGAATCCTGTAAGGATCCAACCGACCCCAGCCAGGGCCAATGCTTCTGAGAGTTTGGTGGCCAGTCCCCACACACCATAATACATTCCACTGCGCTGCTGGCCGGTTACGGCCCGATCGTAATCAGCTACATCCGCCACCATAGCCCAGGAATATATCCATTGGGACCCGAAACCGAATCCAGCCAGGGCAGAAACGATGTAGAGCAGGTTGGAAGGTTCATGCGGCAGCAGGAAGGTGGTCATAACTGCCAGTGCACCAACGCCCATACCCAAGCCATATGCTGGCCCCTTGTCGATCTTCTGACCGATCCATCGCCAAAACGGGAGGGATATGGTGACACAGATCAGTAGCAAACCCATGAATAATGAAATTTGTTCCTTCATGAGCATCTGGTACTCGATGAAATAGGCCATCAGTGTTTTGATCAGGGCAAAGGAAATATTGGTGATGAAGTACACCACACACAACCACACAAACGGTTTGTTCTTCAGGGCGATACCCAGTGATTTTAAGGGGGAAGCTTCCGGTTTGGCAATGACGATATCTGTTCGCTCACGCAACCCGGCTGCTGAGATCAACAATGCCACACCTGCCAGAATACCATAGGCGATACCGATGAAGCCATAACCGCTGCGTTGTATGGCAAACAAGCCGACAATGGCCGGAGTAAGTGCGGCGCCGATCAGGTAGGCTGGCACGGCCAACGCAAAGCGGTAGGTGGTCAGGCTGGAACGTTCGTCATAATCTTCTGTGAGTTCCGATGTTAAAGCGTAATAGGGAACATTGGTCATCGTCCAGAGTGTGTCGAACAATATGAAGGTCAATGCGATCCAGACGAAAGCCCAGACCTTATCCTGGGTGGGTACATGCCATAGTAACGCAATGGCAATGGCCAGCGGGATGGCACCGAAGATCATGAAGACCCGCCTTTTCCCGTATTTGGATTTGGTTTTATCTGTGAACCAACCGAAGATCGGGTCATTGACTGCATCCCAGATCTTGCCGATCAGCAGGGCATTGCCTGCCAGGGCCGGTGAGATGAGCGCTCCATCTGTATAGAACTTCATCAGAAAGAACTGGATGGCTGAATTGACTACTGCATTACCGACATCCCCAATCCCATAGAACCATTTGGTCTTGGTAGGGAGTTTGTTCGGGTTCTGTTGATTTGACATGCGGATCTCCTTAAAGGTGGTTTTCACGAAAGGATCTTATGGACGGCAGCCCGCATTTGCGGATCAGCCTCCAATGCATCTTCCAGGATCGGTTGAAAAATCGGAAAGGACAATGCCCGGTAGGTCACATCCCTGGGCAGGGAAGTCAATATCTCTGTCATTGGGCGGTGGGTGATGCTTGAGACTTCCGCCAGTTGAATGCGACCCAGGCGCTGGGGTTCCGCCCGCCCGGGGGGATATCCAGATCCTGTTTCTTTACTGAACAGGTTATCAAAGATGAGTCTCAGGTTGATTTCGCCAGCCCAGCCGTAACCCTGGTTCAGGGCAAGCGACACACAATTGCCGGCGTTGATACGTGCATACAACCAGGCGTCCAGGGGGTTGAGCAGGTGCCCGCAAAATATGCCCGGGTACTGCAGAACAGAGTTGAGATAACCCAGCCCGGTACCGCACCCACCGATGACAAAATCGACTGCCTTAAGGTGCAGGAGAAGCGCGCTCATCAATCCGGTATGAATGTAGAGCAATTCAGGTTGTTCACCACTGTGCTGGTTGCCAAGGTTGAGCACCTCATATCCCCGACCGTCAAGCGCTTTAAGGATGTCAGCGTTGCGATCGGCAGCACTGATCTCGTTAATAACAGCTAATCTCATTATCACCTCCTGCTTTTTTGTCTCATGGATCGGTTTGCAGCTTTCACGATATCGTTGATCGACAAGCCGCAGGCATCCATCAATTTATCCAGATCCCGCCCGGTCGGGCAGAAGTGATCGGGGATGCCGACCCGTGCCAGCGGGGTGGGGCAGGCTTCTGAGAGTGTCTCTGCCACGGCACTACCCAACCCGCCAATGATGGAATGTTCCTCGGCTGTGACCAGTGCACCGGTTTCTTCTGCAGCCTTAAGAATGATGTCAGTATCTATTGGTTTCAAGGTGTGCAGTTCCAATACACGCGCTTTAACACCCTGGCCATCAAGCTGGTCGGCTGCCTGAAGGCAACGACCGGTCATGGCACCCGTTGCAACCAGTGTGACATCACTGCCTTCGCGCAGGACCAACCCCCGACCGATCTTCAGCCGGGTACCTGGTTGATAAACCGGCAGTGCTGGTGCACGGCTGATTCGCAGATAGACTGGGCCTTTGTGTTCGGCGATGATCGGGACCCAGGCAGCCGCCTCAGTTGCATCCGCCGGGATGATAACGGTTAGGTTGGGCAGGGCACGCATGTTGGCCAGATCGGTGAAGGCATAATGTGTGGCGCCATCCTTAAAGTCTGACAACCCGGCGTAGCTGGCTGCTATTTTGACATTGGTCTGTGCGTAACAAACATTGGTGCGCACCTGTTCAAGTGCACGCAGGGAAATCAGGGCAGCAAAGCCGTTGACAAAAGGTATGTAACCACCCAGTGCCAGACCAACCGCCACATCCAGCATGCAGGGTTCGGCGATTCCGACGTTGAAAAAGCGATCCGGGTGACGTTCAGCGAAAAATTTCGACAGGGTGGAAGCTGCGGTATCCACATCCAATGCAACGATCTTTTGATTTTGTTCAGCCAATTCTACCAGCGCTTTCGCATAGCCCTCACGCATGGAAATCTCAGTCATCTGTTACCTCCTGACCAAGTTCAGCCAGTGCCTGACTCAATTGATGATCATTGGGCACATTCCCATGCCAGTAACTGTTATTCTCCATAAAGGAAACACCTTTGCCTTTGATCGTCTTGGCGATCAGAAGGATGGGTTTCCCTTTGGTCGATTGCGCAACAGCCAAAGCCTGTTGGATTGAACGAATATCATGACCATCACAGTGGATGACCTGCCATCCAAAGGCCGTCCATTTATCCGCAACCGGTTCCAGTGGCATGATGTCATGCACGAATCCATCCAGCTGGACGTCGTTGTAATCCAGGATGACAATCAGGTTATCCAACTTGAACTTGGCAGCGGTCATGGCGCCCTCCCAGACGATACCACCCTGCGACTCACCGTCACCGATCAACACATAGGTGCGGTAATCCTGTTTTTTGAGACGGGCAGCCAATGCCAGTCCGCAGCCAATCGCAACCCCGTGACCCAGAATACCGCTGGTCATGTCAACACCTGGAGTTTTAAGACGATCGGGATGACCCTGGTGGCGGCATTCCACCTCACCCCAATTATCCAGCTCGGTGAGGGGGAAGAAACCCCGCCTGGCCAGGGCTGAGTACAGGACAGCTGAGGCATGACCCTTGGAAAGCAGGAAACGATCACGTGCTTCCCAATCCGGTTTGGTTGGATCGATTCGCAGCGTGTCAAAATATAAAACCGCCATGATCTCAGCGGCTGAGAGTGCTCCGCCTGGGTGCCCGGCACCACGCCGGTGGATCAGGCGCAGGCTGTCGCAGCGAAGTTGTGTGGCGACACCGGTAAGTTGTTCGACTTGTTCTGAAGTCATATCTGTCATTCGTTTCCTTATAATCCGATCTTGTGACGCAGCGCCTGTACGTCATCACACCAGTTGCCGACGTTCCAACGCCCATAAACGCCCATACCTCCCAATGGATCAGAGCCATAATAGACAGGCAGGTTAATGAAAGATAGACCTGCATGATTTCCAGCCTGTTCGAGCGCATTGCGCAGACTTGTGGGAGTGTCACCACCATCAATTGCCAGGATTCCGGGCAGTGAGCGTGCCCAGGAGAGATAGTCAACTTTATGCGTGTTCCAGGTGGCAAAATCCTGCCCGTATTGGTCCTCTTGCAGACTGCTGATGGCACCCATGCGACCATTGTCAAGGAGCAGGATGCAGCCTTTTGCACCGTGTTCAACTCCATCGATCAGGATCTGGGGATTCATGCTGAAGGAACCATCGCCGGTCAGAGCCAGCCCATAAAATGGCTGGGATGCCAATCCCGTGGCAAGAAGTGCTGATACCGCAAAACCCATGTAGGAAGCACCGGTTTCTGTATAGGTACGATTGGGGAGATCATCTTCGACGATCTGAAAGCCATTTGCCTGCACGTCGCCGGAATCGAAAAAGCACACACTTCCTCGCTCCCTGGCCCACTCGGTCGCGATGTGAATTGCAGCCGGCTGGGTTAATACCTCTTTACCCCAATATGCATCCATCAGAACTGGATGGTCATAGCGTTCCTTCTTGAACTTTTGCCAGGCAGCTTTTTGCTTTGAACAGGCAGCCAGCCAGGCGGATTTTTCACTCTGGACAGGTGCGAGTGCCTGGTTAAGCGATTTTAATGTTCTATGGATATCTCCGATCAATGCCAGTGTATGCCGGTAATGAGTAGCATCATCCACGTCAGCGTTGATATTGATCACCCGTTTTACCTGTGGATAACCGGTTCGAGAGGAATCTGACTGGCAGACAGCACGTGTGCCGATCGCAATCAGTAAGTCCGCATTATTCATGGCGAAATTGCCGGGCAGTGAACCCTTTGAACCACCCACACCCATATTCTGTGGATGTGTGTAGGGGATGCACCCGCTGGCGATGGGTGTATAGACCAGTGTACCTCCACTCAATTTAAGCAACTGTTTGAGGTGCTTTCCAGCTGTGCGCCCGCCACCCCCGACTTTTACGACTATTCTCTTTGCCGAATGGATCCAGTCTGCAGCGGTAAGATAATCACCCCCTGCCGCACCAGATTGGATGGATATGGTTTCTGGCAACTCACCTGTGTTGAAATTGGGCATCCAGGCCGCCTGGGTATTCATCGGCAGCAACAGGTAGAACGGTCCAGGTCGGTAGGGATGATCGACGACAGCAGCTCCGTGCTGCAAAGCACTCGGTAATGCCAGGGGCGTGTGCAGACTGAAGGCATACCCCATATTGGATACCAACCGAAGGAATGCTCCCTGCTCGTGTCTGGGGATCTGCTGCATGTTATAACCTTCATCCTCACTGGTCTCGTCACCAAACAGGTACCAGACACCCAGCCCATTCGAAGCAGGTACCAGTGAGGCAGCCAGGGCGTGCATTGCCCCGGGTCCGATGGAGGTGAGCACGGCGGCTTTTTCGTTGGCTACCCAGCGCAGTGCAGCAGCGGCATGCGATGCTTCGATCTCGCTGCGCAAACCGCACACACGCAGCAGGCCGGCATGCTGGTAGATGCGCAGTACTTCGCCGATCTCGGTTGAACCGTGCCCGAGAACTGTCAGGTACGTTTTAACTCCCTGATGCAGCAGCCCAAGAACCAATGCTTCTGACAGACTCAGATCAACCAGCTGTGGGAGTTTGCCGCCTCTTGATAACAGGGCAGCCCGTTCCTCACGTTGGCGGGTGATTTCGATTTGGGAAGGTTTGACATTATCGCTCATTCTGTATCCTTTATGGTCATGCAGAGAAATGCCTGTAACACAATCGTCTATGAATGGGTGAATGACAGGCGCTCGCTGAGTGCCCTCCCGGTCTCGACAATGATCTTTGTCAATTCTGGCAGTCGTTCGCGGGTCATGCGTGTGGATGGTCCCGAAATACCCAATGCGCCGGCCAGCTTGCCACGATAATCTGTTGCTGGAACAGCTATGCAACGAATGCCATTGTCGAATTCCTCGTCATCGATGGCATAACCCTGTCGGCGGATCTGTACCAACTCCCGCTCCAACGTCTGAGGTTCAGTTATTGTATGTGGTGTATATCTTTCGAGGATTTCAGGGATGGGGTTGTCACCGAAAGCCAGCAGAATCTTGCCAAGCGCTGTGCAATGCATCGGGTTCATTGTACCGACCTGCGCGTTTACCCGCAGTGTGGCAGGCGATTCGACCTGGTCAATGTACAGCGCACGCCCTTGTGCGGCCACTGCCAGGTGTGCACATTCACCCGTCTTCTCCATTAACTGGCGCAGGAAGGGCTTGGCGGCCTCGCGCAATGGCAGGCGGGTTAGCACACTGCGGCTGAGCGCAACTACTTGCGGCCCCAGATGGAAACGCCGGGTGGATTCATCTTTCTCGGCATACCCATGGTGAGTCAGTGTGGCAACCAGACGTGAAGCGCTGGCCTTGTCAATTGACAGGGCTTCAGCAAGTTCAGTGATGCTGGCACCATCCGGTGAATGTGAGAGCAGATTGAGGATGCGCAGTCCGCGTGCAAGGGATTGAATCTCAGCCATCGTTGCATATTGTACAATAATGTTGTGTAATATGCAATATATAAACACCCGGGAGGAGGAGTCACAATCAAGTTTGATACATCAGATCATCCGGGATTAAAATAGAACAAGTGAGTGTAACTTTTTCCATGTGGATGATATTTTCAGGTAAAATACTCATCGAAAGTACATCAGAAATTTCAAGGAGTGCATCATGATCTATTCACTTGATTCCAAGCTGGGGGACTTCTTGCAGGATCCACGTGTGGTCACCATTCTGAACAAGCACCTGCCCGGTGCCAGCAGTCATCCCATGATCGGTATGGCCAGGAACATGGCCTTGAAGGTCATCCTGACTTTCCCGCAGGCGCGTCAGGCTGGTTTAACAAAGGAACTGGTGGAGAAGGTCATCGCAGAAGCAAATGCGCTGCCTTCGAAGTAGCATCGCATCCCTTACGGAAGTTCCTGATTCAGGTTGTCTTGGGCATGCGGATTTTCAGTGCAGTAAAGAAGTTGATCACAGCAATGACCGCTCCCATTAAGAAGACGTACTGGTAGCCAAACTCGGACCAGATCAAACCACCCAGCAGGGCTGCGCTGATCGAGAAAACATGATCGATTGATACGCCTGCAGTCAAAGTGGTCTGGATGTCTGCCGGCTTCAAGGCGATCTTTTTGATATAGGTATTGCGGGCCATGCTGACTGAGAAGAGCATCTGGTCAACCAGGAAACAAATGCATACCAGCAGGAATGCAGCATTACCACCAGGCAACAGTATTTCTGCAAAACCATAACCGAAGCATACGAATACCAGGATTACCGCTTCACCGGCCAGGATGGTACGTTCACCAAAGCGGTCGATGGCCTTGCCCAGCAACGGTTGGAAAAGGATACCGATCACGCCGCCGATGGTGAAAAGGGTGGCCATGGTTTGGGTGGGCTGTGCAAACACCTTTACCAACACCCATGGTGCAAAGGTGATGAAGATCTGCTTGCGTGCACCACTGATTATGACCAGCGCGTAATAGAGTGAGTATTCCTTTTTTAACTTGAGAAATGTACGTGGGGTCTTGTCCGTGTCTGGTTTCATGCTGAGCATCGCGACGGCTGAAACCAGAAAGGCCAGGACGATCAGGATGTAGGCGTGTTGAAAAGTGAAGCCCAGATAATGGAAACCCAGCAAAATGATAAAGCTGCCCAGGATGGTGGCCAGGTTGCGGATGGCGTTAAACTGCCCCAGGCGCTTGCCCGTCTGGCCTTCGCGTGCGAGTTCCATGCCAATGGTGGATGCCAGTGGCATAAAAAGATGTTGCCCCAAACTATATATGAAGAGCCAGGCTACCATCAGGGTGTAGTTGGCGGATGCAAAACCGATCAGGCACGCACCAACAGCTCCCAGTAACATGCTGATAACTGATAAACGCCGGCTGCACAGAAAAGAAAGCAGCGCGGCAGCGAATACCACCAGTACGCCTGGCAGTTCGCGGGGAAATTCAAGGAAGGAGCGTTGAAAGCCACTGAGGTCAAAGCGGCTGTCGATGAAATTATTGAACACCGAATCAGACATGCTGGTGCCAATACCGTAGATCAGTGATATGGCTGAGAAAAGGATCAGTTCACGGGGTGCTTTCCGGAGGCGTTCGAGGATCGGCATCATTGTGATCTCATGGTTCGGTCGGTGTGTTGAGCTTCAGGCGTGCAGCTGTTGATGCATGATTATACTTCCGAAGGTGAAAGCCAAATGAATATAGGGTAAAGGCATCCCGAACACCATCAGGATGCCTTTGTGTTAACTTCTGCCATTAAGCGGATCAGTTGGATTTCGACTCCCCCAGAGTGACTATTATTTGGAGGTTCTTATCATTGCGGGATACATCGAGTTTGACTGTATCACCAGGTTGATATGTGTAAAGAATATTGAGGTAGGAATGATTTTCGTCGAGGGCAACAGTGTCGATGCCCGTGATGATATCCCCAACCATAAGACCGGCATCGCTGGCGGGACTATTGTTGGCCACACGCGTGATATAAACACCCCACTGAACGGGCAGATGGTACGCCATGGCGATCTCGGGGGTTATAGACTGATAAGTGATTCCAATGTAGGGGCGTGTGATGTGGCCATATTGGATGATCTGTGAGGCGACTGCCTGGGCAGTGTTGATCGGGATCGCAAAGCCAAGTCCTTCTGCAACCGCGCTGCTGTTTCCACCCCGGACGATCAGAGTATTTATGCCGATTACCTGGCCGTCCAGATTCACCAAGGGACCGCCGGAATTACCCTGGTTGATGGCGGCATCCGTCTGGATCAGGTTTTCGATCTGGTAACCACTGCCGGTGTCAATTGAACGCCCGGTCGCGCTGACCACACCGACTGTCACGGTATTCACGAACTCACCCAACGGTGACCCAATTGCGATGACGCTTTCTCCAGGCGAAAGGAGATCTGAGTTTCCGAGTGTAGCCACTGCTGGCACCTTACTGTCGGTCTTTAGGATGGCGATGTCTGAATAAGCATCCATTCCGACCAGGTTCGCCGGGTATTGCTCGCCCCCGGAGAGAATGATCTGAATATTACGAGCGCCTTCAATGACATGGTTATTGGTTAGGATATATCCCCGATCTGAGATAAAGACACCACTACCACTCACCGTTTCGTCAGGACTTTGACCGAAGAATGTCATCTGTCCGGGTATTGTGCCGGTAACCGTTACTACCGCCGGACCAACTTTTTGGACTGATTCTACAATCGAGGTTTCGATATCAGTTGAATCCACGATCAAAGTGGAATTGCCATAAGAGAGGGGTTGGTCAATTGTGGAAATCGCGGCTGTCTGTGCATGATCTTGATTCATAACCACATAAACAGCGAGCCCGCCACCCGCCACACCTGCCAGCCCGGCCACAAAGGTGGAACCGATCAATAGAGAAGCATATAGGATTCTTTTCCAGTTCATTATTTATGCCCTTTGCTAAAAAGATGTCCTTGACTTTCTTCTCGTTAACAATATCGTACAGGACTAAGAATAAATTGAGAAAACAATTAATAATTCGCTAGAAATTGATGAAAATATTTTAATCTGATTGAGTCGATCATGGGGAAAAAGTTATCAACGTGCAATTATAAGCACCCTGAGTGTGGAAACATTCCTGACAGATTTCTATTTTGTCATCAGGGTGTCACGAAGGATGTTGAACCATCCAGTCATAATGGCATCCAATATATTGGCCGATCCTTGAAGCTTTGCTTTCATATATTCTGAACTGGCCAGAGATTTCATGCTGCTTTCACGAAGATGGATAACATAGGTGTCCGGGAGAAGCAGAGAAATATAACCTGCGCGTTTGAACTTAAGAAAGAGATCAGGTTCCTCGCCATACAGGAAGTACTTTTCGTTGAACATGCCCACTTCTCTAAAAGCCTTGGAACGGATGAACAGGCAACCGGCATTTAAATAGGTTACCGGGATGGGATCATCCTCCGGCGGTCTCAACTTCAGTAAAGATGACAGGAATAATGCAAATGCTTTTGGAGTCCAATAGCTCCAGGTGAAGTTCAGATAAAGTTTTTGATCGGTGCTCTTGAATTGGAGGGGCGCCACGGCGGCCACTTCCGGGTGGTGTTGTATGACATCCAGCAATGATGAAGCCACCGATCGATCTGGCAAGCGGATGTCTGGATTAAGTAGAAAGAAGTATTCACTTCTGCAAAGACGGAAGGCTTGATTGACCGCCCAGGCATATCCCATATCCACCTTGTTTTCGACCAGGTGAACCTGTGGAAAGCGCTGCTGGATCAAGAGGACGGTACCATCCCTTGAGGCATTGTCCACCACGATCACCGGTTGGGGATTACGACCGATGGTCAACTCTTCCAGTAATCCACCGATCTCATTCTCGCTGTTATATGTGACGATGATGGTTGAGTAAGGTGATCGACATCTTCTGTATCTCATATCATTTAAACCGTTTTCAGTTATATATGATGAGAAACAGCGTTTGCTGTTCTCATACTCTATTTACGTAATCATACATTCGATGGTTTTAGTGGATGATTAAAATAAGTTAATAGATTGTGAGTAATAAGGGATGGCTGTGATCACGAAAGATCCATCACTTGACGAGAAGACAAGGGCTCATGTTCACGCGGAATGGCTATCTTGGTGATGTGAATAGGAAGATTTGGATTTCGCTTGGAGGATCTTTCTGGCTGATCAAGCGAGTTTGGGGCCGCTGTAGCCTCTCGTTCGTGCCCAGGCATCGACCTGCCTGGCCCATTCCTCCAGGCTGACGGGCGGTGCTGGTTTGATTCCAGCCATGGCATTTAAGGCATCCTGGTCACCGTTGAACCAGTTCAGGTCTGTCGCACCGTTGATACCCGGAATCTTCCCAGCTTCGGTGTACTGCCAGAATACCCACTGAGTCCAAAAACTGGGCATGGTTGGGATTGGTTTGGTTGTGTAATTGGCCACCCATAATGGAAAACTGCCCAGGTCGGCAGCGGGCAGCAGGTGGCTTGCTGCGAAGCTGGCGGTCGTGTAGACAATTGGTTTACGGTTACTTGCTTTTTCCAGCTCCTTCAGGCAATACAGCGTTTTATCAGTGATCACCTTGCGTTCAACTCCCCGATCGAGTTCAAGGTCCAGAACCGGGGGTAGCTCTCCCCAATCGGTGCGAACCAGGTCAATGAAGCGCTTGATCTGATTTTGAGGCCGGTCGGGTGCCAGAACATGATATGCCATGCGCAGGATACCGGCATCCTTCATTCCCTGCCAGTAACTCTCAAAAGTCGGATCGGTGTAATAGTCTCCCACGGTGGCACGGGTCGAACCGAATACATATCCGGCTGACCTCACAGCGTTCCAATCGCTCACCACCTCATATCGCGATACATCAAATCCGATCAGCATACTTCCTCCAGATTCATGATATGGATTGTGATGCAAGGAGCATGCCGGGGACTTGAATAAAAAGAACAATAGTTCTATAATATCAACATGGAAAGCATGGAAAAGCTCCGACTGTTGAATGATTTTCCATCAGATGAGGTGGATGAATGTGACCGGCCTGGAATTAGCGAACCGGCTGGCTGTATGAGATCTGCCTGGCGCAGGGAGGCAGCCGAATCTATAAAGGATCCAGCACGTCAATCCATTCACCGTGCCATCCTGCCGGGGGGTGGGAACATCCCGTTACTCAAGACCATGCAAACCTCCATCTGCGAGAACAACTGCCGCTATTGTGGTTATCGCAGCGAGCGGGATATCCGGCGGGTTACCTTCTCACCGGATGAGATGGTGCGTACATTCCTGGCGCTGCAACGAGCCGGTGTCGTGAAGGGTCTATTCCTGAGTTCAGGTGTGATAAATGGTGGCACTTTCACCCAGGATCGAATCCTGGCTACTGCGGAATTACTACGCAAACGATATCATTTTCAGGGATATCTGCATCTCAAACTGATGCCCGGATCCCAGCGGGCACAACTCGAGCAGGCGATATTGCTTGCAGACCGTGTATCCATTAATCTGGAATCACCCAATGCTGCCCGCCTGGCACAACTGGCTCCTCAGAAAAAATTCGAACTCGAGCTGTTGTTGCCATTCCAGTGGATGAACGAGATTCAACAGACCCAGGATGCAACCCATGCTTGGCGTGGGCGCTGGCCATCCATGACCACCCAGTTTGTCGTGGGGGGGGTGGGTGAGAGTGACTTGGAATTGTTGCAGACCACCTTCCTCCTTACACGCCAGTACCGGTTGTCAAGGGCGTATTTCTCCGGTTTCAAGCCTGTGACGGGAACTCCACTGGAAGGAGTGCCGCAGCTTGATCCCTGGCGAGAATACCGGTTATACCAGGCATCCTATCTGATGAAAGATTATGGTTATGACCTGGAAGAACTTTCATTCGATCAGCATCATAACCTGCCGTCTGACCACGACCCCAAAGTCCTCTGGGCGGAGCAACATCTGGCCAATCATCCGATTGAGGTGAACCAGGCTGATCGTCGTGAATTGCTGCGCATTCCCGGCATTGGACCGAAGGGTGTCGAAAGTCTGTTGCGTGAACGCGCGCGTGGCAGCCTTCTGACAGAGCCTGGTCAACTCAGAAAATTGGGCATTCAGGCAGAGCGTGCCATGCCGTATATACTCATCAATGGCCGCCGACCGGACCGGCAGCCAGCCCTGTTCTAAGCCCAGACCGGTATAATAAGACTGTCACAGGAAAATCGGATGCCCTACCTGCCGCTGAACTTCATTGGTGAGAAGATCGAACCTGATTTTATACAACCTCCAATTTTTGGAAAGCGTCCAGGCTGCCCGGATGGTTTCTCCTGGCGGGGGGAGAATTACCGGATCGTTAAGTCCTTCGAGCAATGGGTTGATTTCACACGATGCGGGCGACGGGCCCGCAATATGTCAACAGAACATGCTGAGGTTGCATCCAGGCGGGGTTCATGGGGTGTCGGTCGTTATCATTTTCACGTATGTGTGGAAAGTGGGCGCATATTCCATATATACTATGACCGTGCGCCAAAAGACATCGACGATTGCATGGGGGAGTGGTTCCTGGTCTCTGAATTGGTGAGTGAATAAAAGGGGAGATAATAATTAACAAATACTTTACAATTATTTAACATGTCCTTGACATAATTCACAATATGACTATAATGACTTAATATTATTTATGTAAGAATTAACTGGTTGAAAGGCGTATAATATGAGGCAGATGCTGGCCAATTGTCCTGTTTGTGATAAGCCACTGGAAGTGACCCGTTTGTATTGTTCTGCCTGTGATACGATCATCGAGGGACATTTCAGGGGTGATGCAAGCCCATTCCACCGGTTGACACCTGAACAAAACCAATTTGCGCTCACATTCATCCGCTGTGAAGGGCGTATCAACCGCATGGAAGACGAATTAAAACTTTCATACCCTACCATTCGAAATCGCCTGGTAGAGGTTATCCGTGCGCTTGGCTTTGAGCCGGCCAAGGAAGACCAGGGTATTAAATTAACTCCCGAGGAACGTACGCGCATCCTGGATAAATTGGCCAAAGGCAAATTGACATCTGAGCAGGCCAATCGTTTGCTCTTGGGTGAGGATTTGCCCGTGGAGGCAATAGCAAAATGAGTGCTGCTTGCGTCAACATTCAATATCAGGGATTTGGAGGTAATCATGGCCACTGAAGCTGAACGATTGAAGGTATTGAAAATGCTGGAAGACGGAAAAATCTCTGCGGAGGATGCCGCCCGCCTGCTTAAGACCCTGGATGAGGTCGATAATAAACCTCCCAAGGTTCCATCTGATGGATCCCAGCCGCCATCATCATCTGGCGGGCGCTGGTTCCGGGTGCGGGTGACGGACATTGAAACTGGCAAGCCGCGGGTCAACATTCGCATGCCGGTCAGCGTGGTCAAATCGGGTTTAAAGATGGGGGCACATTTTTCACCCAATATCGAAGGCATGGAGATCTCCAAGTTATCTGAAGTGATTGAATCCGGTGAGATCGGCCAGGTGGTGGATGTCTACGATGATGAAGATGGCGAACATGTCGAAGTCTTTATCGAATAGTCTCCGGAATCCATAATCCTGATATTGTCATCATATGCCATTAAACAGTCAGCATTCTCTGCCTGATAATTGGAAGAGACGTTTCTTCACCATTTGGACGGGGCAGGCTTTTTCCCTTTTTGGTAGCAGTCTGGTGCAGTTTGCCTTGGTTTGGTGGTTAACTCAAAAGACGGGATCCGCCACGATACTGGCCACTGCCACACTGGTGGCATTGCTTCCCCAGATATTTTTAAGTCCTCTGGCCGGTCCCTTGATCGATCGCTGGAATCGACGCCTGGTCTTGATTTTTGCGGATGGCCTGATCGCCCTTTTCTCACTGGGTTTAATGGTGGTATTTTTGTTTGGGCGGGAACAGATCTGGCATATCTACGTGATTATGTTCTTCCGTTCGCTGGGTGGTGCTTTTCATTGGCCGACCATGCAGGCTTCCACTTCATTGATGGTTCCCGATGCCCAGCTGTCACGTGTAGCGGGCTTGAACCAGGCCTTGCATGGTGTCATGAGCATCATTGCCCCACCGCTTGGCGCGCTGCTTTTGAGTGCCCTGCCGATGTATGGCATTATCCTGATCGATGTGGTCACAGCCATCATTGCGATAATTCCCCTGTTCTTCATAGCCATTCCACAACCTGTTAAAAAAGCAGTGGTTCACCAGGTTGAGGGAATCCGGGCTGTCATCAAGGAGATGGTGGAAGGTTTTCGGTATGTGGTTGCCTGGCCTGGCATGTTGATCATCCTGATCATTGCCGCTTTGTTGAACTTCCTGTTAAACCCGGCTTTCTCATTGATGCCACTCCTGGTAACCAAAGTATACAACGGTACGGCTTATCACCTGGGTCTGCTTGAAGCAGTTTTTGGTATCGGTGTAGTGGTTGGTGGTTTGGCTTTAAGTGCCTGGGGCGGTTTCAAGAAACGCATCCATACAACCATTATGGGTATTGTTGGTATGGGTGTCGGGGTGCTGATGATCGGCTTCACCACCCCTGACCTGATCTGGATGGCCGTGGTCGGGATGACGATCGTTGGTGTCATGAACCCATTGGCCAATGGACCCCTCATGGCAATCCTCCAATCCACCGTTGACCCAGCCATGCAGGGCCGTGTTTTCACGCTGACAGCCAGCCTTTCTTCGGCTATGTCGCCCCTCAGCCTCGCGATTGCTGGACCTCTGGCGGATAAACTTGGAATACCCATCTGGTACATCGCTGCTGGGAGCGCTTGTGTTTTAATGGGCGCTTGCAGCTTGCTGGTCAAACCGGTCATGCATGTGGAGGATGGGAAAACCAGGCCGGAGGTTGAAACCCCAAAGCTTGCGGTCACAAATACATAAGTGATCTGGACTGCCTGTTGGCAGTGTGAAATATTAATTACTGATTGTAATCGTGTCCGACAATGTAATTCTCAAGACTACGGATCAGGATATCCTTATCTGCGATTACAAATAGTACAATGTCCCCGATTGAAATGATTCCAGTCAGGTTATCTCCTTCCATGACGGGCAGATGACGGAACTTCTTTTGGGTCATGAGTGCCATGCACTCATCGATGGTGGTTTCAGGCGATACAGCGTAAATTTCTTTGGTCATATAGCGCTCAACCGGCAAATCCAATACACAATTTTCGTTTAATACCTTGCGGGCGAAATCGCGTTCTGAAAAAATACCTGCCAGAGTGGTTCCATCCATAACAAGTACAGCACCACAACTTTTTTCAGCCATCAGATTTAAAGCCTGTTTGACCGTATTGCTGATTGCCACTGAGTAGACCTGAAATCCCTTTTTTTGAAGCAGTTGTTTGACAGTCGCCATTTTCCGTCTCCATTCTATTCATCTCATTGCCGGTTTGAGGATGACGTGCGAATAATTATATTATATAGACAAATAGCTGTAAGTCAAGAATTATCCAACAGGACCCTTGACAGGAAAGAATAATATGGCATAATAGATATATGAATAGGCAGATATATGAATAAGCATTATATGCTGGAGGTTGGAGAAAACAAAATGGCCATGGATGTCAGAAATATACGGGAAGAAGTTGTGCAACTACATGCTCATATCTGCAGCGGTTTGGCGGACCCCAACCGCATTCTGATAATCTACAACCTGGTGGATGGTCCCAAGAATGTTAATGATCTGGCTGCTGCATTGGAGTTGAGTCAGCCAACCGTATCCCGGCATCTGAAGGTGCTGCGCGACCGTGGAATTGTGCACGCCACCCGTGATGGCCAATCGGTGTATTACACCCTGACTGATAGGCGCATCATCAAGGCGCTGGATTTGCTGCGACTGGTGATGGTTGAGAGCTTGCAGAAGCAGGCTTTGCTCTTCAGTCAGACAATTGAAAAAAAACCACTATAAGAACCGGAGAAATCGATGAAGACATTCCTTATTTTGGGTGCTGGTACCGCCGGGACATTAATGGCCCATACGATGACCAAAAAACTCGACCCGCATGACTGGCAGGTGATCGTTGTTGATCGCGACGAAAAGCATTATTACCAGGCAGGTTATATTTTCATACCTTTTGGTATGTACAAACCGGAGTCGGTTATAAAAGATAAGAAATCCTTCCTGCCGAAAAAAGTGAAAGTGATCTGGTCGGACATTCACATGATTGAACCCGATAAGAACCAGGTCACGTTAGTCAGGGACAAACAGGTCATTCACTATGATGAACTGGTTGTGGCAACAGGTGTTGACATCCGTCCGGATCAAACCGAAGGCATGTTGGGTGGCGGCTGGCAGAAGAATATCTTTGATTTTTATACATTTGACGGTTCTGTGAAGCTGGCACAGGCACTCAAGGATTTCAAAGGCGGCAACCTGGTGATCAACGTCACTGAAATGCCGGTCAAATGCCCGGTAGCCCCATTGGAATTCGTCTTCCTGGCTGACTGGTACTTGCGAAAACGTGGTTTGCGCGCAAAGACCGAGTTGATTTATTCAACCCCGTTGCCCGATGCCTTCACCAAGCCGAGCGCGAATGCCAAGTTGAGCGATATGTTTAGAAAGCGTGACATTCACCTGGAAGCAGAGTATGCCATAGGCTCGGTGGATGCCGCCCGCAACATGATCTCCTCTTATGATGGGCGTGAGATTGCCTATGACCTGTTGGTGACTGTTCCCACCAATATGGGTATCGAGGCGATAGAGCGATCGGGTATTGGTGATGACCTGAACTATATCCAGGTGGATAAGGGCACACTGCAATCCAGGCGCTGGCCGAATGTTTGGGCGGTGGGTGACACAAACAATATCCTTGCCTCAAAAGCCGGTTCTGTGGCGCATTTCCAGCATGAGGTCGTGGCGAAAAACATTCTTGATCATATCGCTGGTAAATCTCTCGAAGAGCAGTTTGATGGTCATTCCCTGTGTTTTATCGAGTCAGGTTACGGCAAGGCTGTCCTGATTGACTTCAATTACGACCAGGAACCGGTGGAAGGCACCTACCCGCTACCCGGGCTTGGCCCGTTCCGGTTATTGAATGAAACCTACCTCAATCATTGGGGAAAACTGGTCTTCAAGGAAATGTACTGGGCGATGATGTATGGCATTAAAGTACCGCTGCCCTCGAAAATGAGTACAGCGGGGAAAAAAATATCATCACATAACAGACAAGGAGAAGCAGCATGAGCAGTGTTTTGGAAAAAGTCAAGTTTGATCCAGAAGGCTTCCTGGTCGATCCCATGACCTGGACCAGGGAAATTGGTGAAGCCATCGCCAAGCGGGAGGGTATGCAATTGAATGCCCGCCATTGGGTGGTGATCAACTTTGCACGTGAGTACTTCACGCAGAACGGTGAGTCACCCACCCCGCGCAATATCACCAAGAATACCGACGTAACCACCAAGGAATTGTACGAATTGTTCCCGGGTGGACCCGCCAAGCTGGCTGCCAAGCTTGCAGGGCTGCACAAACCTACGGGTTGTATCTAATCATTTTTTCAAATAGGAGTCACTATGGTAAAAGCACCGCTGAAAACCAAAGCTGCCGTAAAACAGACCGCAAAGGCAGCGATCAAGAAAGTGGCTGCCAGTCTGCCAGCCAAAGCCCCGCGCAAGTTATCCATCATCGCCTCCAAGGGTTCGCTGGATATGGCTTACCCGCCCCTGATACTGGCAAATGCTGCGCGCATGTCGGGCATTGAAACACATGTCTTTTTCACCTTCTGGGGGTTGGACATGATCAACAAGAAGAAGATGAATAAACTGAATGTTTCGGTGGTCGGAAATCCCTCCATGCATCCCTGGTTCCACATCCCAACCCTGCTGGGCGCCATACCGGGCATGTCTGCGGCTGCCACCTGGATGATGCGTCGCGAGATTGCCAAGCTGGACTTCCCGCCTGTCGGTGAATTCATCGAGTTATTGCTGGATGCCGGCGCCCACCTGTATGGTTGCAAGATGTCCATGGATATGATGAAACTGACCACGGCTGATCTGGTGGATGGTGCCGAAGTCCTGGGTGCCATGGAATTCATGGATCTGTCTGAAGGGGGGCAGATCATTTTCGTCTAAATCATCGATTCAATGTTGTTGGATAAATGGAAGGGGCTGTCTGAAATGAACTGCACCCCAGAAGTTGGACACAAAACTAACTTTAGGTTGAGCACTTCATTTGTAGGACAGCCCCAATATTTATTCGGTTATTCTTGAATAGCGGTTATTTCATCGATGTGATTTACGTTTGTGACGGGCAGACCGGACGATCTCTTTATCCGTGCCCAGTGCCACACCCAAACGTGGCAAAATCACGCGGTGGGTTATAAGCACCAGCAGGAAGGTTCCCAATGCCAAAGCAAAAACGACCAGACTCGAGCCCAGCTCATTCATCCAGGCTGGGTTGATCAGCATAACCACCGCCAGGGTCAGCATCAGGATTCCGCCGGCCAGTTTCAGGATACGCCCGTGTTTTTCTTCCATCCGGCTGGCTTTCAAGGAAGTCACTGCAGCGAAGAAGATGATCAGTTCATCGGCCTGGTAGATTACCAGATACAGCAGCAATAGCAGGATAAAGACTGTTGCGGTTACGCCCTGGGCATTCAGCAGGTTGGTCCACAGAACCGGTAAACCGGCTGTGCAGGAGAACTCCACCAGTGACACACCAGCCGCCAATAGGATCGTCGCGCCGATTATGCCCGCCGTGGACCGGCTGCCATCCAGCAGACCGCGCATGCGCTGCAGAATTCCTTTGCGTTTGCTGTCGTCTATGGTGAGCGAGACCCCTTCCTTGAACCAGAAATAATCCTTGATGTTGATCACACCCATGATCGCAGCGATGATGAACACCACCACGCGCATCCAGGTGATCAGGCCAGCCAGCTTCAGTATGCTGAATAATCCAACAATGAATAAACCATAGATGAAAGCGGTTACTGTGATGAACACCAGGCCAATCAGGAGAATCTTCTTGCGCGAACCGGTGTGGATCGTGATAGCCAGCAACATCGATAGTGCCCACAGCGAACAGGGATTGAAACCATCCACCAGCGCGATCAGGGCGGTGCTGACTCCCAAGGAAAAATCTTCCAGGTCTACATTACCAATGATTGGAACTTTAATCACATTGGATTGGCTGCTGGATGATAACGATGCAGTAACATCCGGTGCCTGGGTTGGATCAGATGAGTCAGACTCATGGGAAAAACTGATGACACTGGGGATTACCATAGAGGCGGTCGCTTCCCCGCTGACGACCAGATCATGAACGATATCTGTACAACCTTCCTTCAGACACAGTTGGATGACCTCTTCAATCGGTGCATTGGCAGCCTCGGAATAACCCTGCATGTAATAAGGTCCAATCACAATGGTGGGGACCGCCAGCATTTCGATTTCCAGCATATCCAGCAGTTGGTTAAACACCAGGTTGCTATGAGGGTCGTAATACACCTCGTATTCTTCCAGGCTGAGTCCCGGGTGTTTGGCTGGCAAGGTTTCCAGGAAGAGTTTGGATGCGGCGCAATGCGGGCAGCCCTCACCCCAGAACAGGTAGAGAGTCACCGGATTGACGGGTTCAGTAGTTTGAGCAGATGCTTTTCCAGCACCGAACAAACCTAAGAAAGCCACCACAAGCAGCAAAAAGGTGACGCCACGAAGTAGACTGGTTGTTCTCATACGGGATACATTATCGAGTTTTGTTTAAGGAGTCCCATCCCAGCCGGCCAGGCGCGCCATCATCCACCAGAAAGCCTGACCTTTCATTTTGCAGAATAATCCATGTGTATGGGCGCAGCTGGGCAGATTGCTGCAGTAACTGGCATGACTGTCACACCAACTGTCGCACCAGGGGCAGTCACCGTCGTTGTAATTCCAGACAGCGGGGTCGTAAAAAGCCCCGTCCGGATCATAGGTCTCGATATCCGCGAAGTCAAACAGGACCATATTGTGGGCGACGGCATAATTCCGGATCTGCTGATTGCGTGCCAGGAGATTGGTGCCCGGATTTCTCACGTTATGTCCGGTCATCAGGATGAAGCGCATATCCGGGTAGGCATCATCAAAGGCTTTCATCTGGTTCAGGTACTCGTTGATATAGGCTGTTGATGATGTATCGGCTTGTCCGCACCAGGACCACATCGAGTAATCAAACAGGCCTGTATTCGCGGTTGAGATAGTGTGATTAATTCCATCTGTTCCTTCCCAATACTGGTCCGGGGTGATATAGGTGTCACCGGAGTAATTATTTCCGATATAGAATTTTAGTAGATCGCTACCAACAGGTAAAGAGGGGGGAACTGTGGAAGAAGTTGCATAGGCATATTTGGCATGATCAATGTATGTCTCCAGATACTGAAGCCCAGACATGATTTGTGAGCCGTGGGAGGTATATCCATAGTGGAAGGAGAGATCCCTGGCTTTTTGCAACCACGCATCCGGGATTTGGGTGATATCGATATGGCGGTGGTCGATGACCAGATAACCCTGGAAGTTACCGTATGGTTTCTGGATGGCCGGCAGGGCATAGCAGTAGGCATCCGAGCAGGTTACCGGGTCTGCCATCACAGGATTCGCAGACATACCCAACACAACGATGCTGAATAAGATAAAAACAAAAATAGATGTATGAGTTCTTTTTTGCATGGCATCCTCCTTGAGTGATGCGGTGTGTGAATTGAGTTCAATTTTAGCATATGTTATACTCGATCCGACCAGGGCCGGTTTGGCCTGAATGGAGCTTGAATGCCCGTTCATGACAGCCTGAATATCGAAAAACGCTTCATCCTTTCCTTTATCGTGACCGCGCTTATCCTGGCGGGCGAGGTGGCGGGTGGCATTTTCACCGGCAGCCTGGCACTGCTGTCGGATGCGGCCCATGTGCTAATGGATATCCTGGCATTGGTGTTAAGCTATGCAGCATTGCGGCTGGCCAGCTTTCCACCGGATGACCGCCATACTTTCGGTTTTCACCGTCTTGAAGTACTGGCCGCACTGGTCAACGGCATCAGTCTGGGTGGTATCGCGGTGGGCATCTTCATCGAGGCCTGGCGCCGTTGGCAAACTCCCGCCCCGATCAAGAATCTCGAAATGCTCGTGATTGCAGCCATCGGGCTGGCATTAAACCTGGTGGTAGTGTTCATTCTGCGGGGAGGAATGCATGCCCATCACGGCCAGCAACATGATGCCCAGCACCAGGCGGAAGACCTGAATGTAAAAAGCGCCTTCCTGCATGTGCTGGGGGATGCGGCAGCCTCGGTTGGCGTGATCCTGGCTGCGCTGATCATGATGCAGACCGGCTGGATATGGATCGATCCGTTGATGAGTGTATTGATTGGCTTGTTGATCCTGGTCAGTGCCTGGCGGGTATTGCGTAGCAGCCTGCACATCCTGGTGGAGGGTGTGCCCGAAGGAATCACACTTCCCCAGGTGGCCGAAGCCATCACCAGCACCCCCGGCGTGGCGAACATTCATGATCTGCATGTTTGGAATATATGCTCTTTAAATGTAGCGCTGGCTGTGCATGTGGTCCTGGAATGTGACAGCTTAAAAAACCGCGTGGGTGTGATGCACGAACTGAAAGCACGCTTATCCAGTATGGGGATCGAACATACCACCATCCAGTTTGAGCTGGAGCATTGCAATCAACCGGAATGTGCTTCTGAACACGCATCATAAACATCCTGGCATTCTGCCGAACATACCTGATAAAAAGGTGAATATGCAGAAAGCTCTATTGGTCATCAGTGCTTTGATGATAGCTGGTGCAGGAGTTTTACTTGCATGGGCCAACTGGCCGGCGGTCAGCGTCAATCGCGAGGTTAACCTGCACCTGATTGCGCCGGATGCCTGGAGCCAGAGCAACCGGCAACTGGTCGAAGCCATTTCCTTCCAGCAGAACCTGATCACCCATAAAAAAGCCAAGGTTGGCCAGCGTGTCGATTTTCAGCTTCTTGTGAGGGGGTTGCCTGCCCAAGTGATCGTGGATGGCAATAACTACCGTCTGCGCGTACGCTGTGAATTGATTTTACCGGGTTTCCTTAATGACCAAGAGGGAATGCTGACCCAATCCGTTATCGGAGGGGAAGCGTTGCGTTTTACTTGGGCAATACAGGCAATTGAAGCACGGACCGCAGGGGGAGTGCTGCGCAGTTATGTCGAGTACATATCAATGGACGGAGAAACTCAATCGAAACTGCTTTCAGTTTATGAGATCGATTTGACCAGTCACAGTCTTTTTGGCTTTTCAATCCGAAATGCCAACTACTTGGCGGTGGTTCTGATTCTGCTGGCGGGTCTATCCGGCGGTCTGGTATTAACGACCCGTCAGGCATAGCGTGGCATCTTGGCTGCCGGGGATGATAAACGAAATCTGTTATAATGCCGCAACGTGAGTCTGTCAGAGAAGTCCAAGCCTAAATCGCGCAAGGAAATATTTAACACAGCGCTGATCAGCATCACTGGTTCAGTCGGATGTCTGACGGTGGCTATTTTACTGGGAGCGGTTTTTGGGGGAATGTGGTTGGATTCCCGATTTGGTACCAAACCGACCTGGACTGTCATCCTGGTGCTGGCATCCATCCCATTATCGGTGATTTGCATGGTTCTTGCCGCTCGTACAGTCTCCAAACGTATTCATATGGATCTTGAAAAAGAATTAAAACAAAAGACCGCAGAAGAGGAGAGCTCGAGTGACAGCTAGGAAAAAATGGCACTGGGGTGTTAACCGTTGGTGGGTCCTGCTCTTCATCATATTGAATATTACAGCTGCACTGGCTTTCAAGCCGATCAGTCCGCACATCCAGGTTGCTCCTGAGAAGCTTAGCCATGACCCGTTGTTCACCCTGCCAGTGATCGGTGATTTTTACTTGACCAATACCCTGGTGGCTTACTTCATTGTAATGGTAGTCTTGATCTTACTGGCGCTGGCAGTTAAACGCATTCTCTCCAAATCTTCGCTTGAGCCACGCGGCATTGCAGGCACACTGGAGCTGCTGGTGGAGGCGTTGTACAACATCACCGAGAGTTCAGCTGGCAAGTGGGCTGGGGCTATTTTTCCGCTGTTTGGTTCGATCGTGCTGGTTGTTCTGCTTTCAAACTGGATTGGATTGATACCCGGGGTTGACAGCATTGGCTGGTTGGAATATTCAGAGGAAGGATACCCGGTCATCAGTGTCATACCGAATTTCCTATCGGCAATCATCCAGGGGGAAGTGGCTGAAGGTGGAACCGGTTACATCGTGACACCCTTTGTGCGACCCGTATCGACTGACCTGAATTTCACAGTAGGCCTGGCCATCATTGCGGTCGTCATGACCCAGGTGATTGGTTTCAGGGCGCAAGGCTTTCGATACTTAACGAAGTTTTTCAACTTTATGGATATATTTAAGAAACCTTTCTTGGGTTTCATGGATTTTCTGGTTGGATTCCTCGAATTGATCTCGGAATTTGCGAAAGTGATATCCTTTTCATTCAGGTTGTTTGGGAACATATTTGCTGGGGCTGTTTTATTATTTGTAGTCGGTTCCTTGGTGCCTTACTTCGTCCCATCCATGCTGATGATTTTTGAATTTTTAGTCGGTTTGATCCAGGCATTGGTCTTTGGGATGTTAACCATGGTATTCATGTCGATGGCCACCCAGGGACATGGCGAGCACGGGTCTTGATCATTGCTATTCTGGAGGTAAAAAGGTATGTTAACGGGTGATATCGTTGAGGCAGCCAAGTTCATCGGTGCCGGACTGGCCATGATCGGCGCAGTTGGTGCTGGCATTGGCATCGGTTTGGTGGGGCAGGGCGCATTGCAGGGGATGGCGCGCAACCCGGATTTTTATGGCAGCATTTTGTCCAGCATGATTCTGGGTATTGCATTCGCAGAAGCTGTTGCCATCTATTGTCTGGTGATCGCTTTCCTCATGCTGTTCGTGTTGTAGACGAGAGGAGACTGTCTTGGAAAAACTTGGTTTAAATCTCGGATACCTGCTCGTGCAGATCACGATGTTTGCTGTTATCTTCGTGACGCTCAGGGCTTGGGTTTTTAAACCTTTGCTGGCGATGCTGGAAAAACGAAAAAGGGTCATCAACCAGGGACTCGAAGATGCCCGCCTGGCTGGTGAGTCGCGTGCCAATGCTGAGCAGGATGCCCAAAAAATAATTGCTGAAGCGCAGGCGAAATCGAACCAGATCGTGCGCGAAGCCTCTGAGCGCGCTGAACATGCCAGCCGGGATATTACGCATTCTGCTGAGGTGGAAGCTGCCCGTCTGCTGGAACAGGGAAAAAAGGATGTTGAAATTGAGCGTAACCGTGTTCTGACTGAGTTGCGCGGTGATGTGGCTGCATTAGCCATTGCGGCAGCGCAGAAACTCATTGAGGTGAATCTGGATGAAAAGCGCCAGCGCACGCTGTTGGATGAATTTTTCTCGGGTATTCGTTCAGGCAAAGTCACTCTGTTGGAGAATGCCAGCATGGCCGGGAAAACTGCTGAAGTGACCAGCGCTCTGCCGTTGACTGATGCGGAGCAAACGGTTGTGAAAACGGATATTCTTTCTAAAGTGAAAGGAACGCCGACTGTTCGGTACCGCGTGGATCCATCCATACTGGGTGGTTTGGTCGTAAAAATTGGTGATACCGTTTTGGATGGGTCGGTGGCTGGCCAACTCCAAAATCTGAAACAATCTTTGGAATAAACAGACTGGATTTGTATTATTTTAAATGGATAAATACTGTTATGGTGTTTATCCATTAGCAATTGTGACTGGCATCCATGAAAAAGCTTTCGGAACTCTTTATCGATCTTCCAGACGAATGCCCCAAGGACTGCCCGGATATTCCCATCACCGGAATCTCCCTCGATTCGCGTCAGGTAAAACCGGGGCATCTATTCGTTGCATTGACAGGTGGTAATGTCGACGGGCATCAGTTTGTCGGGGATGCCATTCGGCGTGGGGCGGTGGCGGTGGTTGGATCGCGTCCAATGAAGGGTTATGCTGTACCATACCTGCAGGTGGAGAATGCACGTCACAGTCTGGCTTGGATCTGCTCGGCTTTTAATGATCACCCTAGCCGCAGTCTGGTGGTGATCGGGGTAACCGGCACGGATGGCAAAACAACCACCTGCAACCTGATCCATCGCATCCTGCTGGCAGCCGGCATTGAAGCTGGAATGATTTCAACGGTCAATGCGGTTATCGGCAAGGAGGTTATGGACACCGGGTTCCACGTGACAACACCTGAGGCACCCAACATACAGGACTACCTCGCAAAAATGGTGAAAGCTGGCATGACCCACGTTGTGCTCGAAACAACTTCGCATGGCCTTTACCAGGAGCGGGTGACCGGTATCGAGGTGGATGTGGCGGTGGTCACCAATGTCACTCATGAGCATCTCGATTATCACGGTTCATATGATGCCTACCTCAAAGCCAAAGGCATCCTGCTTCAGATGTTGTTGGAAACCTGTGAGAAACCCTTCGGGAATCCCCGTACAGCTGTCATTAACCAGGACGATCAGTCATATCAATATCTTTCAGGGATTAAAGTCGGATCCAGGATCGTTTATGGAAGTCAACCGAATGCAGATCTTTCAGCCGAAGATATCCGCTTTACCCCCACCGGTATGGATTTTTATGCCAGGTCTGGTAAGTCGCGGGTGGCGGTCCACTGTCAGCTGGCAGGAGCTTTTAACGTAGCCAATTGCATGGCGGCGATTGGTGCGACCCATCTGGCGTTGGGCATTCCATCGGATGCTGTCAGCAAAGGTATCGCTGGTTTGCATGGTATCCCGGGACGGATGGAGCGTATCGACCTGGGGCAACCTTTCACCGCCATTGTGGATTTCGCGCATACCCCCAATGCCTTGCGAGTTGCGCTTGAAGCATTGCGGCCGATGACGCAAGGTCGCTTGATCGCGGTTTATGGTTCGGCTGGTTTGCGAGATCAGCAAAAACGCCGTATGATGGCTGAAACATCAGCAAATCTGGCTGATATTTCCATTTTTACAGCAGAAGATCCGCGCACTGAATCACTGGATGATATTTTAAGTGAGATGGCCAAAGGGGCTGTTTCACAGGGGGGCGTGGAGGACAGGACATTTTTCAGGGTTCCCGATCGGGGTGAAGCCATACGCCAGGCTGTCCGGATGGCGAAAAAAGGGGATATTGTGGTGGCTTGTGGCAAAGGCCATGAGCAATCGATGTGTTTTGGTGAAACCGAATATCCCTGGGATGACCGTACAGCCTTGCGGGCAGCCTTGTCTGAGTTGATGGGCATTGAGGGGATCAAGATGCCCTACCTGCCGACGCAGGATTAGCAGATCAAGCTATACCCTAAGATGATTTAATGTCATGGAGACAAGAGCTGCCCACGTGGCTTCCTTGAAATCACCGGCGAACAACGCTCGCTCCAGTTCCTCACGGGTGACCTCCAGCATCTCCTGGTCTTCCAGATCATCGCTGTCGGGTTCCGCTACACGACTGGCATCCAATGCCAGAAAATAATGTACCTTGGCCACTCCCCGGTTTGGATCAAGTACATAGCAACCCAAAGGTACCCAATTGGTGGCTTCACAGCCCATTTCTTCCATCAGTTCGCGCTTGGCTGCGGATAGTGGTTTCTCTCCTTCTTCCAGCATACCACCGACTGGTGCGAGGGAGACACCTTCCAGAGCATATTTTGTCTGCTGAAAGATCAGGAAACGTTTATTAAGCAGCCGGGCCAGCACGATCACAGCATCCGGGATGATGACCCAGGTCCAATCCGGGATCACCCGCCCATCCGGTAATTGAACCCTGTGCTCCTCAACCTTCAAGAAGCGGCCATGGTCGAGGATGGTCTTTTTCGAGAGGGTTTTCCAGGCTCTTGGCGTTTTTCGAGGAATAGGTGTGCTCATGCTGGGGTCATGACCTGGTACTGAAGCGGTCTGCACCCTCAAGGTGCAGGATCTCTCCGAAGTAGAACCGGTGATAATCCTTCAAAGCATAATTCTGATGGATATCGGTTTCCAGGAAATGCTGCGGGTCAATGTCGCCCCAATAGATCTTGCGGCATTCAATGATCAGTTCCGCTTCATCGAATCCGGGTGCTGCCACCTCCTTTGAGGGGATGAGGGTCAAGCCTGATTCAAGGATCTTATCCCCATCCCGGCCGGATTTTGAACCGATCAGCGACATGGCATCGTGTTGTTCTTCGGAAAAAGAGCATAACGTAAAGGTGTCATGCTTCTCGATGAATTGATAGGTGTAGCGGGTGGGCCTTACAACAACCTGCACCATCGGGCGGTTCCAAATGATGCCGATACTGCCCCAACTGATGGTCATGGCATTGAACAGGCTTGCCGGAAAATCTCCTGCGGTGAGAACGAACCAGTCTTTATCGAACTGTTTAAATGGTTTGAGACAAAATTCATTGATGTTGATTTCTTGGCGTTTCATGGTTCACTCCTTCTGTTTATTTAACTGATATGCCAGTGAACAGGTCATCCTCGATCGGTTCGCCATCCACAGGCCTGGGGTGGTCACGCATAAAAGTGTCACGACCGCTGAAAAGCCGGCTGAACCAGGCGCGCAATCCTCGGTTCATTTCCTGCCCACCCTGACTGGCATGGCAGGCTGAAGCTTCTTCCTGAATTCGTAAGAAACGGCGGGTGTTGATGATCGCATGTGTGGGGAAGCGGTTGGCTGCAATAACCGTCAGGTCGATATCGCCATTTGCACCGAATCTGCGCGGGTCTTGGCCGAATAGTGGCAATATTTTAACCGCAAAACGAAGGAAATCATGAGGCATGGTATGAAAGTATAGTTTGCTGGGGTGCCAGACTGGTAACCGTCCACGACTTGCATCCCCGGCTGCATGGAATGCAGCTGTTGTTGCGCGGTGAATGGCAATGTGGTCGGGATGATGATAACCCCCGATGGGATCGAAAGTGACCACCACCTGGGGTTTTAATCTTCTGATCCAATCAATGATCTCATCTGCCACCATTTCGATTGGTTGGGCCGCCAGTGCCTGCGGATGGTTGTTATCTCTGGTGTTTGGCATGCCGCTGTCCCGGTAATCCAGCAGGTGCACACTGCTCAATCCCAGCACCTTGGAGGCGCAATTCAACTCAGATATGCGTAGTTCGGCTATCGTTTGATGATTTTTCAGGCAATCCTGGTGGACGATGCCAACCTCGCCGCGTGTAGCGCATACCAGGTGCACTGCCACACCACGGCTGGCGTACAGTGCCAGTGTGCCACCCATTCCGAAGGTTTCATCATCCGGATGAGCGGTGACAGCCAGCAGGACTTCTTGCTTGGCCGATCTGGAGGATTTTAAGTCTTGGCTCACAAGTCGATTTTACTCGACAAACACCCATTCGTAGAACAAGGGTGCCAGATTGCAGTCGCAAGTGGTTTGAGCCAGGATCATGAAATCGTGGCCATTCGCCACCTGCCAGGCATATTGGGTGAAGTAGTCCTTAAGAAATAGATCGAATTTTGCCTGACCCATCTCTTGGGATAACGCTTGCAGAAAGATCGGCCCACGCCCATAAACGATGGCGCCATATTCGTTACTCCCATATTCTTCCACCGGCTTGCCAATCGGGATGGGCTCCTGATTGACCCGGTTCCAGCGCGACCACCAACTGCCCGCATAGCTTTCAGCTGCGCTGGATCCATAGCGGTCGTTGAAATACACATAGGTGAGGTACTGCGCCATGGCTTCATCCAGCCAGGGTTCGCGTCCCTGATCATTGCCAACCATGTTATAAAACCACATATGGGCCACTTCATGCACAACGACGCTTTCGATCAGATCCTGGGTTAACATACCGCTCATCACGACATCAGGTATAAACAGATTCTGGTTGAGAGCGATTACACCCGGGTATTCCACCCCACCGGCACTGGTGGGCGTAGCTGCCAACTCGAGCTCGCGATATGGGTAGGCTCCGATGTGTTCGTTAAAGATGGCAACAGCTGTACTCATGTAATCAAGTACCTTTTGGACAGTAATAGCTGCCTCAGGTTGACTGTGTACGGTGTAGCTGACCCCATCCACCTTCGTGGATTTTACCTGATACTTGGTGCTGGCCACCAGGTAAAATTCACGCGATAATGCAGCTGCCTGGATGACCACCTGGCGGTCACCTTCCACCTCGTGGCTGATTTGCACACCGCTGCAGGCCAGGTTCATACTGGCAGGCGCGTCGATCTCCACCAGGTAATTAGCCACCTCGCTGACTGTTACATCTCCATTGGGTGGATACACCTCGATATGCCATCCGCCATCATCGTGTATGGGTAGAAGTGGGTGGAACTGTGCCAGCGCCAGGGTCTCATCTTGAAAACCAAAGGTGCCGTAATTACCGGATCCATCTTGTGGCAAACTGGCATTGAAATTCAGTTGAACATCCAAATAACCGCCAAATGCCACAATCTCATTCAGCGGGATCTGCAGGGCACTGTTATCATTTATGAGTTGGGTATTAACTGCGATACCGTTAACAGAAACCCCACTAACCTGCATCCAATCCCCCCATAAGTTGGGAAGAAGCCGGAAATAGATTTTTGACAGGTCGCTTTCCAGACGGTTAAAATAGCGCACTTCCATCATACCCCTCAGACTCAGCAGGTCATCCGACAGAATTACTTTCATATGGTAGATGTCAGCAAGCGGATGCTGATCAATCAGGATGGCATGGTCAGGTTGGAGGTCATTTTTAAATATCGACCTGTCATTGAAGGAATAACTCATCACATCCAGATATTCAGATTTGGTAGGGCTGTCGATTGGAAAACGGCCGGGCATAGGGCTGGTTGTTGCGCATGCCAACAGGACAGTCAGCAGGACCAATTGTACGATCATCAGTTTATTCTTCATGTATCACTCCTTGATCTTGCGGGGATCGTGATAAGTGGCATCATCCAGGCTGGTGATGGTGGGTTTCATACCACATAGCGGGCAAGCGGGATTCTTGTGTAATTGAATCTTCTGAAACGATAGTTGCAGAGCATCATAGATTAACAACACCCCCACTAATGATGGTTCGATACCCAGGCATAATTTTATTGTTTCGGTGGCCTGGATGATGCCAATCATGCCAGGCAGTACACCCAGCACACCATCCCCGCGTGCTTCCGGGTTGATTCTATCTGCCGGGGGCGCAGGAAAGGCACATCGGTAACAGGCTCCCCGATTTGTATCGAAGATACTGACCTGCCCTTCGAAATGATAGACACTCCCATGAACCAGCGGTTTGTTGGTCAGGTGGCAGGCATCATTCAGCAGGTAACGTGAGGGGATGTTGTCGGTGGCATCCAAAATGATCTGATAGGGTTTTATCAACTCCAAAGCATTCTCTCTGGTTAAATGTTCCTGGTAGGTGTCCAGATGTATATGCGGGTTTAACTGTCGCAAATGTGCCAGTGCAGACTTCGTTTTGGGTTGTCCAATGGCTGCCGTGGAATGAATGATCTGACGCTGCAGATTGGAGGATTCGACCAGATCCCCATCCACCAGCCCGAGATGACCCACCCCGGCGGCTGCAAGATAAATGGCAGCCGGTGACCCCAATCCACCCAGACCGACGATCAAGACAGAAGCGGCTTTTAATTTCTTCTGACCATGCAAACCCACTTGTGGGAGTGATATGTTTCTGGAATAACGGCTGATTTCTTCAGGGATCAGTAATATGTCCATGGGTCGATATTTTCCAATTGTAATCATTCCAGATGATAAAGAACAGCTACCAGATGATTGTTTTTACCCTTCTCAGTGGTGATTACTGTTCCCTTGCATATGCAGGAGTGAGATACAATACGGTTATGCGTGTGATCCTGACCCACGAACAGGCGGATTTTGATGCCCTGGCCGCCCTGCTGGGAGCCCGACTCATGGATGAAAGTGCTGTAGCGGTTCTGCCACGTCGTATGAACCGTAATGTACGGGCATACCTGACGCTATATGCTACCGATCTGCCATTTGTGGATGCCCGTGATCTGACTTCTGATGCGATTGAAGCTGTCACACTGGTCGATACGCAATCCCTGGTGACCATTAAAGGTTTCACGAAACATACTGCCGTGGCAGTGATTGACCATCATCCCAAACGTGAAGAGTTGCCTGAAGGATGGAAGTTGACCATTGATAATGTAGGGGCAACAACCACATTGTTGATAGAAAACATGGCCGGACAAGATGGCAATCATCTCTCCACAGTTGAGGCTACACTGTTATTACTGGGAATATATGAAGATACCGGCTCACTTTCCTATGCAGGTACGACTTCACGAGATATCAAGGCAGCCGCCTGGTTGATCGATCATGGAGCCAGTTTAAAGATACTGAGTCAATTCCTCGATCCGCCACTTTCACCAGACCAACGTTGTGTCTACCAGCGTCTGATGGACACCTGCAATACACATCTTATCCAGGGGCAGCGTGTGGTCTTGACGCAGGTGTCTGCTGAATCTCTCACTGACGAGATTTCCTCCATCGCTCACAAGATGCGTGAGGTGCTTGATCCGGATGGCCTGTTCATTCTGGTTCTAACCGGAGAAGGCATCCGCATTGTGGCGCGTTCAATCAGTGATAAAGTAAATGTCGCCCGTATTCTCTCCCGATTCGGTGGGGGAGGGCATGATCGCGCAGCTTCGTGTCTGATTCAGATGGAAGGCATACCTGAAAACGATCGCCCTGCAGCACTTACCCGGTTGAGCGGGGAACTATTGGAGGTCATTAAAACTGAAATTCCACCTGTGATTACCGTTGGACAGATCATGTCTAAAAATCCACGTCTGATAGAACCCACAACACCTGCTGATGAAGCGCTGGCATTAATGCAACGTTACGGTTATGAGGGCTTTCCAGTTTTGGAGGACGGTCGTGTGTTGGGTCTATTAACCCGCAGGGTGGTTGATCGCGCAGTCTCTCATAAAATGAACCTTCCAGCTGCCAACTTGATGGAAGCCGGGCAGGTCGTGATCCAGGCGGATGCACCCATCGACCAGTTACGGGATTTGATCGTATCGAGTGGCTGGGGGCAGATTCCCGTGGTTGAACCCGGATCTGGAAAAGTGATTGGAATTGCCACCCGTACCGACTTGATCAAGATCCTGACGCCAATGCAAGTCACACGGCGACGCATCAACCTGGCAGATAAGCTGGAAGGCAGTCTGCCACCGGTACGCCTGGCATTGTTAAAGGCGGTGGTGGCGATGGCAGAAGAGCTGCATATGGCTGTCTACATCGTGGGTGGCTTCGTACGCGATTTATTGCTCGATCGATCCGGTATTGATTTTGACCTTGTGGTCGAGGGAGATGCGCCATCTTTAGGGCGCCGTCTGGCAAAAGAATATGGTGGGCGAACGATCACACATGCCCGTTTTGGCACTGCCAAGTGGTTCATCAGCAAGGTGAGGGATGACTTGGTTAAACGATTGGATAAGACCAATACAGGAAATGAAATGGAATTACCTGAAAGTCTTGACCTGATCAGTGCGCGCACCGAGTTCTACGATTACCCGACGGCACTGCCAACAGTGGAGACAAGTGGCATTAAATTGGACCTGCACCGGCGCGATTTTACCATCAATACCATGGCGCTGCGTCTGGATGGGCACCACTATGGTGAATTGTTGGATTACTGGGGCGGATTGAAGGATTTACGCAAGGGTATCATCCGGGTGTTGCACTCGCTTTCATTCGTGGATGATCCCACGCGTCTGCTGCGGGCAGCTCGATTTGAGCAGCGCTTCGGGTTCAAGATTGAAAAGCGCACATTGGAGTTGATGGAAAATGCTTTCGAAGTGATCAAGCGGGTTTCTGGTGACCGGTTGCGGCATGAATTCAACCTGATCTTGCAGGAGACACGGGCAAGTTCCATTCTGGAGCGATTGGCCAGGCTAGGGGTACTTACAGCCATTCACCCTGAACTGGGCCGTCTGCAACACGAGAAGTCACAGATACCGGTTATTATCACACCTGATATGATGGCAAAGTGGGACCTGCCATCCGAAGTGGCTGGCATGCCGGTCCAGTTGGCTGTTAACTGGCTTGTGTGGTTGGGTCCGATATCTTCAGATAATATTGAGAAGGTCTGTTCGCGGTTGCGTCTCCCGGCAGTGATCCGTTCTGCGCTGATGGCCAGTGTGGCTTTACTGGATCGTCAGAGGGAAATTAATGGCATCACACCAGCCGCGCTGGTTGGTATGCTTGAACACCAACCAATGCTGGCCATTCTGGCTGCACGCTTGGTCAGTCCGGATAAAGTATTTGCTGAAAAGCTGGAACAGTATGCTGTCAAATTGCGCCATGTCCAACCGGGTGTCAGCGGTGCGGATCTGACCCGCATGGGATTAAAACCTTCTCCACGTTATCGCACCATCCTGGGGGAACTGCGAACTGCCTGGCTGGATGGGACGATATCAAGCAAGGATGAGGAAGCGGCATTATTACAAAAACTGCTTGAGGAAAAAGGCAGTAATGATGGAACAAAGCACCCACTCCCAAGTTAAACAGCAGCCTGACTGGCTGGATCAAGTGATCATCCGCCGTTTACGTCAGTCTGATCTGCCAGCCCTTGAATGGGATGGGGAATATACACACTTTCGGGCGATATATCAAAATGCCTATGAGCGCAGCCTGATGGGCCAGTCAGTCTTGTGGGTGGCCGAGCATCAGGGTCATGGTGTGATCGGGCAGTTATTCATCCAATTGGATTCGGATGTATCCGAACTGGCGGATGGTTCTGAGCGGGCATACCTGCATGCCTTCCGTATCCGCCCGGAATACCGTTGTGAAGGCTTGGGATCCTTCATGATGAAAGTGGTGGAAGCCGACCTGGTACGACGCGCTTTTAAAGTTGTTACTTTAAATATCACTCAGGATAACCACAAGGCCCTCCGCTTGTATAAGCGCCTTGGTTATCGTGTCACCGGACCGGATGCCGGTCAGTGGTCGTATCCTGATCATAATGGGGTCTGGCAAACTGTCAATGAGCCCTCCTGGCGGATGGAGAAGCTATTGGGAGAATGAATCAGGTGTTCCTGGTGAAGAGCATCCAGGAAGTCTGGCGACTCCAGCGGTCGTTGGTTTGATGGATGGATTGAACATCCAATAATTTTGAAAATTCATCAATATCCGTCTGGGAAATACCGGTTGCTTTTCCACTTTCTGGTGATTGGCAATGCGCATAGATTAGAAAACTTCCACCGGGGGCCAGGTGTATCTCCAAATTCTCTCGATAACCCAGTCTTTCTGCAGGAGAAAGACCATGATAACAACCGATATCGAGGATCAAATCGAAAAAGCCTTCAACTGGCAGCTGGCGGGACACATCGCCTTTCCAAACCTGCCCCTTCAGATTCAGTAATGACATCCGTTTGAGCGCTCTTTTCACTGCATAACCGGAAAAATCGATTCCGCTGACCTGCCAGCCGTGTTGTTCCAAGGTGACCAGATTGGTTCCGGTACCGCAGCCCATGTCAAGCGCGCGACCAGGCGGGTGTGAGTGTATGAAGGCCAACAACTCGGGAGGGGATACCCCGGTATCCCATGGAGGATGGCCCAGATAGCAAAGGGCATAAGTAAGTTTTTTGATGACTGAACTCATCGATTGTTTGTGACTGGATTATGATGTAAATGACAGGCAACCTGATATAATTGACAGGCTGTCCACGGGTAGAGCATTATCTTTGCATATGGAATACGGCTGTACCTACCATGTCGGATGGCTTTAACAATATCATCCTGATTTGGAAGGTTTGCTGTATGAAAGAATATACCACTGAATTCATCCGTAATATCGCACTCGCCTCACATTCCAGTTCTGGAAAGACCACATTGACCGAAGCATTTCTGCATTACACGGGTGTGACAACCCGTCTCGGCAGAATCGAAGATAAAACCAGTCTGTCGGACTTCGATGAGGAAGAACAGCGGCGCGGCATCTCATTGTATACGTCGGTCATTCCGATCGAACACAAGGATTGCAAACTTAATTTCCTGGATACACCAGGTTACACCGATTTTGTGGGGGAGGTTGTATCAGCCTTGCGAGTTGTTGAGGGCGCACTGGTTTTAGTAGATTCGGTGGCAGGACTTGAAGTTGGCACCGAGATTGCCTGGCAATACTGTGACCAATTCAACCTGCCACGCTTTCTGATCATAAATAAAATGGATCGCGAGAATGCAAACTTTACTAAAGTCCTGAGCTCCGTGCAGGAGTTCTCCGAGATCAGACTGATCCCGATCCAACTTCCATGGGGTGAGAGACAGTCCTTCCAGGGTGTGATCGATCTGCTTGAGATGAAAGCCTTCAAGGGAGATGGCAAAACCACCGAGGCCATTCCGGCAGATCTCCAACAGGCAGCTGAAGAAGCTCACAAGAACCTGGTGGAGGTTGCTGCTGAGGGAGATGATGCTCTCATGGAGAAGTATTTTGACAAAGGCGAACTAAGCCCTGAAGAGATCCTCAAGGGTCTGGCTGCCGGCGTTCAAAAATCTGCATTTGTGCCAGTATTGGTTTCATCTGGTGCAGCTGAGATCGGAATCGGTCCATTGTTGGATATCATCGTAAATTTGATGCCTTCACCAACGATGGGACCGGCTGTGATCGCCAAGGGCAAGACGGGGGATGAAGAGTTGAAGCCGATTGACAGTGGTCCACTGGCTGCCTATGTCTGGAAAACCACAGCCGATCCATTTGTGGGAAGACAAACTTTCTTTCGTATCTATTCCGGCATGATGAGTGCCGATTCGCGCATCTGGAACCAGAGTAAGGGTATCGAGGAGCGTCTGGGCGGGTTATCCATCCCACGTGGCAAGGAGAACATTCCAGTCAAGGTTATCCATGCTGGTGATATTGGAACGGTTGCCAAGCTGAGTGACACTGCGACTGGCAACACCCTTTGTGACAAGACCCACCCGCTTGAGTTACCCAAACCGGAGTACCCGCATGCTCTTTATCAGGTGGCCATCTTCCCCAAGACTCAGGCGGATTCTGCCAAGATCAGTACCACGCTTACCCGGCTGTGTGAAGAGGATTTGACCATCAGCTGGCACATGGAGCCCTCCACGAACCAGACTGTCTTGCAGGGGATGGGTGATCAACATATTGATGTTGCCATTCGCCGGGCAGAGCATAAGTTCCAGGTCGGTTTGACCATTCAGGAACCAAAAGTACCCTACCGTGAGGCTATTACGAAAAAAGGTGATGCCACCTATCGCCACAAGAAACAGACTGGTGGTGCCGGTCAATTCGGTGAGGTGGCGCTGCGGGTCGAACCCTCTCCGGATAAGGACTTTGAATTCTCCTGGGATGTCTTTGGTGGCGCGATCTCACAAAGCTATAGCGCTTCGATTCAAAAGGGAATAATTGCCACCATGAAAGAAGGCATTATTGCCGGTTATCCAGTCAATGGGGTAAAAGTGTCGGTATACGATGGCAAGGAGCATCCGGTTGATTCCAAACCGGTTGCGTTTGAAATCGCCGGTCGTGAGGCATTCAAGCAGGCATTTAAGGAAGCTGGCCCGGTCTTGTTCGAACCAATTATGAACGTCAGGATCACCGTCCCAGAAGCCAACATGGGTGATGTCTTGGGTGACCTGAACACGCGCCGTGCCAAAGTGCAGGGCATGAATACAGAGCGGGGTCGTTCAGTGGTTTCAGCGCTCGTCCCGCTGGCTGAGATGTTGCGTTATACGACCCAGCTGCGTTCCATAACGGGTGGTCGTGGTATCTTCACCATGGAACTGTCTGTCTATGATCTGGTACCGTCGCACATCACGACTGAGATCGTGGCTGCACGTCAGAAGGAACTTGAGAGTCACAAGGAAGAATAACCTGGATCAATAAATGGCTGCGGGGCTTTGGACGGAAAACAGTACAGAGCTCCGCAGTTGGCATTAATTATGGGAGCATCAGAACTGCTTTCACCTGAAGGTATATGGGATGAGATCCTGTCGTGTGATCACGAACGGGTCCTGAATACCTGGCTGCAGTTGAACACTGACGAACAAACCGCCTTGCTGGCACATCTGGAACGTATGGTTAAGGAGAATGGCTGGCATGAGGAGCAGGTTGCCAGTGCGCAACATGCATTGGACGCCATTCATGGTTAGCCGCATCCCAGAAAGGCTGGGGGGCGGTTTAAAGATATAATGCAAACCATTATGGACATCCCGGAATTAACCCAAAGAATGGATGCGTTTGTTCGCTCCAAAGGCTGGTATGAAATTAACAGTCCCCGGCCACAGACCCCCCGCAACCTGGCTATTTCGCTCTCTTTGGAGGCAGCAGAAGTACTTGAGCATTTTCAATGGTGTGGAGAAACCAGCGAGTCTTCTGCAATTGAAGACGAGCTGGCAGATGTGTTTCTATACCTGCTTCAATTGGCACTGTTGAGCGGTGTCGATCTTGAAAAGGCTGCACTGAAAAAGCTGAACATCAACGCCATGCGTTCCTGGGATACCGAGAAGGGCAAGGGTCAGGTATGAAGGTATCGGTTTTTGGCGGGTCTGCCCCGCAACCCGGTCAACCGGCATACCTTGAAGCGCAACAACTGGGTGAACTGCTTGGTAAAGCCGGGCATGTGGTGGTCACCGGCGGATATGTGGGTGTTATGGAAGCCGTTTCCCGTGGTGCTTCAGAAGCGGGTGCTCATGTCATTGGTGTCACCTGCCAGGAAATTGAAGATTGGCGGCCGATCTGCGCGAACCGCTGGGTAAGTGAGATCAGATGTGAAAAGACATTGTTCGATCGGTTGAATGTTTTAATCCGTGAAAGCGATGCCTGGATGGCACTACCGGGCGGACCCGGGACGCTGGTTGAGATCAGCCTGGTATGGAATTTATTGATCATCCATGCCGTGCCATCCAGGCCGCTGATCCTCGTCGGTCAAAGCTGGAAACGGGTGATGGACATTTTTAAAAAAGAACATGCCTTATACCTGCCAGAAAGCGGTGAACAACAGTTGATTTTTGCCGATTCAGCTAAACAGGCAATCACTTTATTAAATCGATAAACCATAAACCAAAAAAGAGTCAATATGGACGAGAAGCTTCCCCTTCGCAGCGAAAATTTTTCCGAATGGTACAACCAGGTCATCATGCGAGCCGAGTTGGCCGATTATGCACCCGTGCGGGGTTGCATGGTTGTGCGTCCCTATGGCTGGGCACTATGGGAAAACATCCAGGCCACATTGGATGCGCGTTTTAAAGCCACCGGACATGAGAATGCCGCTTTCCCACTCTTCATCCCCATGTCATTCCTGGAAAAGGAAAAGGATCATGTAGAAGGTTTCTCTCCAGAATTGGCAGTGGTCACTATTGGCGGCGGAGAGAAGTTGGAGGAGCCACTGGTTGTGCGTCCCACATCTGAAACCATCATTGGTCACATGTATGCCAAGTGGATCAAGTCATATCGTGATCTGCCGATCCTGATCAACCAGTGGGCCAACGTGGTGCGCTGGGAGATGCGCACGCGCCTGTTCCTGCGCACACTTGAATTCTACTGGCAGGAAGGTCACACAGCCCATGCAACCGAACAGGAAGCGATCGAAGAGACACGCCGTATGCTGGATGTTTACACGGATTTTGCGGTCAACGAAGCTGCCATTCCGGTCATTCCCGGGCGAAAGAGTGAGAGTGAGAAGTTTGCTGGAGCAGCCGAATCATATACTATTGAAGCCATGATGGGTGATACGCGTGCTCTGCAATCGGGCACATCCCATAATCTTGGCCAGAATTTCGCAAAAGCTTTTGATATTCAGTATTTGGATGAGAATAATCAACAGCAATTCTGTTGGACAACTTCCTGGGGTTTGTCAACCCGTTTCGTAGGAGCCATCATTATGGCTCATGGTGATGACCAGGGCCTGGTACTGCCACCACGCCTGGCACCCATCCAGGCAGTGATCGTACCGATCTTCAAGAATGAGGATGAGCGTGCGCTGGTTTTGCCGGTGGTGGATAAGGTCAAGTCTGAACTGACCGGCATTCGAGTGAAAGTGGATGATCGGACGGAGGTCACTCCTGGTTTCAAGTTCAACGACTGGGAACTGCGTGGGGTTCCGATCCGCATTGAGATAGGTCCCAAAGATGTGGAAAAGGGCAGTGTGGCGCTTGCCCGGCGTGATACGCCAGGCCGTGAGGGCAAGTCATTCATCCCGCAGGCCGGATTGAAAGCGGCGGTCGAAACCATGTTAACGGCCATCCATATGGCCATGTTGGAGAAAGCGCGGGCTTTCCGTGATGCCCACATCTTTGAACCGACTGATTACGAGGAATTCAAACAGGTCGTCCAAAATGGCTGGGCATTCAGCTATTGGTGTGGCCGGAGTGAATGTGAAGCTCAGATCAAGGAAAATACCAAAGCCACCACACGCTGTATCCCGCTTGATCAAAACACCGCTCCGGGAAAATGCATCCATTGTGGAGAGCCTGCCCGCGAAAAAGTATATTCCGCCCGTGCGTATTAAGCAAAACCAGGGGAGGATATGCCCGCAATTCAGATCACCCGCTTACGAATACAGGTTGCCCGCCTGATCGAGCATTTCAGCCAGCCGGAGCAATTCACCCGTTCACTGGCTGATCTGTTGGATTTCTATGCCGACCGTGCACGCCGCCCGGGACGTCTGGTGGCACTTGATCCCATCCAGAAACAATACCGCGTCCATCCAGCCGTAATTACACAGATTATGAATGAACTGGCGGCTTACTGTCAGGAGCAGCCGGATACCGCTGTGGCGCTGGGGGAGTGGTTATGGCGGGATACATATCACGAACCACGCTTGCTGGCCGCCGGCATACTGGCAGCATTGCCACCATCATCCGTGGGTTTGGTGGCTGACAGGTTGATCGCGTGGGCGAAACCAGTTGAGGATCGCCTGCTGATTGATGTATTGTTGAAGAAAACAGCCAAAACCTTGATGGAGAATGATCCAAGGTTGTTCCGCAAGGTAATCCTGACCTGGTTGAAAGACAGCAGCATTCAACAGCAATCAATTGGTTTACGAGCGTTATGTCACTTTATCCAACTGGTGCCGGTAGATGCACTGCCGGATGTCTTTAAGCTGCTGACCCCGCTGCCGGTTAAGCCCGCCAGTTACCTGATGACCGATCTCGAAAACATGGTCGTGGCGCTTTATCAGCGAAGTCCGGGAGAAACACTGTTTTACCTGCAGGAATTGGCTGCCAAACGCCAGACACCGGAGACCAAGCGATTTTTACGTGGATGTGTCAGCCTGCTGCGAGAGGAGGATCGGGACCTTTTACGGTCAAGTATCAAATAGGGAAATTGAATTATCAGCTGTTAACCCCTCTTATCACTCAGAATATATAGCGTAAGCCCAAGATGCCATCCCCTGAGATATTGCCCAGAAAAGCGGGATATCATGGTGATTTCATCGATTCACTGTTTTTAATCATATGTTTGTTTCGCCGATGGACTATTTCCATTCCATCGTTTTCGGTTATAATAGCCTTCCTATGACTGGTCCTGTCCGCGGTGAAAGCTGCGGGCATGGAGACCTGCACGGTTGAAGTATGGACCGGTAAAAATATAGAAGGAGAAGCAGACGTCATGCCGCTCGATAAGGAAATAAAGAATCAGATCATCACAGATTATCATCGCCACGAGAGTGACACCGGATCACCGGATGTCCAGATCGCGATCCTCACCAAACGCATCAGTCTTCTGACCGATCATTTGCGTGCCAACAAGCACGATGAGAGTTCACGCCGTGGATTACTCAAGATGGTTGGCCTGCGCCGCAGGCTGCTTACTTACCTGCGTCGCTCGGATTACCCCCGCTATCTGGCAGTCACAGAGCGACTCAACTTAAGGAAAAAATAGAAAGACAAACCACATGGGCAGGAGATATCAATTACCTGCCCATCATCGTTTACAATCGTGTAAATCTCTCGAAACACCGTCGAGAGCTTGAATTATCAACCACCGGGTTGGGAATTGAACTATGATGAAGACTTTTATTAGTCTCCATCGAATTTCAGTCCCTGACCGGGTGGGTAGTTTGAATGAGGGATCATATGAAACCTGAATCGAAGCAATATACTGCCACGATCGGCGGCAGGCCGATCACTATTGAAACCGGTAAACTGGCTGCACAAGCTGGCGGATCGGTAACTGTCCAGCTGGGCGAATCCATCGTTTTCGCTGCAGCCACCATGGGCAAGACACCCCGTGAAGGACAGGATTTTTTCCCGCTCACCATTGAGTATGAAGAACGCATGTATGCAGGTGGGCGCATCCCGGGATCATTTTTCCGCAAGGAAGGACGCCCATCAGACAGTGCCATCCTGACTGCACGACTGACCGACCGCCCCCTGCGCCCATTGTTCAACAAGGACATGCGTAACGAGGTGCAGGTTGTTTTATTCTCATTGTCAGCTGACCCTGACAATCCGCTTGATATCCTGGCGATCAATGCCGCCTCGGCTGCATTGATGATCTCGGATATTCCCTGGGGTGGACCGGTAGCAGCCTTGCGTGTCGGGCGCGTGGATGAGAAATTCATTATCAATCCGACTTTTGATGAGCTTGAACGTTCCGATCTTGATTTACGCCTGGCCGGTACGCGTCAGGCCTTATTGATGGTTGAATGTGCCGCGACCGAGATCGGCGAGGATGTGATGGTTAAAGCACTTGAATTTGGGCATCAATCATTGCAACCACTGATTGATCTGCAGGAGAAGATGACCAGCGAGATCGGAAAACCCAAGGTTGAAGTACCGCTTTTTACCCTGGATGAAGACCTGGCGAAACGCGTTAAGGATATGGTAACGGGCGACATCACCCGTGCGCTGGAAATCCAGCATGATAAAGCCCAATTCAACCAGGCCATTAATGATCTGGAAGAGAAAACAATCGCTGAGGTTGCCGGTGATGATGAAACACTTGTTTCTCCGGTCAAAACCGCTTTCGATGAAGCCCTCAAAGATATCGTCCGTTCGCGTATCATCAAGGAAGGCTTGCGTCCGGATGGTCGTGCCCTGGATGAGGTTCGCCCAATCTGGTGCGAAGTGGGTATCAGCCCGAGAGCTCATGGTTCAGGCTTGTTCACCCGTGGGGAAACACAAGTCCTGACTCTGGCCACCCTTGGAACTCCCAAGGAAGCCCAGGAGTTGGATAACCTCACTCCGATTGATGAAAAGCGTTATATTCACCATTACAATTTCCCGCCATATTGTACGGGTGAGGTGAAACCATTAAGGGGTTCATCGCGTCGGGAAATAGGTCACGGAGCACTGGCCGAGCGGGCGCTGGTTCCAGTCATACCTCCGGCGGATGAATTCCCATATACCTTGCGCCTGGTTTCTGAAGTCTTGTCTTCCAACGGCTCCTCTTCTATGGCATCCGTCTGTGGCTCAACCCTGGCATTAATGGATACCGGTGTGCCGATCAGCGCACCAGTCACTGGTGTGGCCATGGGTTTGGTTATGGAAGGTGAGGAATATGTTGTCCTGACTGACATTCAGGGTGCCGAGGATCATCTGGGTGATATGGATTTTAAGGTGGCAGGTACTCCCAAGGGCATCACTGCATTGCAAATGGATATCAAAATCCAGGGCATTACCGCACAGATCATGTCTGAAGCGCTTGATAAAGCACGCGCAGCCCGAGCCTTTATTCTTGACAAGATCATCGAGGTTATTCCGGTACCAAATGCAGAATTGAAGCCACATGCCCCGCGTATCACGATCATCAAGATCCCGGTTGACAAGATCGGTGCAGTGATTGGACCTGGCGGCAAGAACATTCGCGCCTTGCAGGAAGAAACTGGAACAAAGATCGATATTGGTGACGACGGATCCGTCTTTATCGCTGCCACCAATGGCATCGGTTACGAGCTTGCGCGGGATCGAATAGAAGCGATGACCGAGAGCCCTCAACTCGGTCATATCTACACTGGCAAGGTGGTGCGTATCACGGACTTTGGTGCTTTTATTGAGATCATTCCGGGCACAGATGGTATGGTGCATATCTCACAGTTGGATAGTGAGCGGGTCGAAAAGGTTGAGGATGTGGTTCGCATGGGTGATGAGGTGTCGGTTATGGTGACTGGCATCGATGAGAACGGAAAGATCCGTCTATCACGTCAGGCAGTGTTGGAGGGCTGGACGATTGAGGAAGCTCAGGAACATGACCACGGTGGTAAGAGCCGCAACGGCGGCAGCAGGTCCGGCGGACGAAGCAGTCAAGGCTCACGCGATCGCAGAAATGGTGACAGGCGCGGCGGTAGTGGGGGTTATAATCGACGTTAGTTCCCTGCCATAAGATCCCTCCTGGACCTCAGGAGGGGTTTCTTTTTAATGAGATGGAACTGATTGACAGACCGGCGAAATGTCATTAAACTTCAGCTATACCGCAAAAAGACATAGTGGAGGATGACATGACTGGTTTTCAACTGGTAATGCGCTCAGGACCAACCCCGGGAAAGGTATTCCCGCTTCAGGCGGATGAATTATTTATCGGCCGAGATGTTGGCAATGATATCGTGATCAACGATGCAGAGATATCTAGGCGTCATTCTCGCTTGGCAATTCAGGCCGGTGGATATATCCTGGAGGATCTCGGTTCAACCAATGGTACTGCAGTGAATGGAGAGCGCCTGACCAGCCGTCATGTTATGCGTGTGGGTGAAGTGATATCACTGGGTGAACATGTTGCCCTGGTCTTCGAAAGCGTTGCCGATGACAAGGAAGCTACTGTGGTTGGTCAGCGTACGGTTCGCAAACCGACACCAGAATCAGGTCAGGTTACGCCTGCACCTGCCAGGCCAGAAGTATCAGTGCGCCAGTCTGCCGCACCGGTCGTAACAAAGAAAAAATTCCCAACCTGGTTGATCGTGCTGGTAATTGTTCTGGCAGTTTTATGCTTGTGTGTTGCTCTGCCGTTGATGATTGACTATCTGAATATGTGGTGCAGTATCCCGCTGATCAATGGCATTCTTGGCTGCCCATGATCACTGAAAGTATTGGGTAATATGCCCTTCCCACTGGCCAGGATTTTTCCTGGCCAGTGTTTGATTAACCCGTGTATTAATCGATTAAAATCAATCCCAGAGGAAGCATGGCGAAGAAGAATACTCGATCGTACTCACCCAGATGGAATTGGACCACAAGACTGGTGGTGGGTATTACGCTGGTCGCAATCATCGCCTTCCTGGCAATCCATTTCCAAAACCTGATTGCACCGTTGCTTCTGGCCTTGATCCTGGCTTATCTTTTTTACCCCATGGCCCGCTTCCTGACACGTTCGCTTAAAATCCCCTGGCGTCTGTCAGTCACGCTGATCTACCTGTTGTTTATTCTGGTGATCTTGGGATTATTAACCTGGGGTGGATTTGTGCTGGTTGACCAACTCCAAAGTTTGTATGCTTTTTTGCAACGGACTTTCATTAATCTGCCGAAAATACTGAGTGACTTTGCGAAGACCGGTTTAAGTATCGGTTTTATCCACATCGACCTCTCGGGCATGGATTATTCCTCTCTCAGCCAGGAGATACTGTCGATCGTTGAACCTTATATGGGCAGGATTGGTAATTTCGTGGGGGTCGTGGCTGGTGGGGCTGCCAGCAGCATTGGTTGGTTGTTCTTCATTATTTTGATCTCATATTTCATGCTGGTCGAAACAGGCGGCATCCATGGGCGGTTGTTGCATTTTGAGATCCCCAATTATGAGCAAGATATGCGACGCCTCGGGCGTGAATTGAGCCGTATTTGGAATGCCTTCTTGCGCGGGCAGGCGATTATCGTGATCATTACTGTGCTGTTGTATATGGTCATCCTGGCAGTGATGGGATTGCGTTTCCCAATCTGGTTGGCGCTTTTGGCGGGTTTTGCTAAATTCCTGCCTTGGGTGGGGCCTTTCATTGCCTGGACCACTTATGGGCTGGTTGCTTATTTCCAGGTGCCGACACCTTATGGTCTTGACCCATTCACTTACGCAATCATTGTTGTGGTTGTTGCATTACTTGTGGACAATGTATTTGATTACCTGGTTTCGCCGCGAATATTTGCCCAGACCCTGAAGATCCACCCGGCAGGTGTTCTGATCACAGCCTTGATTGCGATTGATTTACTGGGTGTGGTGGGTGTCATCCTGGCGGCACCAGTTCTGGCTACGCTGAAGTTAATATCTCAGTATGTTATGAACAAGATGTTTGATCGTGACCCTTGGGCGAATTATGATCAGCAACTGCCACCGCCCAGGTCACCTCAGCTGATTACTGGGCTGCTGAGTGCCTGGAAAACACTACGCTCCGGGTTGGCAGCACGACCGGCAAAAAAACCGGTGGAGGTGGATGATGAAACCGGATGAACTTAAGGATAAACTGGATGTGGTTGTTTGCCGCCCGGCGTTACCGCTGGACAGCGAAGATATCCTGCGATTTACCAGCCAGATCTGGGATGGGGAAGATTACATCCCGGGTGTCTGGAAGGATTGGCTGGCTGATTTATATGGTGCTTGCGGAGTTGCCGAGTATCACGGGCATGCCATTGGTTTGGTGAAATTGTCCCACCTGGCGCCAGGTCAATGGTGGATCATGGGGTTACGGGTGGACCCGGTCCATCAGCATCTGGGTGTGGCCAGCCGGCTCCACCATTACATTCTCGATCAATGGGAGCGAATCGGCAGCGGTGTCATCCGGCTGTCAACACTGTCCACCAATATGTCGATTCATCATCTGGCAGAACGGACCGGTTTTCGCAAGATACTCGACCTTTCCAGTTTTACGGCTCGGGCGATGCCAAAGGATGAAAACCGGTTTAGAAATGTTAAACCTGAAGAATTGGCTTATGCGTGTGATTTTGCCTGTGATGCAGACAGCAACTTGTTAATGTTGGGGCTGATCGATCTGAGCTGGGAATGGGCCGCCATTGATAAAAGCATATTCCGCCATGCAATTTCGGAAAAAAGGCTGTGGTGGTGGCAAAAAAAGCGTGGACTGATCATGACCATTGATGATGATACCGATGAAATAAGCTGCCCATTGCTTCAATATGCCGGTTGTTCCATGGAGGATCTCCCCGAGTTGTTAAAAGATTACCGTGCACTTGCGGCCAGGTTGGGTTATAAATATGCACGCTGGGTTGCCCCCCTTATTCCTCAGGCCTTCGAACCGCTGAAACGGGCTGGTTTTAAACGTAATTGGGAGAACAGTTTGTATATATACGAAAAGTACGCGCCCAAAAAATGATAGGAGTAATCATGACAGAAACAAATGATGTAAAGATAGAAACGATTGCTGAAACCGACCTCTGCGCGGCCTGGAAAGCAGAAGAGCCAGATGGCGAAACCACCTATAATCTGATGATTAACAATGTAACCATTAATTTTTTTGAAGAAGAATGGAAGGAATTCATCAGCTTTGTCCGCGAGTTGGTAAAAAGCTGATCGTGTAGATCAAATACTGATCAAGGAGGGAGTTTTTTTTCCATCCAGATCAGGGTATTTTGTTTCACAAAGCCTGCTTTTATAAAGGCAACGTCTGCTTTTCCTGCCGGGTAATTCAATGACATCGGACGCCGGGTGATTCTGGATTTAATAACCTGTGGCAGCAGGTACGTGATCACTTGCGGCTCATTCTCAGGGGCGGTCGCCAGCCAAAGGTAATCTTCAGCCAGGTGTGAAGATGTCCAGCTAACGACGCCAACCGGGTGTTGTTCCAGCCGTGCGACCCAGTGATGGATGTTAAAATCATTTAAGAAACGCCAGACGGCCTGTTTAAAACCCGGTTTGAAGAGCTTTTGATTCATGGGCAGATTCCAGCGAATATCTGATGGATAAATGACATCCAGCCAGGATGTGTGCTGTGGCCAGTCAGACTTTCTTCGCCGGCCAATACGAAAACCAGAGGTGTTCAGTGTTGGGGGGGAATACCCGGCTGGATCAACAATCCATGTACTGCGACGGGTGCGCTCGACGAAACCAAGACTGGAATATATATGGGTGGCCTCCAGATTGTCATCACGAACTTGCAGCCAGGCTGACTGGCTGCCTTGCTGTTGGCTGTATGCCAACGCTTTTTCAGTCAACGCGCGACCAATACCCAGGTGGCGATAATCTGGGTGTACCGCTACATTGGCGATCATAAATACACGGGACCCATCCTTGTTTACCGGCATCAGACTGACATTACCGGTGATCTGCCCACAATCTTCCCATACATAACCACTGACCGGCATTTGTAATTTTCTGTTCATGGCCCAGGTAAAGTAGTGGGCATTATCGGCTGCCCGCCGCATTTGTTCCAGATAAATTTGCCCATCAGCATCCAGGTGATCTCGAAAACACAATTCGATCAGGTCGGCGATGGCAGATAAATCCTTACGGATATCAATGGGACGCAAGTTCGGTGAATTGATCGATGGAGAGACCATAGGTAAATATTTTACCCTGATTGGTTGACAGAAAATCGCAGTGAGTGGATTCCATCGGATTGGTTTAACACTTGCATCTCTTTGTTGATGTGTTTCGTTCCTTAATGCATGTCACTTACCGGATTTTTGCCATCCGGGGTGAGGTGCATGATGTTTGGTGCCTGTGGAAGGTTGATGATACATGATCCGTTATGATCGATTATCGTTCCGCGCAAAAGATGCCATTCAGCATGCGGCGGGTATTACACGGCGTTACGGTCATAACCAGATTGATACAGAACACCTGCTTGCAGCACTGATCGATCAACCGAAAAGTGGAATCCCGGCACTGCTTGTGATACTTAATGTTGATGCCAGCAATATGATGGATCGGGTCATTTTCAACTTGAAATCCAGCCCCAAAACCGGCATCCCGGGTGGAACCATTGATCAATTCAGCATCACCCCGCGCGCCAGGTTAGTCCTCGAACAAGCAGAAAAAGAGGCAGAAATACTTCAGGATGAGACCATTTCAAGCCCGCATCTTTTTTTGGCGATACTGAGTGAAAGCGGGACGCCAGCCATCCAAATATTGGATGATTACGGGTTGACCCACGATACTGTTTTTTTCATCCAGAAGACATTACGTAATAGGAAAGTCCTGGAACAGTATGATGATTTGGATGGTTAATCAACTGAGGTGATTCAGTTTGTGAGTCCCTCGATTAAGGTGGATGTATGCTCGAAAACGGGCTTTCTTACGCATATCTAACAGACCCCTTCTGCATCGTTAATAAACCGGATGTTATAATCTCCAGGCAGACAAAGTCTGCATAAGGACAATACTCAAATGATGAGATTCGACCGATTTACAGAGAGAGCACAGGAAGCCGCCCAGCGGGCAGCCGAGATCATCCAGCGCTATGGACATAATCAAATTGATACCGAGCATATCCTGCTGTCGTTGATCGAACAACCACAGGGCGCTATTCCGCAATTGCTTGAATACTTGAAAGTTGAAGCCAGTGGCTTGACCGAAAGGCTTGATTTCATATTAAGGACCAGCCCCAAAGCCAATATTTTTGGCAGTGGAGCCGGCCAGATCTTCATTACGCCACGTGTAAAACGAATTATTGATCTGGCGAATGAAGAAGCGAACAAGTTGAAAGATGAATATATATCCACCGAGCATATATTCCTGGCAATCCTGAGTGAACGCAACACCCCGGCCGCAAGGTTGCTGGAGGGTGCTGGATTGACCCGCGACCGTGTCTTTGAAGCTGTGCAACAAATGCGTGGTGGGCAACGGGTGACTGATCCACAAGCCGAAACCCGTTTCAGGACTCTGGAGAAGTATTCACGCGATCTGACCCAACTGGCCCGCGAAGGAAAACTGGATCCGGTAATTGGCCGTGACAACGAGATCCTGCGAGTCATGCAGATCCTCTCACGCCGCACAAAGAACAATCCCGTGTTGATCGGGGAAGCGGGAGTCGGAAAGACGGCTATTGTGGAGGGCTTGGCGCAAAAGATCGCTGAAAATGACGTGCCTGAGATTCTGATGGGAAAGAAGGTCGTTGCACTTGACCTGGGTGGTATGATCGCCGGTTCGCGTTTCCGTGGAGAATTCGAGGAGCGCCTAAAGGCAGCCATTGAGGAAGTCCAGCGCGCGGTGGGTGAGATCATCCTGTTTATTGACGAATTACACACGGTGGTTGGGGCGGGTGCTGCGCAAGGTGCCATGGATGCATCCAACATGCTAAAGCCTGCTTTGGCACGTGGTGAGTTGCAATGTGTGGGAGCCACCACGTTGGATGAATATCACAAGCATATCGAAAAAGACGCGGCACTGGAACGGCGTTTTGCACCGGTTTTTGTGGATGAGCCCTCGATCGAAGAAACCATTCAGATGTTGTATGGAATCCGCGATCGCTACGAAGCTCACCACAAGGTAACCTTCTCTGATGAAGCCCTGGTGCAAGCTGCCCGCCTGTCGACGCGTTATGTCACCGACCGCCATCTGCCCGATAAAGCCATTGATTTAATGGATGAGGCGGCGGCCAAACTTAGAGTTGCCTTATATTCCATGCCGGATGATTTGAAGGAATTAAAGACCGAACTTGACCGGATGACGGCCGAGGAGGAACAGGCTGGCATCGAAAGAGATTATGAGCGGGCTGCCAAGAAAAAGGCGGAGCGTCTCAGGCTGGAATCTGAGTTCAAGGAAAAACGTGACAAGTGGGAAGACGAACATAAATTGGATGAGATTGTTGATGTCAATGATATTGCGGATGTGGTCGCCCAGTGGACAGGCATCCCGGTTACCCAGATGATGGTGACTGAATCTGAGAAATTATTGCACATGGAAGATCGTTTGCATGAAAAGGTTGTCGGTCAGGCAGAGGCTATCCACGCCATTTCGGATGCCATCCGCAGGGCACGCTCAGGGCTGAAAGACCCGCGTCGTCCGATTGGCTCGTTTATCTTTATCGGACCCTCAGGGGTTGGTAAAACTTACCTGGCGCAGGCATTGGCCGAGTTCATGTTCGATGACATTGAGGCACTGGTGCGCATTGACATGAGTGAATACCACGAGCAGCATACTGTTTCGCGTCTGTTCGGAGCTCCACCAGGATATATCGGTTATGAGGAAGGTGGTCAGTTGACTGAATCAGTACGTCGACGCCCATACCGTGTCATCCTGTTCGATGAGATCGAAAAAGCCCATCCGGACGTGTGGAATGCATTGTTGCAGATCCTGGATGATGGTCGACTGACCGATGGGCAAGGGCGAACGGTCGATTTTCGCAACACAGTCCTGATCATGACCTCGAACCTGGGTACGGAATTTGTGCGGCGGGGCGGCAGCCTGGGTTTCATACAGAAGACCGATTCGGATGAAGAAAAAGAATCCCATTCAAAGATTGAAAAAGCCTTAAAAGAGGCATTCCGACCTGAATTTCTGAACCGCATCGATGAGATCATCATGTTCTCACCACTGACCATGGAGGATATGCATAAAATTGTGGAACTTCAGATGAAAGAGGTCGAAGATCGCCTGGCTGAGCATGGCTTGAAGGTGAAATTGACCGAGAAAGCCAAAGAATGGCTGGCAAATGTCGGCCATGATGCAGATTTCGGTGCCCGTCCGTTACGAAGAACTCTGCAAAAACATGTGGAAAGCCCGTTAAGTGTGAAAATGCTGTCGGGTGAATATATTGAAGGCGACATGATTCTGGTGGATATGGATACGAGTGATAAAGTTGTATTCCAGAAACAGGAAATGGTAAAGAAGGAAAAGACCTCCTCTGTCGACGTAAAGGCATAGTGATCAAGCGAGTATTAAATATATATATAGGGTTTTGGTATCACCTTTAAGGTATGCCAAAACCCC
>JAFGXF010000077.1 GCA_016936755.1 Anaerolineaceae bacterium | reverse complement strand
CTTGAAGTTGATCCTGACAGACAGATGAGGTCGACACCCCCTGCGGGGGGACAAAAAACATGTCGGTTCGAGCCCTGCAAGCCCTCGCAGAGGGTTCAGCCCGCCTTCATTTATAAATAAAACTGTAGGGGCGCACAGCAGTGCGCCCATTTTGATGAGCCCCGCAATTAACAAGGAATCGAGACAACGAGAGCATTACCCTTCACACAACAATCAACATATCGCTTCTCTTCCACCGCCACGGCTGCCCTGCGTACACTCAGCCAGTAATTGACTTCTCCAATCGATTACTCCTCTTATTTTACAATAATCGGAAGGTAAAAGCTCATTTTCGTCCAGATGCGCAGACGAACATAATCAGGCTGGCTGCCAGCTGCGATGTATGCATAAGCTGTAGTCTCATCCAAACCATACCAGTTACTGTCATTGTTATAAGCAAAATTATTGCAGTTATATGCCTGATAATCAGCTGAAGTGTCCCAGCACTGCAAATCAAGATGGTAATCATCCACATTACCCCCCAGGTTGTGTGTGTAGATCACCACACCCGGATCCGGCCGGACAGTACCCAGGTACGTCCAGCCACTGTCATATGCGGGATGGGGATTAAAGATGCGTACCCGCACATCATCAGGCCGAACGTTACTCACAAAGGTACTAATACTTACATTAGTTAATTTATGCCAAAATGCATTCACATTCATTGCATCATCAATGCAGTCATAAATCCCCAAAGAACCATACTGGCATTGCAGATCCACCAGGTAATCACTAGAGTTGCCGCCCAGGTTGTGTACGATATTCCAAGAAAGCGGGTCTGGTCGTACACCAATAGCCTGCCAACCACTATCAAATAAGGGAGTGGGCATGTAGATTCTGACACGCACATAATCAGGTTTGGTACCTCCGATGACATAGATATTGACGCCTGTATTTGTCAGAGCATGCCAATGTACATTGTAATTAAAACCATTGTCGATGCAGTTGTATGTGCCAAGAGAGGTGTCATCAAGACACATCAGTGTAACCATATAATCATTAATATTGCCACCCAAGTTGTGTGTGACCGGTATCACAACAGGATCCGGGCGAGGACCAATGAGAAGCCAGTCGCTGTCATAGGCCGGCATTCCCAACCACGAGTCGGCAGTAGCATTATCTGAACGATTCTCTTGCTGCTTGGGTGAATCGAGAAACGATGCTCCTTCAGCTGCATTGTCAAAGAGTGGCATGAATATCAAGGCAATTAAAAGGATGAAGCATAGAATTCTCACTTTTATGTAAGACATGACTTTTACCTCCCGAATAAGTAATAATAAACCTGTTAATATTAACAACCAGTAAGACTGTAGCTATTTTATTTACGATACTGATTAGGAATTTTGGGTGGATTTTGGTGTTTGTTGGTATGCTATTACCCAAACAAATCCCATATCATGCATGGACAATATCAAGCATGTTGCCAAACATTATAGCATAATAAGCAAGACGGACAGTATAAGGTTCTTCGATATGACATTCCCATCGACCAGATTATTATCATAACGACCTGTGCCACCGCGGTTGTCGCGCTGCTGGCCGGCTGCCATTTGGGTATTCACCTCACGCGATGACTGATCAGCCAAGTCCATACTTGCCAGGATATAAAACAAAAGGGTCACCTTTTTCAGTGACCCTTTTGTTTTGCAGCCTAACTGGTTATTCGCCGGGTATTTCAGAAGTTGTGGTGGTTGAAATATCAATAAATGGGATCGCTCCACCTGTCACAGTTGGTAGTATGCCATTCCACTTGGTCAACGCCAGATAGCGAAGATATGCCTCTGTCAGTGCGCCGGAGGAATTGAGTATGGCCTGCGCATCCGCCTGCCCTTTGGCCTGGGCCAGCGCGGTCTGGGCATCGACCTGGGCCTGAGCCAGGCGCTGCTTTGCGGTCTCAACCTGCTGCTGGGCAACCTGCTTGGCTTCGATGGCAGCATTAAACTCCGGTGAGAAGTCAAAGTTGACGATGTTGAAATTCTCGACGATGACGTGGTATGGCAGAAGCTGCTTGGCAAGTTCCTCCTCGGCCATGATCCGCACCGCTTCACGATTGGTGATCAACTGCTCGGCTGTGAACTTGGCAGTTGTGGCCTTGAAGACATTCTGGATGGCTGGGGCTATGACTATATCCGTGTAACGCCGCCCGATATTCTGGTATACATCCACCGCATATCGTCCATCCAAATGGTAGTTAACGGCGATGGTCGAAGTCACCACCTGCAGATCCCTGCTGGCTGCCGAGGTGGCCACCTCATCCTTCTGTGTCCGTACATCCATCTGCACCACCCATTCGACCAGGGGTATCTTCATTCCAATGCCGGGGTATGCAACCCGGTTGACAGCGCCAAAACGGGTAACCACCCCCACCGAGCCTGCCGGGATAATAAAGAATGCGAATATGATGAGGAACAAGCCAACAATAGCTACGAACCATACCCAAATAATCGGTCTTTTCATCTTATGCTCCTTAAAATATTGATCAGTCTGTTATTTTACATTCATACGGATATTTTCCCAATGGGATTGTATACCCATTTCATTACATTGTATTTATGTCTGATTTGCCTGCATTGACACAGGGTTACGGATCGTGCCCAATCCCTCAACGCTGGTTTCCAGGATATCACCTGCCTGCAGTGGGCCAGTACCAGCGGGTGTGCCTGTCAAGATCACGTCACCTGGCAAGAGCGTCATTATCGAGCTGAGATACGCCACCAGATGACCGACAGGAAAGATCATTTCATGCGTTGAACTCATCTGACGCAGCTCCCCATTCACCCGGCAGGAGATCATTGCATCGGATGGATCAAAATCCGTATCGATCCACGGTCCAAGTGGGCAAAAGGTGTCAAATCCTTTCGCCCTCCCCCATTGACTATCGAATTCCTGCAGGTCGCGGGCGGTAACATCATTGGCCACCGTGTAACCCAGGATGTGCTGGCTGGCAGCAGCAGGATCGATCCAGCGCCCTTTTTTACCGATCACTATGGCCAATTCAGCCTCATGTTCGACGCGCTGGGATTGCGGGGGTAATACGATGGCCTCACCGGTTGCAATCACCGTTGTGGGCGCTTTGATGAAGAACATCGGCATAACGGGTACTTCCACCCCACGCTCACGGGCATGTTCCGAGTAATTGCGGCCTATGCCGATGATTTTCCCGGGAATGACCGGTGGAAGCAGTGTCACATCGTATAATGGGATGGTGGGTTTGATTCGGCTGAAAGCACCATATGGGTCACCATTCAACGGCCCGATCTTTTCTGCAGAGATCCACCCCCATGTGGGAGGATTATTCTGATCTGTGAACCGTGTTACGCGCATATATCTCTCCTGCTCTATTTTACCCACTTCCGAAGTAATTATGAATCGACATTTGATATAAATTGTCCTTATACAAACCTATTGACACAAAAGGGCAATGGGTTGAAAATACCATGTCTTTAAAACCCTTGAAGCAACCGAAAGGAGGTGAATCATGATCAAATTCTACAAACAGACTGACAATGGTATCACAACCCTGTCGAAGCAGGTATCTGGTTGTTGGATCCGCTGTGTCGATCCCACAGCAGAAGAAGTGGAATACCTGGTCAATCTTGGCCTTCCGCATGATTTCATTACTTACTCTCTCGACCAGGATGAACGCCCGCGAATTGAACGTGAGGATGACGGTACGCGCCTTATCATCCTGCGCATCCCCATCGAATTTGAAGCCAACGCGGATATTCCCTTCGACACCATTCCGATGGGCATCATCACCACGGATAATTATATTGTCACTGTTTGCAAATTTGACACCAACCTCCTGGATGATTTCATCAACGGCAAATCGAAGAACTTTTCAACCGCCAAGCGAAACCGCATGTTGTTACTCATCCTGTTGCGCACCGCGACGCGTTACCTGAACCACTTACGTCAGATCGACAAGAACGTTGACCTGCTGGAAGACCAGCTTACCCTGTCCATGCGAAACAAGGAACTTCTGGAACTCTTGAAATATCAAAAGAGTCTGGTCTATTTCACCACGGCATTGAAAGCCAACCAATTGATACTCGAGCACTTGAACAAGACACACACCTTCCGTGCATACGAGGAGGATGAGGATCTGTTGGAAGATGTCATTACTGAAAATCAGCAGGCAATTGAAATGACGACCATCTCCAACGGCATTCTAAGCTCGATGATGGACGCATTCGCGTCGATGATTTCCAACAATTTGAACGTGGTCATGAAATTCCTGGCTTCCATCACCATTGTACTGAGCATCCCTACCATTGTCACCAGTTTCTACGGAATGAATGTCGTCCTTCCTTTTGCCAACAATCCGCTGGCGTATCTGATCATCATCGGCATTTTTGTCGTCATTTGCTTATTCGTGATATACCTGTTCATCCGCCGTGACTGGTTTTAAGAATACAGGACCTGGCTTATCTGCCAGGTCTCTTTATTTATTGGCTTTTTTACACTTTACCAACAGGCTCCCCCGCCAGTAGCTGGAGATCAATTCCCCATTCTTGCCATTGAACAGCCCCAGCAGTTGCTGATGCGTCAGGAAGTGGCTGCCCATCAACAACAGTGCCTCGCCCACCATGATCAGCTTTACCACAAAATTTCGCAGGTCAGGCTCATCCACCACAACCACCCCGCCCGGTTTGAGCAGGCGGTACAGTTCGTCTATCGCAGACTGCTGGTGGCGGATGTGATGCAGTGCATCGACGATGAGTGCGCGCTCGACGCTGCCAGTGCGGAATGGCAGATGGCTGGAATCGGCCATAACCGGCCAGATATCCTCCTGGCTATGCGCATGGCGCAACATACCAATTGAGACATCTACAATCACCACACGTCGCCCATCGCCCGTCAGCATGCGTGCCACCCGTCCTGTGCCGCCGCCGACATCCACGATCAGAGCATGCTTGGGCAGATCCAGCATTTCCAATAATGGATGGTGCGGGTCGAAACGGCTCCAGCGCTCATAAATACCCGAAACCAGGTCAAAGTGTTTGATTGGCATAGATGGTCTCTCCTGAAAACATCAGCCCATGATACCCGAAATGAACCGGTTTGTGGGAGATAAATTGACAAAACCCCCAACTTCGGTTAATATTCCCCCGCTTTGTTCGTGGCGAGGTAGCTCAATGGTGGAGCAGGGGACTCATAAGCCCTTGGATGTGAGTTCAAATCTCACCCTCGCCACTTTTGATTACAAGTGCCAGGCACCGGTCAGGTGCCTGGCACTTCATTCAGCAAACACCCACCATATTAATTTCACTCGATGTACGCTCAGTGTTGAAAGGACTAACACCGATGGCACCCACTGGAGGGCTGGCGCAGTGACATTTCCCCTACTTGAAATGGGAGGATTTTCAAGTTGAGACGCTTTCCCTGCTTAACCATCAACCGTTTGCTGCTCGTGGAGTTTGCGGGGTTCCCCGTTGCCCTCGTTCATTGAGGATTTGCTTCGCTTGCAGCACTGCGCTTGCTTCGTAAGCATGCATATCACCAGCCCCATATAGAGGTCAGAGATTTATGACCTTTTATTTTTAATGACATCTTATGCACTTGCTCGTTTCACTCGCAGCACTCGTCGATAGAATGAAAAACGGGATCGTCGCGGAATTTGATACCGATGGTCGATTAATACCCAAAAAAGTAATTAGATATCTGCTTACAATGGTCGACGCGCGGTGCACCCTGCGAAGTGTCCCCCGGAGCGCCTCCCTGAAGGTCGGCGCACCCTGGGGGGGACCACATTGACACAATCACCGATCATGGGATAATAACCTTACCTATCCATTATCGATCTTTGACCTCATGGAGCAAACCCCGATGACCACCCCACAGCACCGCTCTCTCCTCTCCCCCTTCACACGCATTCTGACCCTGCTCTCGATCCTGCTCTTTTTGGCTGGAAATCTAACCCCGGCGGCTGCGAGCCCGGTCGCGGCG
>JAFGXF010000011.1 GCA_016936755.1 Anaerolineaceae bacterium | reverse complement strand
TTGAGCACATCCGTGCCGGAGAATTGGGTAAAACCGTTTCCATCCAGGAGGTTCCGCGCACCCTGGATGTACGTCACCGAATCCGGGTACATGCCCAGGCCGAAGGGGGTATTAACCCTGACCAGCCAGGCACCCGCCACTGCAATGACCAGCAGCAGCCCGATGAACACCAGGAAACCCGGATTTTTAAGGCTTTTCTGCATCAATGATTACAGGCTAACCCGCTGCCTTTGCGGCCCGCAGGGTATTGTTGAGCAGCATGGCTATCGTCATCGGTCCCACGCCGCCAGGCACCGGTGTGATGGCACCGGCAACCTCTTTGACCTCCTCAAATGCCACATCACCCACCAGTCGGTAGCCTTTCGGACGGGTGGCATCATCCACACGGTTGATACCGACATCGACCACCACCGCCCCGGGTTTGACCCAGTCAGCCCGCACCATTTCAGCCCGTCCAACAGCCGCCACCAGCACATCCGCCCCACGTACGATGCCGGGCAGGTCTTTTGAACGCGAATGACAGATGGTGACCGTGGCATTCTCACGCACCAGCAACAGCGCCACCGGCATGCCGACGATGTTGGAGCGCCCCAACACAACCGCATTGGCTCCTTCCAGGCTGGGAACGACCGTTTTCAACAGGTGGATCACACCGGCCGGCGTACATGGTACGAACAGCGGGTCACGCCCCTTTTGCGCCAGGCGCCCGATGTTAACCGGGTGAAATCCATCCACATCCTTTTCAATGCTGATAGCCGAAAGTACGCCTTCCTCGTCCAACCCCCTGGGCAGCGGCAACTGCACCAGGATGCCATTGACATGTGGATCGGCGTTCAACTCCTTGACCAGTTTTTCGACCTCCGCCTGACTGGCTGTGGCGGGCAACTCATACCCAAAGCTGGCGATACCCACTTCGGCGCAGGCTTTCTTTTTCGACTTCACATAGGATTGCGAAGCGGGATTGTCACCCACCAGAACCGTGGCCAGACCGGGCTGGGTTTTACCCTGCCGGATCAATTCAGCCGTTTCGCGTGCCACTTCCGCCCGCAATGCCTGTGCGATGGCAGCCCCGTCGATGATCGTTCCACTCATGATTCGCTCCTTTTCCCGGAAAACTCGTATTTTCCCTTCCCATTATACACGCAGCCCGCTGCGGGAGAAGATGGCCCGGGTTTATCCGTTATAATACAGCCCGAAGGAGAGCCTTTAATGAGTCAATTGTGTGTCATTGGTACGGGTTATGTCGGGTTGGTGACCGGCGCTTGTTTTGCAGACCTGGGCAACCAGGTGGTCTGCATGGATGTCGATCCGGAGCGCATATCGAAGCTCAAGCAAAACATCATGCCGATATATGAGCCGGGGTTGGAGCAGGTGGTCGAACAGAATGTGAATGCCGGGCGTCTGTCATTCACCACCGATATCAAAGAAGCCATCCGGGATGCAGAGTTCGCTTTCATCGCCGTTGGAACGCCCTCGGGTGACGAGGGTGAGGCGGATCTGCAGTACGTGCGAGCCGCAGCCGAATCCATCGCTGACCATGTCGACCATCCGATCATCATCGTTAATAAATCCACCGTGCCGGTCGGCACCGGTGACTGGGTGGCTGAGGTGGTCACCAAGCGCCGTGCCGGTAAAGCGCTTGAATTCCAGGTCGTCTCGAATCCGGAATTCCTGCGGGAAGGATCAGCTGTCAACGACTTCATGATCCCCGACCGTGTCATCCTGGGGTCGCTTGAACCCAAGGCAACCAGCCAGGTGGCGACCCTGTACCAGCCACTGCGCTGCCCAATATTGGAAACCGATCTTCGAACAGCCGAGATGATCAAGTATGCCTCGAATGCATTCCTGGCCACGCGCATCTCCTATATCAACGAAATTGCCAACATCTGCGAGGAACTCGGCGCGGATGTGCTGGTGGTAGCCAAAGGCATGGGGCTCGACAAGCGCATCGGGCCAGCCTTCCTGGATGCCGGTCTGGGCTGGGGTGGCAGCTGTTTCCCCAAGGACGTCAAAGCGCTTGACCACATGGCCACCATGCACGGCTCACAGACAAAACTGCTGCAGGCAGTGATGGATATCAACCGCAATCAACGCCGGCGGGCAGTGATGAGCCTGCGCAAACAATTGGGCAATCTGAACGACAAGCTGATCGGGGTCCTGGGTCTTTCATTTAAGCCCAATACAGATGACATCCGCGACGCAGCTGCCCTCGAAATCATCCATCTGCTCGAGGTTGAGGGGGCCAGGGTGAAAGCCTACGATCCCCAGGCCATGGAGGCATGCCGTAAAATACTGAAGAAAACCACCCTGTGCAAGGATCCCTACGAAGTGGCAGAAGACGTGGATGCCCTCGTGCTGGCCACCGAATGGAATGAATTCAAACAGCTTGATTTCAAACGCATCAAGTCTTTGATGAAACAGCCGATCATCCTGGATGGCCGCAACCTGTGGGATGCCAGACAGATGAAATCGTTGGGATTTATCTATTCCGGCATCGGGCGCGGTAATTTGAAATAAATCGGGTTCGAATCTCCCAATGAGCAAAAGAACAGGCGGCTGTAAACCGCCTGTTCTTTTTACCGGCAACCAGCCCGGATCAGTAATCGGTGTAATAGCGGATGAAGAATGGGATCTTTTTTGCCACCGCGACAGAAGGGTCCCCGCAATCTGAACCTTCTATGAGGATGTAAGCCTTAAAGAGTGACTGGTTGAATTTCTCATCACCAACGGGCAGTTCAGGTGTCACTTCGATATTTTTTCTCGAATTCAAGGTGGTCACCACATTCAACTTGAAGATGGGATTGATATATGTCCTGGTGTTCCGCACCTGCACAGCAGATCCATCCTGCAGGTAAACGAACACCGGGAATGAGTCTTCAACCGGGATTTTGATGCAATAGATGGATTGATTCACCAGTTTGAACCTGATGGTGGCGCCATTGTCCACCGTCATCCCCTCCGGATATTCGACCTCGATTTGGCTGGCATAAATATGGGTTGCCCCTTCCCCCAATCCATTACAGGCACCGGTCAATAAAAGCACCCCTGCGACCAGAACACTGATGAAAAATGGGACAGCGCGTATGACAACTTTCCGGCACATATGCCCTTGCCTTACTCACCCGGTATGAGGCAGTCCGGGTTGGGATCCTTGATCAACTCGAATTCATACGGAGTGGCGTAATTGGAATAATAACTGCGATCCGGCAAGAGCCCATAATCAGCGCCGAAGTACGTATCGAACAGCAGGCGAAAGGAGTTGACCGGGCTGATTTCCGGATACAAGTGCGCCTTTACCACATCCGGAACGAGGTAGGCATTCAGTATCTCCATGCGGTTGGGTGGATCAAAACCATGATCGCCCTGCAAAAAGATGATGGGTTGGATCTCGGAGCCTGCCAGGATCTCATCGATGATCGGGATGATCTGGCTGTTGATGAAGGTCACCTGGTCGGTATACAGTGTCTTGATCAACTGCGGATCGATCGAATAGCCGGTTTCTGGAAACGGAGGCGGGTTTTC
>JAFGXF010000076.1 GCA_016936755.1 Anaerolineaceae bacterium | reverse complement strand
GCTGCGGTCCTCATGTATGGCCGGGACCTGATCGCTGATACCCAGGTCTTCCAGGATCAAGCGGCCTTTATCACCCGGGGCAAAACCTTCCAGCAATAATGGACCGATATCCCAGCAATAACCATCCTGTTCGAGCGTGGCTGTGACCCCACCAGGGATGGAAAACTGTTCATAGACAGTAACATCGTGACCGGCTCGCGCCAGGTATGCCCCCGCTGTCAGGCCGGCCATGCCGGAACCGATGATGGTGGCCTTCATATCACCCTCCTATTGGGGACCTGTCTTCCTGGCGGCCAGTTCAGCCACCAATTCGGCATGTTTCTGACGGGTGATCGGGTACTTGATCAGGAATGGTAGGCTGATCAGGATGACGACTGCAGGCACGATGGCAAAGAACAGGCGGATGCCGAACAGTGCATGTACCGTCTGTTCAACATTGGGAACATAGCCAAACAAATCCAGTGCCCAACCGCTGACCGCCACGCCCAGGGCACCCGTGAACTTCGAAAGGAAAGCCCACAAGCCATAATAGATGCCTTCGCGTCTTTCACCGGTCATCTTTTCATCGTATTCAACCACATCCGGCAGCATGGACCAGGGGAAGACCCACTGGGCAGAGAAGCCAATGCCGGCCACCACAGCCACCACATAGATCAGCGGCGTTGCCTCGTGTGGGAAGAAAAAGCCGGTCATGATGGCCAGCGAGGCGATGAACAAACCCAACGCATAAGCCGGGCCTTTGTTGATCCTATCTGAGATCTTCTTGGCCGGGATGAGAAAAATACCGATCGTTAAAAGCATGGCCAGCAGCACGAAGGAAACCTGGTCGCCCATATTCAATTGATACTGGATGAAATACGGCACCAGGGCGGTCAGTACGGTAAAACTGAAACTACTCAGGATGAAAGCGATCATCAGAATAACGAAGGGTTTATTCTTGAAAGAGGTCAGGATGGCCCTGGCCGCCGGCAGTTTGGAAGGCTCCCCTGCCAGCTCAGGACGCTCGCGGATCGAGAAGGCTGTCACCAGCGTGGTGATGATGGCGATCACCCCAAAGACCGCGCCGGTCGCACTCCAGGCTTGTTGTAAATTCAGCCCCCCGCCCTGGAAAATACCAGCCAGCATGGTCGTGATGGCTGCGCCCAGGATGTAGCCAAACACACTGAATACCATGCGTATGGAGGTCAGGCTGGCGCGTTCGTTGTAATCACGTGTCAATTCAGGTGTCAGGGCGTAATAAGGCGTGGTGGTCATGGTATGGAAGCTGTCGATCAGCCAAAAGCTGATCAGAACCCCAAAGAATGCGGCGACACCGGTCAAGCCTTTTGGCAGAGAGAACATGATCCAGGCTGCGATACCCAGCGGGATCGCACCGATGAACATCCAGATGCGCCGACGCCCGAAACGGGAGCGCGTCCGGTCTGATAGATAACCGAACAGCGGGTCGTTGATGGCATCCCAGGTCAGCTTGCCGGTCATGAGCGCCAGCCCGGCAGTGCCCGGGTCGATCAGGGCCACATCGGTGTAATAGAACAACAGGAAGAACTGCATGGCAGACGTGATCAGGGAAAAGCCCAGGTCGGCCAGGCCGTAACGGACCTTATCACCAATCGTCAGTTTTGGGTGCATGGATACCTCGCTATGAGAATAGGATGGACAAACCGGAGGAATCTGAGTAAATTATATTACATCAATAGTGTAGTCAAATACGGCAGAGAAAGTAAATTGTTGGGATAGAAAAAAATATACAGAGAACATGGTTCAGGCAATGAAAACAATTGACCACAATGCCCGTAATGAATTCAAGTATATGAGTAAGTTTAACGTTTATAATTTGAATTATCAATCCTATATCAAATGTCTGCAATATCTGATATCGATCAACCGTATTTGGAAATAATCAAAACAGCCAGTGATGGGGTGGTCATCACCGACCTTAAAACCAGTAGGGTATTGGTAACCAATCCTGCGGCGGCAGAGATGCACGGGTACACCCCCGATGACTTTTGTGGAAAACAGATCCGAGAGTTCATCCACGCAAAAAGCCGTCCCTATTTCGCTGATTACCCTCAAGTGATCCAACGGGGAGACCTTTTTGAAATGCTGGCTCAGCATATCCGGGAAGACCAGTCAATATTCGATGTCGAATGGCGCGCGGTAGCATTCAAATATCTGGGCCGGACCTGCGCACTCGCGCTGCTCCGCGATGTGAGCAAACGCATAACAGCCGAACACCAGCTTCAGCGGCGGGTGGGTTTGCGTGTGCACGAGCAATCGACCCTCCTGGAAATTTCCCAGACTCTGGCCTCCACACTGGAACTACAACCACAACTTATCCTCGACCAATTGGGGATGCTCATTAAATACACTCATGCCGTCCTTTTCACATTGGAAGATACGACCCTGGTCGCATTAGCAGTGCGCGGATCCGATCGACTGGAGTCATCAGCACCATTCCGTGTTCATTTGAACGGTAAAAACACGCTCGAGACACTTTTTAATGGACGTCAGCCGATACGAATTGCAGATCTATGGGGCACAGAGATATCTGCAATATTTCTGAGAAAGCTCCTCAAGAATGATTGCACCACTCTATTGGAAGGCGTGCTGTCCTGGATGTGGGTGCCTTTGGCAGTCAAGAACCGTATTATTGGCGGTTTTGGCATTGCACATAAAAACCGTAATTACTTCACCCGGCATCACGCCGATCTGGCAATGACCATCGCCAACCAGGCCGCGGTGACACTGGTCAACGCAGAATTATATGAACACGCCCAGGCACTGGCTGCATCCCAGGAAAGACAACGTCTGGCGCAAAACCTTCACGATGCGGTCAACCAATCGCTTTTTTCCGCCGGTCTGATCGCTGAAGTCCTGCCCCGCCTGTGGGAACGGGAACCTGAGGCGGCACGTCGTTCCCTGGAAGACCTGCGTCATCTGACCCGCGGGGCGATGGCCGAGATGCGTGCCCTGTTGGCCGAGTTGCGCCCCACCACCCTGACCGACACCGAATTGGGTGAGCTGCTGCGTTTGCTGGCCAACGCCTTTACCGGGCGCACCAATATTCCTGCGGACGTGGTGGTAGATGGCGAGGGTGACCTGCCTGCAGATACGCAAGTGGCGCTCTATCGTATCTGTCAGGAAGCTTTGAACAACACCGCCAAACACGCGAGGGCTGGAAAGGTGGAAATCAACCTTCAGCACACCCCAAAAGGAGTGGCTCTGCTCATTCACGACAATGGCTGTGGTTTCATGCAAACCAAAATGGCTCCCTCTGGTCACTACGGGTTGGGCATGATGCAAGAACGTGCCAAAACAATCGGAGCGAAATTGATGATCACCAGCCAGCCAGGTAAGGGTACTGACGTAATCATTCACTGGGAAAAACAGGAGGTTCTATGACCGAAAAAAAACCTCAACCCATCCGAGTAATGCTGGTGGATGACCATACCATGGTTCGCCATGGATTGGCTACCTTTTTGAGGGTTTACGATGATTTGCAACTGGTTGGGGAAGCTGAAAGCGGCGAGGCTGCCATCCAACTTTGTGCTGAGGTCGAACCGGATGT
>JAFGXF010000075.1 GCA_016936755.1 Anaerolineaceae bacterium | reverse complement strand
CTGGACAATCTATCTCCTGCAGAGTATATTCGTCTTCACCACCCTTCGATTTCTCCGAATTTGTCTCATATGTATTGAACCCATACAGAGCTTTGACACGCTGGAGATATTCCAGTAGAATAAGGAGCGCAAAAATTCCGGTAATTCTATTGTTGGTTATCTGAAAATTTGGAGTTATAACTAACTCTCTTATAAGCCAGGATAATAATATGCCAGAGATATTAAATGTTCAAGGTCTTGAAACCCAATTTAAAACATACGATGGTGTTGTCCATGCAGTTAATGGGGTGGATTTGGTTTTAAACGAGGGTGAAACCCTCGGTCTTGTTGGTGAAAGTGGTTGCGGAAAATCAGTTACTGTGACATCCATTTTACGGTTGATTCCTTCGCCGCCGGGCAAGGTTGTCGCTGGTACAGCAATGTTCCAGGGGCGAGACCTGATTGCCATGGAGGATGAAGAATTGCGGCAGATTCGTGGTTCACAGATCAGCATGATATTCCAGGACCCGATGACATATTTCAACCCTGTTCTCACCATGGGCAAACAGATTGCTGAGCCGCTGGCTATCCATTTGGGTGTGACCAAGAAAGAGGCTGAGGCTCGCGTCGTGGAGTTGCTCAACCTGGTCGGCATTCCCAATCCACATGAGCGCTATAAAGACTATCCACATCAATTCTCCGGTGGCATGCGGCAACGCGCAATGATTGCCATGGCCCTGACCTGTTCTCCTCAGGTGTTAATCGCTGATGAGCCGACCACTGCGTTGGATGTCACCATTCAAGCCCAAATTGTTGAGCTGGTAAAAGAATTGCGCGATAAACTTGGTATGGCGATTATCTGGATTACCCATGACTTGGGCATTGTGGCCGGCCTGGCTGACCGCGTATCTGTAATGTACGCTGGTTATATTATTGAAGAGGCGCAAGTCAAATCGTTATATGTAGAACCACGGCACCCATATACAATTGGATTATTGGGGAGTCTGCCAAGTCTTTCAAAATCCAGAAAGGAACGCCTGACCTCCATTGAAGGCATTCCGCCGGTACTGTTCCGAAAAGCCACAGCTTGTCCATTTGCGCCACGCTGCGCATATCGGGTGGAGCGCTGTCTGAAAGAGAATCCAAAATTAATTGAGGTGGGGTTGAATCACCGGGCTGCTTGTTGGGTGGATACTGATACGAGGAAGGAACGATCATGAGCGACCAAGAAGTCCTTTTAGATGTTAGAGATCTGGTCATGCACTTCCCAATCCATCGGGGAGTATTCCAGACCGTTGTCGGCTATGTGCATGCTGTTGATGGTATCAGTTTCGAGATTCGACGTGGCGAGACCCTGGGCTTGGTGGGAGAATCGGGATGTGGAAAATCCACCACTGGTCGTGCAATCCTGCAGTTATATAAGCCGACCGCCGGAAGAGTGATCTTCCAGGGTCAGAATCTGGTTAATTTGCGGGGGGAAAAATTACGGAGAATGCGCCGCCAGATGCAAATGATATTTCAGGACCCCTATGCGAGTCTTAATCCCAGAATGAGTGTGGAACAAATAGTCGGTGAGCCGTTGCAAATTCACAACATACTCAAGGGATCCGACGTGCGTGATCGCGTAAAGGAATTACTGGAACTTGTCCGTTTGAATCCATCGTATATTGACCGGTACCCGCATGAATTCTCTGGTGGACAGCGTCAGCGCATTGGTGTCGCCCGGGCTCTGGCCTTGCAACCGGAACTGATCATTTGTGATGAACCCATCTCTGCCTTAGATGTATCTGTTCAAGCGCAAGTGGTCAACCTGCTGGAAGATTTACAGAAAGACATGAAGCTGACCTATCTGTTTATCGCCCATGATCTTTCCATGGTCCGTCATATCAGTGATCGCGTGGCTGTTATGTATCTGGGAATCATGGCTGAACTGGCAGAGCGTGATGAATTGTACAGCAATCCATTGCATCCCTACACCATTGCATTGCTTTCTGCCGTTCCGATACCATCACCTGTCATTGAAGCCAAACGAAAGCGAATTATCTTGAAAGGTGATGTGCCTTCACCTGTCAACCCGCCTTCTGGTTGCAGATTCCATACGCGTTGCCCGTTGGCTGAAGCGATATGTTCTGAGAAGAGACCGGTATGGCGGGAGGTTCGCCCCGATCATTTTGTTGCTTGCCATTTGGTTCAAGCCGAAAGCTTTGATAAAACCAGATCCAGCATGGCGAGTAGAGAAGTATAAAAGTATAAAAGAGTGATGATTACATCCCGGTTGCAAGTGCCGGGATGTTTGAAAAATTCGATTGGTTTTAGCTATAATATTGATAAATTTAAATGTAGGAAACACAAGGGAATATCGCTTGTTTTATTCAATTACCAGAAAAAATCTGGCGGATACTCCAGCCAGATTTTTATGATACAGGATACAGGGGATCGCAGGATTAAGATTTACCGCGCATACGAGGATCGAGAACATCGCGTAATGCGTCGCCCACCAGGTTCCAGCCCATCACAAAGAGTACCAACGTGAAACCTGGCCACACGACAATATACCAGTAATCATTCAAGCTGGTAATCCAGTTGCGGGCAAAACTGAGCACCTGCCCCCAATCAGCATAACCGATTTCGGTACCGATACCCAGGAAGGATAATGCCGCAAAGCTCAACACCACATCCCCAATGGCCAGCGATGCTAAAACCAGAGTAGGGAAGATGGCATTGGGCAGAATATGACGGAACAGTATGCGACTATCGCGTACACCCACCACGCGGGCAGCCAGCGTGTAATCGCGTTCCTTAATCGACAGAATATCCCCGCGTATGATACGGGCATACCCCATCCAACCAAACGAGATCAACGCCAGAATGGAAGGCAATAGGCTCCTTCCCAGGACGGGGGTTAACACAGCCGCCATAATCAATGCCATCATGATGAAAGGCATGGTCATGAAAACATCCACAATGCGCATGATGATATTGTCGACCAGCCCACCATAAAAGGCAGATATCGACCCGATGATGATGCCAATGATAAAGGTGGATATAACAACCATTAAACCGGTACGAAAAGCTGTGCGCGTACCCCAGATAATGCCGTAAAAAATATCATACTGCCCCTGGGCCGTACCCATCAAATGGACCCATTCGGTTTTCCCGGTTAGAGGTGTGTACCAGAAGGGTATGTCCGGTACGTTTTTGGACCATTCGGTGCCGATTCCTTGCGGTTTGCTGGAGAATCCATCACGCGGGATTTTATAGGGATCACTGGTCACGGGCGGGGCGATTGCTGGGGCAAAAACAGCGATCAGGATAAAAGTTCCAATCAGTATAAAACCGACGATCGATGCTGGTGTTTTTAATAACCCCTTGACGATACGATAATTCTCAGGACCGAGAACGCGCTCCAACCAGGTGATCTTGCGTTCTGGTAGGATGTCTTTCAATAAGCTGTTATCAAATGTGGGTGTTGAGAGTGTTGCCATTGTGTATCTCCTTAATCGAGCCGGACACGGGGATCGATTAACGCATACAGGACGTCAACGATCAGGTTTGATAGGATTAATATGGCTCCGGTAAATATGGCAAAACCAAGAACGGTAACCACATCTAATTGCTGCGCAGCAGTAGCAGCTGCCTGGCCGATGCCAGGATAGTTGAACACAGTCTCTGTAATAACCACACCACCCAGCAAGCCAACTACACTGAAACCAGCAAGGGTAATTATGGGAATCATGGCGTTTGGTTGAGCGTGTTTGTGGATCACATCGCGTTCTTTGACACCCTTTGCGCGCGCAGTAACCACATAGTCCATGCGCAAAGTTTCGAGCATTGAAGAACGGGTGACACGCACAAAGGTGGCCCAGCTGATGTATGAAAGGGTGAGAATGGGAAGGACCATATGCCGTAAGGCATCCCAGAAAACATCCAGCCGGCCATTAAGCAGTGCGTCGATGGAAAGCAACTTGGTATATTGGTGGAAAGCACCTGAATATACGAGCTGGTTGACCCAGTCAGACATTTTCCCTGGTGCAAACCAATGTAATTGTGCATAAAACAACATCAGGACCAGCAGCCCAAAAACAAATGTCGGGAAAGATGTGCCGATAATGCTAAAGATGCGTGCGGCCTGATCAACAAATCCATTCTGGTGAACCGCAGCCTGCACACCGAGCCAGATACCCACTGCGAGCATTGGGACAACCGTCCATATAGCCAGATCAAGGGTGTTGGGGAAGCGGTCTTTGATCATATCGATCACTGGTTGGGACCCTGTGCGGGAGTATCCAAAATCCCCATACAGAATACCGCCCTGACGTGTACCGGTGGCAGGGTCTTGCGTGCCGGTCAACCAGCGCCAGTACTGCACATAAAAAGGCTTATCAAAACCATATTTTTTAATAATTCCAGCAATTTGATTCTCATTCCTTGGAAAATCCCTGACGTACAGGGCGGAACGTTCAACCGGACCCAGTAATTGAAGCATACCAAAGACGATTAAAGTAACGCCAAATAATAGAACGGGGACCAGAAGCAAGCGGCGGATGATGTAATTGATCATATGTTCACCTATATCAGTATCAAAAAATGATCAGTATTGAGTTTCATGCGGGAGCCAGATAGAGGCTCCCGCATGAATTTATTACAGCTTAACAGGATCCTATTGAATTAAGAAATTGAATAGGATGACATCCTGAGATAAACCGGGGCGTCCGAAGTACAGACGCAGCGGTTTGTCGCTGGGGGTGGTGCAAATCTCGAAGCGTTCAATGCCGAGTTTGTCAGTATCCACACTGCAAACCGGTTCAGGTGCTTTGTAGCTGTTGCTTGCCGCATCGTAGACTGCGATCTCACCCACCATCGGATCGACCTGGGGACGCATTTCAGTGGGCACATCGATGGTATCAGCTTCACCAGCCTGGAGCATTGCGAAGCGGGTGCCGAACTCGGGGATGATCTGAATCACAACACGATCGAGTTTGGCGGGCGCGCCCCAATAGGCATCGTTCTTGACGAGAACGATTTCCTGACCCTGGGTCCAGTGATCCAGTTTAAACGCGCCGGTACCGTTGGCAAGCGTGGTGAAGATATTCTCTGCATCGGTCATGGCATAGGTGTTCTGCCATGTTTCGCAGGTCCCATCCCAGCCACCTTGTTCGATGACCCATTCTTTGTCCATAACAGAACCCCAGCCATTGGCGATGGTTGCCAGGAATGGCCCCCATGCTTGAGCGAGGGTCATGGTTACTGTGCCGGCTGCATCATCAGCCACAATAGCGGCCTTGACCTTATCACAGGCAGCCACAAGGACTGCGGGATCATTCGCCATCAGGGTCTCGCGATCGTCAGCGGAAGCGAAGTCGTCTACAAGACCGGTGATATCATCGAGGCCAACCCCGAAGAACGGTTCGGCCAGCAGCCACTGCGGGGAGGAATAGCCGCCCTGCAGCAGGCCACGCTGGAAGGAATATGCCACATCAGATGGGGTAAGATCACCACCTTCATGGAACTTCACACCAGAGCGGATGTTGAAGGTCCAGACGGTGCCATCATCTGAAACAGTCCAGGACTCGGCCAGTTGGGGGACAAACTTGTCAGTGGCAATGCCATCGTAGAAAACCAGTGTTTCATAAACGTTCTGGATGACCTCACCACTGGCGGTGTCATATGACAGGGCAGGATCCATTGTCAATGCATCACCGATGGTGGCATCCACGAATGTTGTGGGATCGGTTCCACCGGTCTTTGACATGGGCAGGTAGTAAGTGCCGGAGAAGATCGGGTTACTGACACGGCCTTCGACCCATTTCTGCTCGTAACCGTGAGAGGTTACCAGGGCAACCGGAACGCCAACTGCCTGGTCAAAGTACAACTGATTGAAATCCTGATAAACTGCATGGCGGGCTGCCGGGTCGACCAGAGCCACGCCTTCGTCCAGCAGAGCCTTGAACTGAGACCTCAAGTCGTCGGGTAAATTCTGGCGTGCGCCATAGGTACCAGTAGTGTATGGCTGATACCAGTTATGGGCATCATGGATATCTTCCAGCCAGCCGCCAGTCATGATCGGGATCTTGTGGGCGCGCTGGGCAGCCAGATAGGATGGCCATGGCAAGCCAAGAACTTCGATTGAGAACTTCTCGTTGACCTCAGCCAGATTGGACTGCAGGATCTCAGCATAGATCTGGCGGGTGGTGTTGCCGGTGTTGTACAGCATCTGAGCACGGAAACCCATCTCCCAGATATCGTCAGGATCCTCACCGGCGGGGACGCCATCTTTGTCGACATCGGCCAGCTTGAATTCTTCTGCGCTTTTTTCCAAATCCATCGTATAGAAATCAGCCTCTGGATCATATCCAGGCATGCCGGGCAGTGAAAGCACTTTGGATTGGACCGCTTCTCCGCTGTAGAGTTCATTGATGACGGCATCCCAGTCAAAAGCATATGCGAATGCTCTTCGGATGTGGACATCATCGAAGAAGGTCGGCGGAATACCGTTGCCATCCAGTTTGTTGGAACCGATGTACGGGTTCATCACGACTTCTTCTACCTCAGCCTCGGGTTCTTCGACTACGGGGGCTTCGGTTACTGCTGGTTGCTGTTGGGCACAGGCTGTCATGATCATCGCGACAACCATGAGAACAGCAATCAAACCATATAACTTACGCATTGTCTCTTCTCCTTATTAAGAATATTGTAACGTTTATCTTGTCTAAAACCGATATCTTCATGTCTGAGAGATAATCACCTCCTTATTATTTTAATGAAGTCAACAGCCCTTTATCAATGAACGATAATAAGCACTGGATCATAACAGCTGCAAAATCCAGTTCGTCTCAATGAAAATGGTGCCATTTGGTAAGTTAATGAAAGACAGGGGTGTGTTGATACGCAATTAATTTGAGTTGAACGCGGTAAAAATCCTGCCATTAACCGCTGTGTGTATATGGTTGTTGGTTGAGTTGATATCGATTCGCTTGCATTAATCGAATTGTCAAGCATTATTTCGACCTCGAGGTATTAATGCGTGTTACTTTTGTAAAATTTATTAATTTATTTACGCACGATAGTATATCATAAATAGATACAGTGATATCCATCGTCAAATACATTATGGTCTTATTGTCATAATAATTAATTGTTTATCGGTATTGTGACCAATAATCTCTCAAGGTTAATATGATGTGCCCCGGGCAGATCCAGGGCAAGTCTACAATAAGTCACTTGATTATAGATTGCAGTGCATTTAACCCAGATCCCGCTGAAATCAACCAATACATCGACCTGTCCAATTGATTCATCAAAATTGCTCAGGATTATGCGCCGCTCCAGCGGTAGATAGTCCTCGATGGTTTTCACTGCGCCCAGATGCATGGATCGCGCAACCATTGCGGGCACTTCTTCGTCAGCGTTGTCTAGGGCAAATTGTATTAAGGAATCCACTGTGCGGACCGGTTCGCGTACGTGCTCGTTTAACAATGAATCGGATGTGCTGCCTACCAACCCAAAACCAAAAATGCATAATATTAACGGCAGCAATATGGCCGCACTGCCCAATGAATACAGGGCTTGTTCAACCATGTTGATTTCCAGCAATCCGCAAATTACAGCGACAAGCACAATGGCCGCAAACCCAAACCAGGCGGTTTGATTTAATGAACCATATAATGGATATTTTAAATATTCACCCATTGTGTGATCGAGAAGGCGGATAATGAAAGGCGCTGCTTTGAGAGGAAGCCAGATGATCAACCTTGAAAAGAACAAGGCCAGGGCTGTCCAAAATAGAATAGCCAGCAGGTGATTTTCAAAGCGGATGGTTAACCAACCGGTCAAACTACCAGCCAATACGCACAACAAAAGGCCGGGAATGAATTTTACCCATGGGAAGGCGCCATGGGAAGTGGCCAGGCCAAAACCATCGATTCCCCAGGTAAACAGGGCAAACGCAAACCCGGATGTCATGCCATAGAGTAATCCAAGGAATTGCTTGTTGGTCAGTAAGGAAGCCTTCACGGTTTGCACAGGATTTCTATCTTGATGGATGTGATTACCACTCGGAATTCATGGCGTCATCGCATCATTAAAAATACCCTATCATTATGAATTGTCAATACTACTGCAGTACTGTCTTAAATGAACATATTTTCTCTGATTTATCAACTATCATGATGAGATGCACCGTTAAGGTTGGTGTTTAGGAAACAGCTGGCAGATATACTCTCCAGCACAAAGATTGGGTTAAGCGATTTACTATATAATTAGCCTGTTTGTATATGGGCTCGCTGAAATCGTCTATTTCTTATTGAATTGTAGATGAGACAACAAATAACAACTGGTGCGATAACTCTAATACTTGTCATAACTGTTGCAACCGCTTGCGTGGATGGTGGAGTTCGCATACCTGGAAAACAAACAGCTACACAAACAATCACTGCCAATATCACCAGTGAACCAACTGACACACCACCCAGGGAATTGACCATCTGTCTTGGGGAAGAACCAGCGTCCCTGTTCATCTATGCAGGGGAACAAACGGCTGCCATGTGGAGTGTCCTTGAAGCAGTCTATGATGGGCCTATTGATCTGATCAACGGGCGCAATTCGGCTGTGATCTTGCAAAAGGTTCCCTCGTATGCGGATGGCGACTTGATCAAGACACCGGTGGATGTTGAAGGTGGAGAATTGGTAGTGGATGCCCACGATCATTTGGTCGTGATCCAGGCGGGCACATTCTATTTGCCTGCTGGCTGTAGTGATCATTCATGTGGACAGGTATGGGATGGTGTGACTCCAATCAAAATGGATCAGGTATCTGCCCTTTATAAATTACGCACGAATTTATCCTGGTCAGATGGGATGCCCTTGACGGCTTCTGATTCCCTTTACTCTTATATGGTTGCCAGCAATCCATCCACTGGCCTGTCCCGCACGAATATCGAGCGAACGTATCATTATGAAGTCGTGGATGAAGTAACCATCCGCTGGATGGGGGTTCCCGGCTTTCAAACCGGGGAGGTTACAGGCATGTTTTGGATTCCATTACCCGAACATATCTTGGGTGGCATTCCGATGACACAATTGGCTGGATCCGAAATGGCAGCACGAAAACCTCTTGGTTGGGGGCCATATGTCATCCAGGATTGGGTGGAAGGTGACCATATCAGCCTGAGTCGGAATGTCCGGTATTTCCGGTCTGGAGAAGGATTGCCAAAATATGATCGACTCACATATCGATTTATCGATCCGCAGGGAGGTAAAAGCCTGGCGGCACTTGCCGCTGGCCAATGTGATCTGATTGAACGTTCTTCCATTCCCCAAAGTGACACCAGGCTGGTCGAAGATCTTCTGAATAACACGCATGCCACTGAAGCATGGACTTATGGACCAGAGATCACCCAGCTCGTATTGGGGCTTAAACCAGCGACATATGACAATGGTTACAACCACACGGTCGATCGCCCGGATTACTTTGGTCTTCCAGCAGTTCGTTCCGCATTGGTTGCATGTATCGACCGTCAGGCACTGCTCGACGAAGTATTTGAAGGTCATGCTGCACCGGCCTCATTGTCTGACCTGCTGGGTAACCAGTCAGGCAGTTTGACAAGAGCACCATCTGAATATGACCCTGATTACGCCAGGCAACTGCTTGATCAGTCTGGTTGGTTGGATTCAGATGGCGACCCGTCCACACCGCGTGTGGCGGTGTCAGTACCAGGTGTCACCATGGGAACGCCACTCAGTTTGACTTTATGGACTCCGGCAGATCGTGTCTCGGTAGCAACTGGTTCTGTCATCACTCGTTTGCTGGCAGGGTGTGGGATCCAAGTAAAACCATCCTCCTTGCCATTCACGGAATTGTTCGCGCCTGGACCAGAGGGTCTGATTTTTGGACGGTCATTTGATCTGGTATTAATCACCTGGCAGTATAGTCAGTTGCCTGCCTGTCAGTTGTATATGTCTTCACAAATACCGACGCAGGAGAATTACTGGATTGGTGGAAATGTATCAGGTTATACTGATCCTGATTTTGGGGTGGCATGCAGCGCCCTGATACACACCCTCCCGGGAGATGTGGATTTTGAACTAACCTTGCAGGAAGTGGTAAAGTATTTCTCTGAGGACATGCCGGCTATTCCTTTATTTATGTCACCCAAATTGATGATTACAGGACCAGGGATCTGCCCATTTCAGTATTATGCTTCAGCACGAAGTGACCTTACCAATCTTGAGCTTATCGATGAGGTGCCCGCATGTGTGCCGTAATAATTACAAGGAGTATCTATGCCTGATAGTAAGATCGATTCCTGTCTGAATGAACAGCTGGTTCATCTAAGTCAATCTGCGAACATCGATTGCCTTGTCATCTTGAACGAAGAAGGCAAACAACTTGCGGCAGCAGGTGAATGTGGGGATCTCAGCCGGGAGGATAAAGACAATCTGCTGACAGTCTTGAAAGAACATCCATATCATCATTTTGGACCTGGTGAAGAAGAAGCTGTTCATTTCATAAAGCAAGGCGCGATTGAGTGTTTCATCACCCCCATCAACGCGACTGTCTACCTGGTTGCGATGGCATCCATCGAGCGCCCATCAGTATTAATTAGAACCATGTTAAATGAAATCCTGCTGGCTTGCCATGAAATTGCCATGATCGCAGGGAAAGATTGGCCAGCAGCCACAAAGAAAGGAAGTACCAGGACGGTAACACCGAAAATTAAAGCCATGAATAAAGAATCGACTGACCAAACTGAAAACATAGAAGAAACATCGCTTGAATCATTGATCGATGGTTCCACCGGGGGGATAAAGAAAAAAGATGCATCCAAATTCTGGGATGGGGCAAGCATGGACGAGGATGAGTATCCTCAGAATGGCAAAACGATTAGTTTCGAGGAAGCCAGAAGGGCAGGGCTGGTCCCGGATGATAAAAAATAAAGCGTTGCATGCCGTTTGAATGTTGTGTTACAATCCGGCGGCCGGAATAATTACCGATATTGGGGCATGGTGCAATGGCAGCACACCAGACTTTGAATCTGTGGATCTTGGTTCGAATCCAGGTGCCCCAGCCTCACAACTTCGAAAGCGGGCTTTGCAGATGGATTGTGCATAGCCCTCTATTTTTATCAACATCTGATGTACAAGAATCAATGAACGAGGTGATGCCATGAAAGTCCGATCGATCATTCTGGCTGCAGGCCAGGGAACCCGTATGCTTTCGCAGCTTCCTAAAATGCTTCATCCTCTCGGGGGCAGACCACTACTTCAGTATTCGATCATCACATCAAAAACCGCTGTGCCGGGGAAGCCGGTGGTTGTGGTTGGTCATCAGGCGGATACGATTCGCGAGATCATCGGAGATGACGTGGATTATGCCATTCAATCTGAACAACTCGGAACAGCTCATGCAGTTGGATATGCAGAACCATATTTTCAGGACGATGACGATCTGGTATTGGTTCATTTTGCTGACATGCCATTCATTAGTCCTGACACATTGTCTGAGTTGGTAAGGATCCAGTCGACAAACAACGGACCGGTCACACTCGCAACCGTCTTTAATGAAGATTCACGTGGTTTTGGGAGGATTCTGAGGGATGATGACAATGCGGTCAAGGCCATTGTGGAAGAAACCCAGGCCACTCCCGAGCAATTGACGATTCGGGAGATTAATGCGAGTGTATATTGCTTCCGTAAAGATTGGTTGTTTAAAGCCATAAAGCGCATCCAGAAATCTCCCAAGGGGGAGTATTACCTGACCGATACTGTCGCTCTGGCTCGGGAAGATGGATACAGTGTTCCATCATTTACCATCACAGACCCATCTGAAGCGATGGGCATTAATAACCGTATCCATCTGGCAGAAGCAGAAGCCATACTGCGGCAACGCATCAACCAGCAATGGATGTTGGCGGGGGTAACCATCCAGGATCCGGACACCACATATATTGAGGCAAGTGTCAAACTGGAGAGGGATACAACCATTTTGGCGAACACGCACTTGCTTGGCACTACTACGATTGGTAATGGTTCGCTGATCGGCCCCAATGCAGTTGTTCGTGATACCCGTATTGGTGAGAATTGCAGAGTGATCGCCTCCTTTTTGGAAGGCGCGATTCTCGAAGAAGGGGTGGTTATGGGACCTTTTTGTCATATTCGTAGCGGGACACATCTTGCGAAAGATGTTCATATGGGTAATTTTGGTGAGGTTAAAAATTCATATATCGGGCCGGGATCCAAGATGGGTCACTTCTCCTATATCGGCGATGCCCAGATTGGAAAGGATGTTAATATCAGCGCTGGTGTGATCACATGCAATTATGACGGAGAGAAAAAGCACGCCACGGTGATTGGCGACGGTGCTTTTGTTGGCAGCGATTCCATGTTGGTTGCACCGGTCAGAATCGGCAACCGGTCTCGGTCAGGCGCTGGTTCGGTAGTCACCCGGGATGTCCCGGATGATACGCTGGTGGTGGGCGTGCCTGCGCACGAATTGAAGAAGTTAAAGTAACTCACAATATAACATGCCGGGCGCTCCCAGAACCTTCCTGGTTAATGCGATCATCCTCAAGCATATGGATTATGGCGAGGCTGATCGCATCGTAACCATTTTTTCTGTTGAGCGTGGAAAACTGCGGGCAATTGCCAGGGGTGTTCGAAAGATACGCTCACGTAAGGCGGGGCACCTGGAGCCCTTTATGCATGCCCGTCTTTTTCTGTCTCAAGGACGGGAATGGCCAATCATCACACAGGCACAGACAACAGACTCATTTGATGGCCTGAGGAACGATCTGGTCAAGATCGGGCATGCATCCTATGTGGTCGAATTATTGGAACGGTTTTCATCGGAAGACGGTGATAACCCTGCGCTTTTTCATCTATTGCTTGAGACCCTGAACCGGTTGGAGGATTCGGAAGATCTCTTCCAACCCACCCAATATTTTGAGTTGCACATGCTTGACTTGCAGGGTTTCAAACCGGAGCTTATCAAGTGTGTCAGGTGCAGTGGTGTGATTCAACCGGCAGACCAGTTTTTTAGTGCGGAACTCGGTGGGATTCTCTGTCCGAAGTGTGGTCCACTGGTTTCACTGTCTCAATCGGTATCGCTGGAAGCGTTAAAGTACCTTCGCCATTACCAGCGCAGTACATACACCGAAGCCAAAAGAGCCATTATTAATGACAAAACACGAGATGAAATGGGGCGGCTGTCACGTTATTACATCACTTTCCTACTGGAGCGGCGCCTGAACTCACCGGATTTTATCAAGATGGTGGATCATCTTCGTTCACTTCCCACCGATCAATAATTGGATAATCAGGTGGCTTTGGTATAATCCCCGTGACAAGCGCCTGAAACGAAGGATCGCATGGATCAAACAATGAATTTCCAAAACATCATCATGACTTTGCAGCAATACTGGGCTGACCAGGGCTGCCTGATCTGGCAACCATATTACACCCAGGTTGGTGCAGGCACGATGAACCCGGCCACTTTTTTACGTGTATTGGGTCCCGAACCATGGAATGTGGCTTATGTGGAACCTTCTGTGCGACCTGATGATGGACGTTTTGGTGACAATCCAAACCGCCTGCAGCAGCATTATCAGTTCCAGGTTGTATTAAAACCCGATCCTGGCAACCCACAGGAGATATATCTGCGATCACTGGAGGCACTGGGAATCAACCCGCGTGAGCACGATATCCGTTTTGTTGAAGATAACTGGGATTCACCCGCGTTGGGTGCCTGGGGGCTTGGTTGGGAAGTCTGGTTGGATGGCCAGGAGATCACCCAATTCACCTATTTTCAGCAAGCGGGTGGAATAAACCTTAACCCCAATTCGGTCGAGATCACCTACGGGTTGGATCGCATCGCAATTAGCCTGCAACGTGTATCCAAATTCCAGGATATTCAATGGAGCCCGGATAAGAAATATGGGGATGTTAATCACCAGGGTGAACAGGAACACAGCCATTATTACTTTGAGGTTGCGGATGTTGAGCGACTCAGGCAGATGTATAACCTCTTTGAAGAAGAAGCAAAAGCAGCCATGGCTCATGAGCTGGTTTTACCTGCATTGGATTATCTGCTGAAATGCTCTCATACTTTTAACGTTCTGGATACGCGCGGTGCCATTGGAGTTACCGAGAGGCAAGCGCTCTTCGGACGCATGCGGGATCTGTCGCGTTCACTAGCAAATGCATACCTGGAACAACGTCAGAGGTTGGAATATCCATGGCTGAGTGAGAATAAATCCACGAAACAATTCACAGCAACAAAGACAACCACTGTCCGGCAGGTCATACCTGGCAATCCAGTGGATTTCCTGCTTGAGATCGGGACCGAAGAATTACCGGTTGCTGATTTGTCTTCTGCCATAACCCAGCTTAGGGAGCGCATGCCAGCCTGGCTTGAGGAGCTTCGGCTCGAGCATGGTGAAATCAAGGTGGTTGGGACCCCCCGGCGTATATTGACCCATGTGAAGTCGTTAATGACCTGCCAGCCAGATGTAAGCCGCGTGGTGAAAGGGCCACCAGCTGATCGTGCCTTTGATGCGAGTGGAACGCTGACTCCAGTCGGGCTTGGCTTCGCTAAAAGCAAGGGCATCAAGCCGGAAGCATTGAAGGCCATGGAAATGGATGGCGGTAATTATGTTGTTGCTACAGTGGAGGAAAAAGGCAAACCGGCAGTGGAGGTGCTGGCCATAGCCCTTCCGGATTTATTAGCAGGCATTAAATTTGATAAATCGATGCGCTGGAACGAGAGTGGTGTCAGCTTTTCTCGCCCGATACGATGGTTGCTGGCCATATTGGATACAGCGATCGTTCCATTCAACTATGCCGGAGTTCAATCATCGAATGTGACTCGCGGATTGCGGTTTTACCAGCCGGAAATAAAGGAGGTAAAAGACGCCGAGGAATACTATCGTTACATGGATTCACAAGGAATTATTTTAGATCCCGATGACAGAAAGGCGGCAATCAGGCAGCAAATCAAGGATGCATCCAAAGAGAAGATGGCGAGTTCGGAGATCGATGGGGATCTCCTGGATGAGGTGGCCGGATTGTTGGAAACGCCGGCAATTGTCACAGGCACCTATGATCAGGCACATCTTGCGCTCCCCGAGCATGTGCTTACAACAGTATTAAAGAAGTATCAGCGTTTTTTCCCGATGATAGGCGACAAAGGCCTGATGCCGGTTTATATCGCCTTTCGAAATGGCGATGCACAGGGCTTGGATGTCATACGGGAAGGGTATGACCATGTTGTACGGGCGCGCTTTGTGGATGCCGCTTTCTTTATTAAAGATGACCTGAAGCAACCGCTTGAAGCACACCTGCCAAAATTGGGGACACTGATTTTCCAAAAAAAGCTGGGATCAATATTGGATAAATCCAAACGAATTGAAGCCTTGGTCCCGTTACTCGCACCCCGTCTTGGATTGTCAGCCACAGAATTGGACACCGCTGAGCGTGCATCTGTTCTCTGCAAGGCGGATCTTGCCACCAGGATGGTGGTTGAAATAACATCCCTTCAAGGGAGCATGGGCAGGTATTACGCAATTAAATCTGGAGAGTCCGCCGAGGTGGCAGAAGCCATATTTGAACATTATTTACCACGTTCCCCTGGCGACGACTCGCCTAAAACACGAGCTGGTTTGTGTGTTGGCCTGTCAGACCGCCTGGATACACTGGCAGGGCTTTTTGCAGCCGGATTGGCTCCAACGAGCACACGAGACCCCTTCGCTCAGCGTCGTGCTGCGATCGGCCTGGTTCAGAACCTGATTAACTGGGATATGAATTTTGATATTGGTGAAGGGCTTGGGTTGGCTGTTGAAAAGTTACCTTTGACCGCATCAGCAGAAAGTATCCAGGATTGTTTGGATTTCATCATAGGCAGGCTGCGCGCATTGTTGATCGAGGAAGGTTATCGCTATGATGTAGTGGATGCAGTTCTTGCGGTTCAGGGTTCGAACCCCGCCATGGCTAAACGCAATATTAAATCTCTGTCAGAATTAATTGCCGACCCCAATTGGCTGCTCACCCTGCAGGCATTTTCACGCTGTGTGCGGATCCTTCGAACGCAGACAGGTGATCACCGGGTGGATCCAGCCATGTTTATTGCTGACGCTGAGAAAAACCTCTTTAAACAGTTGGAACAGGCAGAAAAGGGAATCCACGACCCATCATCGGTCATGGATTTTATTGCGCAATTTAACACCCTGATTCCGGCGGTCAATCGCTTTTTCGATGAAGTGCTGGTGATGGATGAAGATACCAGAATCCGTGAAAACCGGCTTGGGTTGCTTCAACGGGTTGCGGAATTAAGTTCTGCCAGTGTCAATTTGAGCTATCTGGAAGGTTTTTAAAGCGGAGTATCCAATTCCAGTTTAGGAAGCATCCCTGCCTTGCGCAGGATGGTGAAAGCTTCGACGGTGATGAATTCGTTCATCGCTGTCTTTCCTTTTTGCCCTGTTCCCCAATCAACCGGAGAATAGCCGCTCTGTTCAGGATGGTGCAACTGATAATAGCGGCCATTGGCGCGGTACCCAATGTTTGGCAGCATCATTTCCTTTAGCAAATTCAACGCAGGCAAACAGCGTGGGTCGTTCAAACGGCTGGCTTCTCCAAGCATGATCAATGCCCCGAGGATGTCATAATGCCAGTAGCGTGGGTATCGTAGCCATAGGAATTCTTTGAGAATAACAGAGTCGTCTATACTGCGTTTGTAGATCTCATGAGTTAAGAACAGCTCACATGCACGTTGAATGGCTTGAAAGACAGACTGGTCTTTGCGACTTTCACCGAATTGAGCCATCGCTCTTAAAGGCAGCCAGCTTTCCATAAAACTCGAATGGCTGGCTTCTGGACGTTTGTCACAGTTCCAACCACCATCCAGCCACTGCCATTCAACCAAGCGGTTGATCAATTCATCCACGCGCTCGTCGGCCAGACCCAGTTTCAAGAGCGATAGTGCGGCATTGCCCTCCATGGAAGCACAATGGCGGAAACGCCCATTGATCAGGTTGATATTCTTCTGATATTGTTTGGAAGACATCCAGCGATAAACCTGTTCGCGCAGGGGTATGAGTGTGGGATCGTGTGCCGGGTATCCCAATTCAGCCAGGATCGACAGGGTCCAAAATGCTCCCTGCCATTTTTTATAGGGATGCGTGTCAATCTCTCCATTTTTATTTCGGTGTTTTAATAATGCTTTAATTCGTGCGCAATTACGGATCTCCTCGCGAACCTGTTGGACACTGGTGTGGCCTTCGGATAAACCATAAATACCGGTGAGCGTTTTATAGCGAATTGAGGGTTCATTACTGGAGAGCAGTTTATGAACAATCGTTTCCATATGGTTAATATAGCACAAGTTTGATCATTATTTTCAGGTGAAATCCGTTTTTCCGTCTATAATTCGGTCAGGTGATATCGGCATGACTGTAGTGGATGAAATCAAAGCGCGCCTGGATATTGTTGACATTGTTTCAGAAAATGTCAAACTGAAGAAATCCGGCAAGAATTACACTGGTTTCTGCCCGTTCCATTCGAATACCAAAACGCCAGCCTTTGTTGTGTTCTCAGATACGGGCACATGGCGCTGTTTCGGTCAATGTAATGAGGGCGGGGATATTTTCCATTATGTGATGAAAAGGGAGGGTTGGGATTTTTCACAAACCTTGAAATACTTGGCCGATCGGGCCGGTATCCAACTGCAGCCCATCACACCGGAACAGCATGCTGCTGACGAGGCCGGTGAGCGCCAACGACAAATACTGGATGACGCGGTTATTTTTTACCGCCACCAGCTGGCCAACACCCCTGATGGCCAGCGGGCGCTTGAATATCTCCATCAACGTAACCTGAAAGGAGAGATTCTGGATGCTTTTGGAATCGGGTACGCGCCCAAAAGCAATGATGCCCTCCTGAACCATTTCAAGAGTCGTGGTTTTTCTGAAGAGGAGCTTGTCGATTCCGGTTTGGAAAGCCGGCGTGATAGTGGCCAGGTTTTTGACCGTTTCCGCAACCGCATCATGTTCCCGATCCGCACAGCAGATGGAAAAATGGCCGGGTTTGGAGGACGCATATTGAACCCGGATGATGTGCCAAAATTCATGAACTCTCCCCAGACGTTGGTCTTCGACAAGGGAAAGCTTTTGTATGGCCTGTCTGCTGCACGCAAGGCGATTCGCACCCAAAACCAGGTTGTTATTGTGGAAGGATATCTGGATGTATTGGCCTTGCATCAGGCAGGCTTTACCAATGTGGTATCCCCGATGGGAACGGCACTTACTGAGGAGCAGTTGCGCTTGGTAAAGGGATTAACCAGGCGTATTGTATTGGCCTTGGATCCGGATAGCGCAGGCATGAATGCGACCTTGCGGGGACTGGATGCCGCGCGTCAGGCGCTTGATCATGCAACAGACCGTGTTTTTGATGTTAGAGGTCTAATGCACCAGGAGGCCAGGTTGGAGGCGGATATCCGGGTGGCATCATTGCCGGATGGTATGGATCCGGATGAAGTGGTAGCTCGCAACCCCGATGATTGGTCCAGGATAGTGTCAGAAGCCAAACATATTATTACGCATGTTGTCGACACGCTGGTCAGTGGGCAGGATCTGGAAGATCCGCGGGTAAAAAGTGAGATCGCCGCACAGGTCATTCCCCTGATCGAAGATGTTGCCAATCCGATTGAGCGCGACAGTTATCGCCAGCAGCTGGCGCGCATCATTAAGGTTGACGAAAGAGCGCTTGCCTCGGCGCATAAAAAAACACCAACACCACGTAGGAGGCGCCAGCCCGACCTAAAGAAAGACAACCTGCCACCGACGGTCAGCACCATAAAAAGCAGCCCGGACCTGCCACTTGAAAAATATATTGTGGGTTCCCTGCTGAGAGACCCCGAGTTGATTTACCGCCTGGATCGGGAACTGCAAATGAATGGACTGCGAACCATTGCTGAGGATGATTTCCCTGATGCTGATTTTCGTAACATATTAGGTGTTATTCATAAAGCCATTGACCAGGTTCAAATCCCCCCACTGGAGTATATAGCCAATAACCTCCCTGAGATCCTGATGATACTGGCTGATGAGATCCGCCTTACGGCAGATCAATCGGATTTTCAAAAAACGCGCCATGTGGAGGAGCTGCACCGTGCGGTTATTCGCCTTAGAAAGAACATTGTCAATGAAAGCCTGCTGCAATTGCGTTTTTTGCAGGAGGAGACTCCGGCCGAAACCAACTGGCGTGACCTGCCTTATCAGAGTTTGGTTATCCAATACTCGCAATTGCGTGACAAGTTGGACCGGGCATTGGATAATATCCGCATCCATGAAGCCTGAAAATTCATCTATGGTATATTAAAGTTATGGTCAAGCGGGAAAAAAAAGCACCCCCTGTTACCAACAGCAGTACCAAGATACTGCAGCAGATTCCCCTTGTCAAATCGCAGCCGGCGCTTGTTCAACCCAAGCGCCTTAAATCAAAGCAGCCCATAACTGAAGCTGAAACCAACGATATTGAATCCTTGGCGGCCGGGGATCAACGGCTGGAACCCGATGTAAAAGATCTCACCCAGACAGCCTTGGAATGGGGAGATATCGTCGCCGAAGACACCCTGGAGATTCTGTCAGATCCTGTGATCGCAGTGGAGTTGGCAGAGGACCCGGTGCGACTTTACCTGAAAGAAATCGGGCAGATCCACTTGTTGGATGTGGATAGTGAGTTCCGCCTGGCAGCCTGTGTCGAGGCACAGCGCCATCTTGAATCGCTTTGGCCGACCCCAACCGCCAAGACAGACAAATCGCATATTTACAGATCGATCTTTACCACCATCTATAAGGAGCTGCTTACCCTGTTGGAGGGTCTGGAAAACGACCCACCCATTCGGAACCTCACCCTGCCGGATTATGCGTTAATGCTGGCGGAAGCCCAAATGCTGCGCCGGTTGATGCAAACGGATGTACCCTCATATACCCGATCGTTTTTTGATCATGCCGACTTGTGGGGTAAAGATGCCACCTGGGGCAAGGTGGTTGAAATCACGTATCAGGTGTTTTTATGCTTATATATCCTTCCAGCCCGACAGGCGGAGCTGATCTTTAAGCATATTAATGAAGATGGTGTATTTCCATCGTTGAATGACATCATTAAGAGCTTCTCGTCCGAGAGTGAGCTTGAAGATGAGTTGAATGCCATCCGCCACCGGGCAGATGATGCCAACCAGATACTCATCCGGGCCAACCTGCGCCTTGTGGTCAGTATTGCCAAACGCTACCTGGGTCGAGGTATTTCATTTTTGGACCTTATCCAGGAGGGCAATCTTGGTTTATTAAGGGCCGTAAACAAGTTCGATCCGGCGCGTGGGTTTAAATTCAGCACCTACGCCACCTGGTGGATACGACAGTCGATCAGCCGGCATATCGCTGAACAAGCCCGCACGATTCGCATCCCGGTACACCTGTTCGAATCGATCACCCGCATTATGCGTGTCCAACGCAGTATGGTGCAGCGCTTGGGTCGGGAACCCACTCTGGAGGAATTGGCGCTCGAGGCTGGATACCTGAGCGAGGAAGACACCCGTCTGATCACGAATGCACGCAAGTCAGGTGAGCCGATCGACCCGGAGTTACAGAAACGCTGGACCTGGGCAGCCAGTAAAGTTCAGAAGACCTTGCAATCAGCCGAGGAACCCATCTCACTCGAGCATCCGGTCGGGGATGAGGATAGCAGCCAGTTGGGCGATTTTATCGAAGACAGCGACGCACTGGAACCCATGGATGCGGCCTCGCGCGAGATGCTGCGCGAGCAGGTTCAATCCGCACTGGCCGCCTTGTCAGAGCGGGAGCGGCAGGTTCTGGAGCTGCGCTTCGGGCTGGTGGATGGGCGTGATCATACTTTGGAAGAGGTCAGTCGATATTTTAATGTAACCCGGGAAAGGATCCGGCAGATAGAAGCCAAAGCCCTGCGAAAACTGCGTCACCCAACCCGCAGCAAGTATCTGAGAGAATATCTGGGTTGATCGATCATAAAAAGCATCCATTTTGGCGGATGCTTTTTTTGCTGGATATGGATATCAGATCAAACCGATCTGCTTGCCGACCTTTTCAAAGATCTCCAGTACACGGTCAAGCTGTTCGTCAGTGTGTGTAGCCATGTAGCTGGTGCGCAGCATCTGACGGCCAGCCGCCACAGCCGGGGAAATGACCGGATTGACGAAAACGCCGGCCTCGAAAAGTGCTTTCCATGCCATGAAAGTCTTTACGTTATCACCCACCAGCAGAGGCACGATCGGTGTGCAGGAGGTGCCGGTATCAAAACCCATCTTCTTGAAACCGGCACGCATTTTGTCGGCATTCTGATTGACACGTGTGACACGCTCCGGTTCTTCACGCATGATCTGGAGAGCGGCCAGTGCGGATGCAGTCGCGGCAGGGGTTGGGCTGGCGCTGAAGATCAAAGCCCGGGCGGTGTGTTTAATGAAGTGGATGATATCCTCATCACCGGCAATGAATCCACCCAGCGAGGCAAAGCTCTTGCTGAAGGTGGACATGGTCAGGTCTACTTCTTTGGCCAGACCATAATGCCAGGCGGTGCCGTGCCCCTGCCCTGTCACCCCGATGCCATGCGCATCGTCGATCATCAAGCGCGCACCATATTTCTGGGCCAGTTTGACCAGATCAGGGACCGGCGCCAGGTCGCCTTCCATGCTGAAGACGCCATCGACTGCGATCAGACTGCCGGAAGTTTCCGGGATGGATTTCAGGACACGCTCGAGGTGGTCCATGTCATTATGACGGTAGCGTTCAATCTTGCCATAACCCAGGCGTGCACCGTCCACAATACTGGCATGGTCTTCCTTATCGAGGATGACCACGTCATCCCTGCCGACCAGCGAACTGACCGTGCCCAAGTTGGTCTGCATACCGGTTGAGAATATCAGTGCAGCCGGCTTGCCAACGTATTCGGCCAGTTCCTTTTCCAGCTGTTCGTGCATCTCCAGCGTGCCGTTCAGGAAACGTGAACCGGTGCAGCTGGTGCCATACTTGCGGACAGCTTCGAGTGTGGCCTCTTTTACTTTGGGATGGGTGGTCAGTCCCAGATAGTTGTTGGAGCCGCACATGATGATGCGGCGGCCTTGGTAAAGGACCTCAGAGCCTTCGCTGGCTTCGAAAGGAATAAAATAAGGATAATACCCCCCCCTGATTGCTTGCTTGGCATCATCGTATTTATAACACTTATCAAAGATATCCATCAGACGATCCTTTCAGAGAAGATTTCGGAATGATCGAACGGTCAGTTCGATTTGGGCGTTTTGTTGGCCAGCCTGATCAAAAAATCCATCACTGGATATGTACCCCTCCCGAGGGCATGGATCAACCAGTACAGGAAGCCTGTCTCAAAGTTGCATAGAATTATATACTTGTTTTTACGGATACCCATGAGAATCGCACGGGCAACGGCCTCGGGTTTGGCCAGGTTGCCGGCGGCGGTGATCCATTTGGTAATGGCCGGTTTGTACTGTGTTTCGTAATCGAGTTGAGCCGTTTTCGTATCCGGCGGAAGGACCAATGAGACTTTGATGCCATGCAGCTTCATCTCGGATCGTAAGACATCCGTGAAACCGGTCACGGCATATTTGGAGCCGCTGTAGGCGCTATAACCGTAGATCCCGACGGCGCCACCCATCGAGGATACGTTGATGATATGGCCTGACCCGCGTGCGATCATGGCCGGGATGAAGGCCTTGGTCACCAGCACCGTGCCGTAATAGTTGACATCCATCATCCAGTAAAAAATGGAAAGGTCCAACTCCTCGAACTTGCCGGGGTGCGCCACACCGGCGCAGTTCACCAGGTAATCCGGCGCGCCGTATTCCTTTATGAATTTATCGCCAACCTTCTTGATCTCGGCCGCGTTGGTGACATCCGCCTGGAGCGCGCTGAACTTCTGGGCTTTGGAAACACGACATTCCTCAAGTGATTTGACGGCCGCAGTCAGCTGATCCTTATGACGTGCCAGGATGAAGACGCTGGCGCCTTCTCGCGCGAATTCGATGGCGGCAGCCAGGCCGATACCCTTGGATCCACCGGTGATCAAGACGAGTTTGTTTTGAAAATGCAAGAGGTTGCTCCTGAGATGGTTTGGGGTCTATAATTGTTATTGTATAACAAAATAACATAGGATTTAACACCGAATCTGGCAGAAGGTTATAGGCGAGATATAGCCATGAAAATCACTCTAAAACAAAAAAAACTTCTTTTCGGGCTGCTCTTTGTCCTTGCGATTAACCTTTTGGCAGGTTGTGGAGAGAGAAGGAACCTTCCTGAAATTTCTACAACGCCCATAGATAGGGCTCCCATCTCTGAGATGTTACCCGCCCCAATAAGCACCGAAAATAAAACATACCCGAGAGATATTTTATTTTTTCAATTGGGGAGCACCTTGGCATACCTTGATGATACAGAGATAACGCACCTCAATGTTTATACTTTAACCGGAGACGCTTACGTATCATCTGATGGTACAAGAATTATTACTAGGCAGCAGGAAGGGTTAATTTTGCACAAAATAATTACTAATGATATTACTAGAGTGCCCCAACCACAGGCTTGGGGTGGTTATTGGTGGGATGGAGACTGGTACCCAGAAGGACGATATTTTGCATTCAACCTGCCCGTGGAAGAAAGGAAGGATCCAGAGGATCCAAACAGAATTATCTTTAGTGACTTTTCTACAATATACATCGCTGATATCGATACCAATTCATATATACAAATCTCCTCAGGCAAGATTGGGGAGAGGCAACCCAGGTGGTCCCCTGATGGTCAATATTTAGCCTACATTTCAGATAATAATGTATATCTCAAATCTACAACTTGTTTGTCAGATTTACCTATTTGTGAAAACATAGAAGCTATAAATTTGACTCATATGAAAATTAATGGATACATTAGTAACTTGGCTTGGTCTCCGATTGGATATGAACTGGGGTATGAGCAATATGACCTAAAAACAGAAAAATCAGATATTTTCACTGTCGACTTCAACGGCAACACCCAGAATATTACAAATACCCCAGATACTAGTGAAGATTATTTTGATTGGTCGCCGGATGGAAATCGGATAGCATATCAACGTTACGGGGTGTTATCGAATGATGATTTATGTATTTTAACCTTATCTGACCATTCAATTGAGTGCCTGTCAAATGTCAGTGCAGGAACTAAAAGTATACTCTGGTCCCCGGATGGAACCAAAGTTGCCGTCGAAAATTACACAGTTGATCAGGTCTGGGAGCTGGTTATATATTACCCAATAGACAAGACAACCCAACGCTACCATTTGGCTGATCTGGGCTTTTTAATATCCTGGGCAACTATTACTGAACCAATTAATAATTGATATCCTACAATTCGTGATTGCTGATTTCATCAGACACTCTAAATTAATATTTAGATGAGGGAATCCCTATGACCAGTTTTCGAAAAGAATTAATCTTGAATATCCCCTCCCGGCGTGGGTTTGTCAACATCACCCCCCAGGTTCGAGAAGCCTTGAAGGAGAGTGGCATTAAAGAGGGCCTGGTCCTGGTTAACGCCATGCACATCACCGCCTCGGTTTTCATCAACGACGATGAATCCGGCCTGCACCAGGATTACGAGGACTGGCTGGAAGGGCTGGCGCCTCACGAGCCCATCCACCGCTACCGGCATAATGATACCGGTGAGGATAATGCTGACGCGCACCTCAAGCGCCAGGTAATGGGGCGCGAGGTGGTCGTGGCGGTTACCAACAGCCGGTTGGATTTCGGGCCCTGGGAGCAGATCTTCTACGGTGAATTTGACGGGCGGCGCCCCAAGCGTGTATTGATCAAGATCATAGGCGAATAATCAATTCATAGGATGATTAGAGAAAATTGTTTTTCCCTTTTGATTGGTTATAATAGGAATAATCCTATTAACCGGTTTAATGGGTTTGTCAATATATCAATGAAGACTTAACTTGACCTGACAGCACTGACCTGAACGACATGCAGCAATATCTGGTATTATTGTGCACGCTGACTGCTCTCCCGCAAATGCGGTGAGGGCAGCCTTGTTATAAAGACGTAAGGATAAGGTGTCATGAAGGTATACGACCGTACCCCATTGAACCTGGATCGCATGGTTATCCCGCACGGCCGGGTCTACCTGATCCCCGAACGCTGCAAGGGCTGCAACATCTGTATCCGTTTCTGCCCGATGCAGGTGCTGCAGGAGTCAAAGGGTCAGAACGCCAAGGGTTACCATTACCCTGAGATCGTTGAGGGTAAGGAAGATGCCTGTGTTCACTGTCAATTCTGCATGATCGTCTGCCCGGAGTTTGCCATATACACCGATGCGGGAGAAGGGAGCACGCCATGACCCGACCGGCGGTATTGACTGGAAAGCATTTCATGCATGGCGATCATGCCTGCGCCGAGGGTGCGCTGGCCGCCGGTTGCCGTTTCTTTGCCGGTTATCCCATCACTCCTTCAACCGAAATCGCCGAGCACCTGGCTGCCCGCCTTCCCGAGGTGGACGGCGTCTTCATCCAGATGGAGGATGAGTTGGCCAGCATGGCAACCATCCTGGGCGCATCAGCGGCCGGTGCGCGTTCGATGACGGCCACTTCCGGCCCGGGCTTGAGCCTGATGATGGAAAACCTGGGCCTGGGTGTGATGTTGGAGCTGCCCACCCTGGTGGTGGATGTCATGCGCGGTTCGCCTTCCACCGGGTTGCCCACCCTTCCCGGTCAATCGGATGTCATGCAGGCACGTTGGGGTTCGCATGGTGACTTTGCTGTTATCGCGTATTCGCCCTGGTCACCCCAGGAGATGTTTGACCTCACGATCCTGTCTTTCAACATGGCCGATCTCTATTGCGTCCCCGCCATCCTGTTGGCTGACGAGGTGGTCGGTCATATGGTGGAAAAAGTGACCATCCCGCCCGAGGACAAGATTGATCATATCGAACGTAAAAAACCGTCCAAACCAGCTGATGGCAGCACTTATAAATCTTACTTGGTGGAAGACCCTGACCTGGTGCCCGCCCTGCCCTTCGCCGGTGAAGGTTATCACATCCATCTGACCGGTCTGACGCACGACGAGCGCGGATACCCGGATATGTCAGCTGAAACGCATGATCACCTGGTCAGGCGTTTGTTCGAAAAGATACAGAAGAATGCGAATGATATCATCCGGGTCGAAGGCTATGAATTGGAGGGTGCCCGCATCATGGTGGTATCCTACGGCTGCACGGCGCGCTCAGCTCACTCAGCAGTGCTGCAGGCACGCGCGAAGGGTATTCCAGCCGGGCTGTTGCGTCTGGTCTCCATCTGGCCTTTCCCGGAGTGTATCATCCGCGATCTGTCAAAATCAATCGACCACTTTATCGTTGCTGAAATGAACCTCGGCCAGGTAAGACTGGAGGTGGAACGTGTGGTCCATCGCGACGTTATCGGGGTCCACCATGCCGGAGGCGCGATGATCCCCCCGGAGCCCATCCTGGCAGCGATTGAGGCGGTGGCCAAATGAGTCAAGCCATCGTAGCTGAAAAACACCCCCTGGATGACCTGATTCGCGCTGACCGCATGCCGCATATCTGGTGCCCGGGCTGCGGTATCGGTATCATCATGCGCTGCTACGCCCAAGCGATCCTGGATTCAGACATGCCCATCGATAAACACATTGTGGTTTCCGGCATCGGCTGTTCCGGGCGTGTGGCCGGTTACATGAAGCTGGATTCCTACCATACCACGCATGGCCGTGCCATCCCATTTGCCACGGGCTTGAAGCTGGCCAATCCCTCCCTGACCGTCAGCGTCTTTAGCGGCGATGGCGACCTGGCAGCTATCGGCGGTAACCACCTGATCCACGCTGCCCGGCGTAATATCGATCTTACAGTGGTTTGCATCAACAATTTCAATTTCGGTATGACCGGGGGACAGGTCGGACCCACTACCCCGCAGGGTGCATTTGGTACGACAGCTCCATACGGCTGCCAGGAGTTGCCGTTCAACCTGCCGGGTTTGTTGAAAGCCTGTGGCGCCAATTTCGTCTCACGCTGGACGGCGGTGCATGTACGGCAGGTCCGGGATGATATTCAGTATGCTTTCTCAAAGCCGGGCTTTGCTTTTATCGAGGTGCTGGCACCCTGCCCGATCGGTTTTGGAAAATCCAATGGTATTGACGATGGATTGGAAGAGATGGAAATGTATCGTGACCGGTCTGTGCATATCCAGGAAGCGAAAGCCAGTGAAGAGGAGATGGTGATCGACCTGCGCGCTGATCACCCCATTTATGTCGGACGGTTCGTGGACCGCGACCGGCCACCCTTCAAGCCGGCAGAGGCATTGAAATCATGAAAAAAGAGATCCGCATCAGTGGTTTTGGCGGTCAGGGCGTGGCGCTGGCCGCACTGGTCCTGGGAAAGGCTGCCACCTTGTATGAAGACCTGGAAGGGGTTATGACACAGAGTTACGGGCCTGAAGCGCGCGGCGGAGCTTCCAGCGCAGATGTCATCCTGTCAGATGCACCGATCGCCTATCCCTTTGTGCAACAGGCGGATGTTCTAATTGCCTTGTCACAAGAGGCGTATAAACGCTATCGTCCGCTGGCCAAGAAGGATGCCCTGGTCTTGATCGATCAGGACCTGGTGCAACCGGATAACAGTGACAGCGTGAAAGCCATCCCGGCCACCAGGTTGGCGGAGGGATTGGGCCGTCGTATCGTGACCAATATCGTCATGTTGGGTTTTTGGACATCCAGCTCAGGTCTGGTCAAACGGGAGAACATGGAAAAGGCATTGGAAGACTCGGTGAAAGCCAAAACCTTATCCCTGAATCTGAAAGCTTTTTCCACCGGTTTCGAATATGGCAGAACCAGGGAGAGGCCTCATGAGTGATTCCATCCTGGTGATCGGTGGCGGGATCGCCGGTATTCAGGCCTCACTGGACCTGGCCGAAGCCGGAGCGCATGTCGTTCTGGTTGAGAGGGAAGCCACCATTGGCGGCATCATGGCCGTATTGGATAAGAACTTCCCAACCCTGGATTGCTCGATTTGCATTGAAGCACCCAAGATGTCGGAGGTGGCGCTGCATCCCAATATCGAGATCCTTTCATTGGCAGAAGTGGATTCCCTCCAGGGGAATCCGGGTGATTTCGAGGTCACGATCACCCAAAGGGCGCGTTACGTGCTGGATAGCTGCACGCGCTGTGGGGAATGCACGACCGCCTGCCCGGTTGTGTTACCCAATGAGTATGATTCAGGCATGGCCGCCCGCAAGGCCATCTACACCCCCATCCCGCAATCCACCCCCGGGGCTTACATGATTGACATGGAGCACTGCCTGAATACTCCCCCCAACTACCTGCCCTGCAACCGCTGCGCGGAGGTCTGCCCGCCCAAAGCGGTCGATTTCTCCATGCCGGCAGTAAAGACCATCACACGCCAGGTCGGCGCTGTCATCCTGGCCACCGGCTATGACATGCTTGACCCGCGCGAGTTGAAGGAATACGGATACGGTGCACATCCCGACATTCTGACCTCGTTGGAATTTGAACGTTTGGTTAACTCGGCTGGTCCGACCGGCGGTGAGATCATCCGCCCTTCGGATGGGCAGCACCCTGCAAATATTTTGTTCGTATTGTGCTGTGGCTCGCGTGATCAGCGTCATTCGAAGTTCTGCTCACGTTTTTGCTGCATGTATTCGATCAAGCATGCTTACCAGGCGCTCGATCATGGCGTCAAGAATGTGGATGTCATGTATATGGATGTGCGCGCCTATGGCAAGGGTTTTGACGGCTTCTGGACACGCACCCGCGAGGAAGGCGCACGCTTCCTTCGCGGCCGGCCCAGTCGTATCTCGCCGAATGGGAAAGCAATCAATGTCACCTATGAAGATACAGCCCTTTCAAAGCGTGTAGAGACCCCCTATGAAATGGTTGTGCTGGCGAATGCGGTCACGCCACCGGAAGGTTTGAAAGACCTGGCCT
>JAFGXF010000074.1 GCA_016936755.1 Anaerolineaceae bacterium | reverse complement strand
TTGAAAACAGTATCCTGGCGCCACGTGTGATGCGCAAAGCCGTGGGAGTCAACCCTTTTGTATCCCTGCTGGCAATTTTTACCTTCAGCTCCATATTCGGAATTGCCGGAGCGTTCATGGCGATTCCCATTGCAGCCATTATTCAGCTGATATTTGATCGCTTTATCTTCCATCCATCAACAACTGAGTCTGAAACCTTGACCAGACGCGATTATTCCAGCCGGCTGCGTTATGAAGCGCAAGACCTGGCTGATGACTTACGCAAACAAACCCGGTTCAAGCAAGCGGGATCTGTCGTAAGAGTCAAGCAGATCGATAAAGTGATGGATGAGATTGAGACCATCACGACCGATCTTGATGTACTCCTGTCACAGATCCCTCCAACAGGTGCACCTTGACAAAACAGGTCACAAGGATTGGTCTGGCAGTCATGACCACATTGCTGGCTCTGCTGGTATTATGGCAGTTCCGGATTGTCATCATTTACGTATTGATCTCCTTAATACTTGCAGCAGCGTTGCGCCCACTGGCCAACCGCCTGACCGGGCATCGCTTCATCGTCCGGTCAGCCTGGATCCTTCTTTACCTGGCTGTACTTGGAAGTTTTGGTTTTCTCCTTTACATAATATCTGGCATCGCGGTCTCTGAGATCCAGGTTTTAGCTCAAAGTGTATCGAGCCAGGATGCCTGGAGGTTGCCGGTCTGGCTGGAAGGTAGTGTTTTCCAACTGACTCTGATAGAAAGGATGCCACCACCGAGCATACTCTTTGAAGCAATAACCGGCGACGAGGGTCAACTCGTGCTGCCAGCCTTACTCGGATTTACGCAGGGCGTTGGCAGTCTCGTGGCTGGTTTTGTGGTAATTCTCTTCCTGAGCATCTACTGGAGTCTCAATCAAATTCATTTTGAACGACTTTGGCTCTCCTTACTGCCGGCTGATCAACGCAAAGAGGCGCGCGGTATCTGGCGCGTCGTCGAACCGGATATCGGCGCTTATATCCGCGGGCAGGTGTTCCAGAGTTTGATTGCCGGATTTGTATTGGGCCTGGGTTACTGGTTGATTGGGTCTCCATACCCGGCATTGCTTGGTCTGGCTGGCGCACTGGCATGCCTGATCCCCATGGTCGGGGTCGCCCTGGTGGTCATCCCGGTACTTTTGGTTGGATTGCTGACCAGCCTGCAACTTGGCTTGTTTACGGCACTTTTTGCCCTGCTGTTTTTCATAGCTTTGGGTGTATGGATCAAACCACGTCTTTTCCGCCGCAGGTGGGATAATCCCATTTTGACTCTCGTTTTACTGATCGCCCTTGCGAGTGCTTTGGGCCTGCTCGGGATCATCATCGCACCGCCATTATCTGCGGTTTGCCAAATACTGTGGAGCCGCCTGGTCAGTCATCGCCGCATTTCAGGTGCAGCGGCGCAAATCTCCGATCTCAAAGCACGGCAGGATCATATTTGGGAAACGATACAGGCAATGGACGAACCTCCTCCACACCTGGTCACCAGCAGTATGGAGAGGTTGAGTCAGCTGATCGAGAAAGCGGAACCCCTATTAAATCAGGCTTTATCGACTGATTCTTCAGACTTTTTATCATCACCTCGGCTTGAGACTAATGAACCAGTGCCCCCCGCATCGGGAAAACCCAAAAGAAAAAGGTGATGATTGCAATCATTCTGGCATCATCTCCATAACTTAGCTTTCAATCAGTACGGCGTATTTGTGCTATTGGATGTGATGCTTGTTCCGGACAAGGTTGACACTTATGGACATCACGGAAGCAAAAATCCATTTTGTAATATTAATGTATCAATTTCCTTGCGTATAAGACTTTGATGCCATAATAAATAGTAATTAAAGAGAACACTCATGGCAAAACAGGCAGGCTTATGTATCGATCATCGTAAAGCTGTGATTGTAATTATCACAGAAGGAGGGGAAGAAACCAGGGAGATGCCTTCGAACATGGATAAACACATCCGCTTTTCAGGTGGAGATGGATCCGAAAACAGATCGACTGAAGACGTGCGCGACCGCCAATTCGGAAACCATCTGAATGATTTCTATGAAAAAGTGATCGCCGAAATTCATGATGCAGGCACCATCCAGATATCTGGTCCTGGTGAGGCCAAAGGGGAGTTGAGCAAACGCCTTGTACATGATGGATACAAAGGAAACATGCTTGCTGTTGAAACCATGGACAAGATGACTGATCGCCAGATTTCAGCAAAAGTTCGAGATCGTTTCCCTGCATAACCAGTGTTAAGCAGACCATCTGGTGCTAATATATCGGTCAGCACCAGATGGTATTTTTGAGGCAATATAAAGTCCTCAACCAACAAACAAAAATCCGCAGGCTATTCCAAATAGGCACATGGATCCTGGGATCGCCTGGGCCTGATTCGAAATCCCAGGGCCACCCACGCTTGAACCTTTACAGGTTCTTTATGAGCGTCGCAACCAGCATCAGGGCGAGTCCGATCAGGACCAGCCAGAACGAGTACGGGCTCATGGCAGCTAAATTGCCCGAATAACCGAGCAGCCCAAGCACACCAAGGATTAAAGCTATCCACCACGTGATGACTTTTGGAGGGCTAAGTCTCATCTTCGCATCTCCTTTCCTCTATAAAAATTATTACCGGGTTTCGATTTTCAACCCGGGTATGGCATGATTGGAAAACCTGCCAACAATATCACGCGACAAAACTACCAGCTGTACCTGCATAACCGTCTGATGATTCTGGTGTCAGGTTCTGGTGATCAACCGGTTGGTATTTTCACATATCAGGGTGACGTGTTAGTGACGTCTTGAACCGCCAATGATGCCCAGAATGAGAAACACGAGCGCCACGCCAACCAGGAAACCAAGGTTATATTTGCTTCCGTCGTTGTGAACATCATACATCTGAACATTTGGATTGATAAATGACATCACGAGGGTGATCGGCGAGATGATCCCATGCCATATTCCTATTAAAGTACTGGCGACAATTCCACGCGGTCCTGCTGTATTGACCAGTGAATTCGGGCCAGGTGCATTGATTTTTATGCTAAAGCCGGGAACATCGATTTGCTCACTGGGATCTGGGGTACCGGCTGCTGTTTCCGAATCGGGTGTATTGATTTGAATTCCAGTTCCCGGGGCACAGCTCGCCAGCAGCATCAGCATTAAAGATGCTAAAACGATTATTGATAGTATCTTCTTCATATCTTCCTCCATATTATTTATTCGCACCTGCAACACAAAGGGGATCAATCGAATTTCAGGGTCACAAAATGCTTTGTTGCTCAACTGTCATTGTACAATCAATACTCCCCGCCAGCATCCAACCATTGGGGAGTATCGATCCCCCCCATTTGGGGGAGTATAAACCGAGGTCGGGTAATATCTGATGTGCAGGGCTAAGGTGATGGACCGGTCGTCTTAACCCCCATCTTTAAAGTCATACAAGGCATTGACAACAGGAATCAATTATTTCTCACGGGTGAAGACAAGGACACGATTTCGGAATAGAACTCGTTCCAGTCATCAAATGGAAAGATTAAACCCATCCCATATAGACGGTCATTATTATTATGGTATGTATAGACAGGTTCACCCAGGCCTGATGACCTGGGGTTCGTTCCATAAATCTCTTTTTCGATATCCAGTACACGTCTATGGATCATGCCAAGCGTAGTGGTATCCAAAATACCCAGACGCTCAAATTTATTTTGACACTGTCGTAAGAGGATATGGATTTCCATGGCACTCTCAGGGATCCGGGTCCCCCCGCAAGGATATTGATCCAGGCGAACCTCATCGGGAAAAGTGGCAATGATCTGTTGGAGTTGACCCATCAATTTCACCCGAGTTTTGGTAGCAAGCCGCATGGTCATATTCCTCTCCATATCTATTATTCGCTGGCAAGCCGGCATGGTAAATTGAAATGGCGTACCCAATGACCCATTTAATGTGGTTGATGCGTCAGAAAAATGGCCAATGACCTTTTCTTATCTAAAACCGGCGATAGGCAAAGGTAAGTAAGAAATACACATATAGTAATATATTCATTCTTTTCCCTCTGGTTTTAAACCTTAATTACACCCTTACCATCAGTATATCCATTAATATCGATAAATCAAGTAAAAACCTGCGTATTTATCCAAACTTGCATTACTGTAAGATTTTCATATTTTGTGGAGGATTAAGATAAAAGGCAGAGACCAGGCAGGCAATATTGAATTTACCTCCTGGTCTGGATTCAACCGCTGGTACTTTATCGTCTTTTATGTTCGTCAGTTAAGATCGTATGCTGATCATTACGATTTCGTTGGCTTCTTCTTCCCGTAAAGCTCCCGTATCAGGCACCAGCCACCCACACCCAGGGCAACTACCAGCAAATCATACAGCACGATCATCCCCAGCACCACTGGGAACCAGCCTTCACCGGAAGTGCCATCCGCCAGGCCGGTCACAACAGCCAGAGACTGGCCACCCACCAGCATCAAAACCGCCAGGATCAACGCCCAGCTGATCCATTTCACGTGTGATCGGGCGCGCAGGGCTGCCCAGAGCAACAAAAAACCACCCGCTAATACACCGATGAACAATTCCGCTGGCATCAGGTAATCAAAGCGAAAACCGCCCCCTCGGACCAGTGACATGATTGCGAAAAAGACCGGCGCCAGGATGGTCAGCCAGACCAGAACAAAACCTGTGATTGCCAATATCTTGGTGAATAGATCCTTTTTTTCCATGTGTTATCTCCTTTGGTTACATTTGGTTTCTGATAAATGACCAAAAAACAGTAATGAGCATTCCACACCATGCGCATTCGTTATGGAAGTAAATTACAAACCGTTCCATAAAGAGTATATAAGCATTCAATATCCAAGTCAACTTAATCGTGGATCAGAAAGGGAACATGGATGTGAAAAGAATTTCCCTTGCTCATCACGGACAGGGCATCCGGAAAGCAGACAAGGCCCGGTCCTTCAAGATCAGGCTGACACCCTCCCTTGACGCCCGGGTGCAGGCTGACTCGAAATTCACCCCCAGGTCCGTGTACTCCGCGGCAAAAACCGGTTTTCCAGCCGCAATGAATGGAAGCATTGAATCGATCCATTCGTAATAATAGGCATCCTCGATAATGGCAAAATCAAAGAAAGCCAGGGAATCCGTCACCATATCCGGGGCGTTCTTCAACCCGATGGCCAGCCCGCGCGCATGCGCTTCAGCTGCCAACCAGCGCGCATAGGTCAACTGGTCCGCATAAGTGAGCGGGAAGCCGGTGGGGCTGTCATAGATCTCGATATTATCGGGCTCCACCCCATCAAAGCCTCTGGCAGCACACAGGTCCAGACGGGCGGTCATGATGGGTGCCAGCAGGTCGACCCGGCGGATATCCAGCCAGCTCTCACCTGGCCAACCCATATAATTTTTACCCAATACTTCACCCGGAAAGAGATCTGCATCAGGGCGCCAGTCTTCATAGGAACCAACCGAGATGTAACAGATGAGCTTCACCCCGCGGGCATGCAGTTCATCGATCACGGCCTGGTCGACATACAGGTCCAGGTCGTAAACCTGCGCATCGATGGAGGTATCCACCTCCCCATCCAACTGCCACTGCCAGGTCAGGCCGAGAGCCGGGCGCCACCAGGTGGAAGCCGGAGATGGAGAGGAAGGGACCTGCATTTCTACTGGTGCGAGCCGGTTACAGGCAAAGCCAGCCAAGCTTGTCAAGACCAAGCAAACGAAATTACGAATCCCATTGTTCATAAGATTATGCTGAATCAGAAAAGATTGATGGTTATACTACTTTAAATATGTTGATCTTGTTTATTATAGCTATATAATTGATTTATTATCTGGGTCATAATCCGTATCGTGGAGGGATACCAAGATGAACCGACCTGCCTTACGACAGATATCCTTTATTGGTGTCACTCTCATACTGCTTGCATGTGGCTTAATCCCACTAACAGTTGAAGAGAGCGAAAAGACCATCACCCCCAGCCTGTCCATGCCCAAGCCCCAGGAGGTATTCCTGGGGAGCCTGGGGTTGGGCTCAGCCATCGATGTGGCCTGGTCACCGGATGGCGACATCCTGGCGGTACTCAGTTCCACTGGCGTAAGGACTTATGACCCACAAACCTGGCAAGCGAGCGATCCGCTCCCTGACGGCGCTTTCAAGGACAGGGATTTTAGGGATATATCATTCACTCCAGACGGAAAGAAGATCATCTTCCATAATTCATATTTCACATCCGGTAGTACTTACTGGCAATATGATATTCAAAGCAAGGAGATGCTCCCCTGGCATGGAGACCTGATTACCCAGCCTGACTCAAAACCCATTTTTTCACCTGATGGTGAATTATTTGCGTTTCAACCCGAAGGATCCTATGAGGAGAATCGTGCGAATGATGAGACCACCCTGTACTTGGAGATCCGGAACACGGCTACTGGTGTATTGCAGAGCCGCTTAGAATTGACAGGCTTCCAAAGGGGCAACACCATCAACGACTTTTTCTTCAGCCTGGATGGAAAACAACTGCTCACTGCCAGTGATGACCATTACATCCGAATCTGGGATACCTCCAGTGGTCAATTGATACGCCAATTGGCGCACGACAGTGAAGTGAACAGTCTATCGATCAGTCCGGACGGTAAAGTGCTGGCTTCCGTGGGCAATGATGCAGTCATCCGTTTCTGGAGTTTACCCAATGGGGGGAGCCTCTATACCCTGCGAGGATTCGAGCAAGACCTGAAATTCGTGTCGTATATCGACAATGGGAGCAAAATCCTGGTGGCGCAAAGGGGAGAAGAGTCATTTCGTGTCTTTCCTTTGAATGAACGATACCTCCCTCTTGAGCCTGACAGGCCAACGCTGGAATTCGGTGGCGAGGTCTTGTCGTATCTTTCGTACTATCAGTCTATGCGTGATGCCATCCGGATTGATCCGGTTAATTCACGGATTTCCGTGATAATTGAAGGAGCTGTAACCATCTACGATGCGACATCCGGGCTGTCTCAACAACCAATGCCATATACCGATGGGATCAAATCGATCATCCTCAATTCAAATGGCGACCTGCTCGTCCTGGTGGACTCCAACGTTCACCTCTGGGACGTGACCACCCGTCAATGGATCGCAACCCTGCCAATCGATTTAAATTCGATCTCCGACATTGCATTTCACCCAAATGGAGAACAACTGGCTATTGTGGATTCTGCAGGCTATTTCGAGATCTGGGATGCGGTAAACCAAACAATCGTTGTGGAGAGGAGAGAAAAATCGATTTATGACGGGCCACGGGGGCCGGATTCCTATCAGGTCGCCTTCTCACCAGATGGGAAGTCTTTGGCTTTGTCTGGCAATGAAGGCATCAATATATGGGATGCTGGGAAAGGTGTGATTCAGAAAAGGATCCGCATGGGTCCCTGGGATGCGTCAATCAATATCGCTTTTACCATGGACGGGTCTGAATTATTGATCCTCGGATATGATGGTTTTTGGCGCTGTGATCTCCAGACCGGTGAACTCACCCAGATGTTTTCCTTCAAGGCAGAACATGCTTCCCTTGGGCAGGACTACCTGGTGACAAGCAATACCATTTACCTGGGGGGCAATCTCTGGGAAAATCCCACTACCATCGATATTTATGATTCACACACAGGGCAGCTTTTGTTTGAAGAAGATCAATGTAACAACCTGAGTGGGTTGGCTCAACAAACGGACGGGCGTTTACTCGCCATCGTGCAAAATAATCAAATTACCCTGATGGATGTGGTTTCGAGGCAGGAGGTGCTTTCGATCACCACCCGGTCGCCTTATTTGATATCTTTCAGTTCAAATGGCGGGTTAATGGCCGCAAGCACAGGAGATGGTGAGATTTATTTATGGGATGTCTCCTATGCCAGCCAATACGCAAGCCAAATTGCCGTAGAAGCGAACGAGCAGGTCCGACTGCCCACCTCACAACGGGCTACCACCCCACTGAGAAGAGCACAAATCACGAGGGTAACGGTTGATCCAGCACTCCTGAATACCGGCATTCTGCTCCCGGAGACCATCATGGGAATGGTTGAGCTGGAGACACTTGGTCCTGGTTTTTTATATTCAGGGGCCTGGTCACCGGATGGAAAGACTCTGGCTGTGGGGGGATATCCGGGAGTCTATCTCTTCCAGAATGGACAAACCGAACCCGATCACTTCTTCCCAACCGAGTACTGGCCGGAGGAATTGTTATTCAGTGCTGATGGCAAATATCTGGTTGCAGCCTCAAATATGGAATTCCACGTATGGGATTTAGCCACGCATTCCAGTATTTTACAGGATGATGACTTTTATTATTGCGAAGACAGCTTGATCGCATTTTCGCCCGGCGGAGATGAGCTTTCATTCAAATGCCGTGATACGAATTATCGCTGGAGCCTGCCGGATGGGAAGCTTTTATCCAGGGATTTCGATGTGGAATGCTATAGCCCCAGTCCGGATGGCAGGTTATCCTTGCGCCCAGGGATCAGCTCTGTCAATCTTTTCGACTGTGAACTCGGACAAGTCATCGAAACCTTTGACCGGCCTGGCATGAACCCGCGCCAGGTCGAACTCAGCCCGGATGGCAAGACCCTGGCGATCCTTTATGTCTACCTGGTCCATAAGTATGAAGATCAATACAGACCATCGAGCGATGAAAATGGCCTGGTGGAGCTCTGGAGAGTCTCAGCGACGGAGCCGTCACGGCTGCTAACCACCCTGACCATTGGGAAATGGTATCCGGATTACATCCTCTATGAACCCTTCAATGAGCTCCTCTTTTCCTCCGACAGTCGGAGATTGGTCATCGGCAGTGGTGACGGGAATGCCCAAATGTGGGACGTCGCGACCGGCAGCCTGCTGGCCAGCATGCCGGTTGGCAGGAAGGTCACGATCTCATCGGATGGTTCAAAGCTGGTTTCATTTGGGGAAACGACGCAAATCTGGGAGATCACGCCTGGCAGGCAACCCAGGATCACCTGGGAGATCCCCGGATTTGGTGGCTATCATGACGAAATCAAGTTTACCAGCAGCGGGAAGCAACTAGTGGCATTATCCAATCAAACCTATCGCTTCTGGACCCAGGAAGGTGGCAAGTTTGATCACGCCTCGGAGCTGATCACCACTCCCGGCACGGCCACGCATGACATCCAGATCAGTACGGATGGGAACTGGCTGGCATACAGCACACAATTCGAGTTGGTGCTGGGCAGAAATGATCCCCAGCTGCCGAACTGGCAAACGCTGGCGAAATACCCTGAGCAAATATCAAGCCCCTTTGGTTTATCGAGCCGCAGTTTGACCTTTTCACCGGATAGTTCCCTCCTGGTCGCGTTGGACATCAACGACCAACCGACGCTCTGGCGGCTCGATCAACCAACAGCCAGTCCATTGCTGCTGAGCCCAGCGTTATCATATGGGGGAGAGTTCAACTTCAGCCCGGATGGTAAAGAATTGATCGGCAACAAGGGTATTTTCTTTTACCTCTGGGATACAAAAACCGGGCAATTACTTCGAGAGTGGAAGTTGGAGGACTTTGGCCCCAGCTTAATACATCCAGGGAGTGATGTATTAGCAATAATTTGTAATTATCCCTCTGCAATCAAGTTGTATGACCTGCAATCAGGGACTCTTCTTCTGGAGTTGTCTGATAATAACGGTTTTAACGATATTGCTTTGTCTCCCGACGGGCAATTGCTGGTTGCCACCCAGTACCACCAAATGAAAATATGGGAAGTTGCCAGCGGAAGGTTGATAAGGACCATTGAGGGTTATTTTCGTTCTATTACCTTCTCGCCGGATGGTAAATTGCTGGCGTCAAGTAATGGCATTCGCATCAGGATTTTTGGTTTGCCTGCCAGTGGAGATTAATTTTCAGCAGGTGCATAGTGAGTGAAAGATCAGGAGTATTTTAATAGGTAACTGCTGCAGGCTGGTGACAGCGTGCATTTCAATCAGGAATTATTCAAGCCTTTCATCGCCAGGTTGTATGACAATATGCCCTAACAAACTCGCCCACCCGGCAATATAATCCGATGCATGCATCCCAGTTTTTGGGATGAAATAAGATATAGGAGACGCTTGATGACACCTGAAAAACCGCTCGAGTGGGTTGAAAACAAGATCAAACATGCCACCCACCCGGAATACACCGCGCAAAAGATACTACCCGTCGGGCTGCCTCGCCAGATCCGGGCTTTTCACCGCCAGATCCCGGGTTACAAGATGAGCCCGCTCAAGAGCCTGTCGCTGTTGGCCACCCGGCTCAACCTGGGAGGTCTGTGGGTCAAGGATGAATCCGCCCGACTGGATCTGCAATCATTTAAAGTACTGGGAGGTTCCTACGCGATCTATAAACTCATCCAGAAACGGCTCGGCCTGGAAGGCCAGGAGATTCCCCTTTCCGAATTGACCAGCGGCGAAACCCGTGAAAAATTGGGCGACCTGACCTTTGCCGCAGCGACAGATGGCAACCATGGGCGCGGAGTGGCCTGGTCGGCATCCCAGATGGGTTTTTCATCGGTCATTTATGTACATAAACACACCTCACAGGCGCGTATTCGCTCGATCGAGCAGGTCGGCGCGCGGGTGGTGGTGGTGGATGGCAACTACGATGATGCCGTTCACCAGGTCTCTCAGGATGCCCGTCGCAACAACTGGGAGGTCGTGTCCGATACCTCCTGGGATGGCTACACGGACATTCCCATCTGGGTCATGCAGGGTTATTCCACCATGTTGTGCGAGGTGCAGGAACAACTTGCATCCCAGGGCTTGAGCCACCCCACGCATATCTTCGTACAGGCCGGGGTGGGTTCACTGGCTGCCGCAACCATCGGCTTTTACGCCAGCCTGCTCGGGAAGGAACGCCCCCGGTCGGTTGTGGTG
>JAFGXF010000010.1 GCA_016936755.1 Anaerolineaceae bacterium | reverse complement strand
TTCACGGCAGAGTGAACAACGTCCAATACAGCGGTGCTATCTATCTTGCTTCTATCGGTCATACTCCTCCTCCATTGACTACTTTTGACAAATAAACCAAATCATTGATGCGATCTGGGGATGGGAGAAAGTCTCAAGTTACCAATAAGCATAATAATAAGCGAGGTTACTGAATTTCTATTGCATTGTAATTACATACCTGAGCGCAAATACCACAGCGGATGCAAATATCCGGATCGATATGATGCGCAAGGCGGCGTTCGCCCGAAATGGCATTGACAGGACAATTGCGGGCACAGACCGTACACCCCGTACAAACATCCTCAAGAATGACGAAGTTGATCAGCGCGCGGCAAGTTTTCGCGGGACATCGTTTTTCATAAATATGCGCTTCGTATTCGTCGCGGAAATGTTTTATGGTACTCAAAACCGGGTTTGGAGCACCCTGACCAAGACCGCAAAGGCTGGCAGTACCAACCTCGTAGCACAGGGCTTCTAACCGTTCGATATCACCATCTTCCCCTTTGCCATCGCAGATTCGGGTCAGGATTTCCAGCATTCGTCTGGTGCCGATCCGACAGGGTACACATTTTCCACAGCTTTCATCCTGGATGAAGTCCATGAAGAAGCGGGCGATATCAACCATACAGGTGTCCTCATCCATGACAACCAGACCGCCAGAACCCATAATTGAGCCGGCTTCGGTAAGGGCTTTGTAATCTACAGGGAGGTCAACCTGTGAGGCTGGAATACAGCCGCCCATTGGGCCGCCTGTTTGGATTGCTTTGAGAGCCTTGTCATTTTTGATTCCACCACCGATGTCATAAACGATCTCACGCAGGGTAGTACCAAAAGGAACTTCAATCAGACCGGTGTTTTTCACATCGCCAGCCAGCGCGAAAGTTTTGGTCCCTTTGCTATCTGCTGTACCGATGCTGGCATACCAATCAGCGCCGTTCAGGATGATCTGGGCAACATTGGCGTAGGTTTCGACATTGTTGATATTGGTAGGTTTTCCCCAAAGGCCTTTGACGGCTGGGAAAGGCGGGCGTGGACGAGGCTGCCCGCGCTGGCCTTCAATGGAAGCCATCAGGGCGGTTTCCTCACCGCAAACAAACGCGCCGGCGCCCATGCGGACCTCAAGCTCAAAGGAGAAATCTGATCCCAGAATATTCTGACCCAAAAGTCCAAACTCGCGAGCCTGTTCAATGGCAACTTTCAGGGTGCGTACCGCATCGGGATATTCCGCGCGGCAGTAAACATAGCCCTGGCCGGCGCCAATGGCGTAGGCAGCAATGATCATGCCTTCCACAACAGAATGTGGGTCACTTTCCAAAACGCGGCGGTTCATGAACGCGCCAGGATCACCTTCATCCGCATTACAGATAAGGTATTTTTCATCTCCGGGTGCGTTCCGGGCAAACTGCCATTTTTTGCCAGTGGGAAAACCAGCGCCGCCACGACCGCGCAGACCAGATTTTAAAACCGTGTCAATGACCTCGTCTGGAGTCATTTCTGATAGGATCTTTGCGAGCGCGGCATAGCCGTCCTCAGCGATGTAGTCTTCGATATTCAGCGGGTCAATTTTACCCAGACTGTTTCGCAACACAATGCGAATTTCTTTTGGTTTTGGAGGAGCGACTTCTTCATCCACCGCGACTTTGCTTTCTCCGGCCAGGAGTTTGTCAACGGTCCGGCCTTTGAGGAAGTGTTCTTCCACCATATAGGGGATATCTGCTGGAGTCAGGTTCACATAGTGAACCCCTTCAGGATAAACCATCAGGTCCGGTCCAAGAGTTTCCGGATCACCAATGCGAGAGGTTTCCAAAACCTGGATCTCGTCAATCAGTCCTTTTTTTCCAAGTTCGTCTAAAAGAGTGTCAAAAATGTCGTGTGCGCCTTTTTCCAGGCAAACCGGATCGACCGACACCAATATGTGTGAGCGAAAAAATGCCATAATCTCACCTTCTGGAGTGGTATAAAAAATTATATTTTATACACTCAAGCTCAGATGATTAGAGTTCGAGTGCGTATTCCTTAACAACTTCACCACCAACAACATGGTTTTTCATAATTTTACTGATCATGATGGTGGTTACTTTTCCATATGTAACTTTAGGTTCTTCACCAATCGTAACCTGAACAACAGGCTCCCAGGAATCGAGGCCGATGTTGCCGGCTTGCCGGACAACGATGCCTTCGAGGTTTTCTTCCTCGATATAATCCAGGATCGCTTTCAAGATTTCACGGGCTCCTGCCGCTATACCAACAGTACCCATGCCGACTACAATCTCTTTCTGGCCGCTGGCGGCTTTGATCTGACGTTTATTCAGAGCTTCTTCACGTATTCGTTTCAGGTCTTCGAGGGACTTAATCTTATTCATGAGTTTCCTCTCCATTATGGGATGTCAAAGGGTTATGTTTTTAATTTTCTTCAAGTTGGATATTGCTGATTCCAACCCCAATATAATCGCGCAAGAAACTGATTACTGCTGGTTCTGTAAGAGAAATGCCATCCAGTTCTTCTTTTATAGGCTCATCATCGAAAACAAATACATTCCCGTTCACCTGATAGCTTAACAACCAGTGGACATGTGGTGCTCCAAGAACCAAACTGAGATAAGTGTCGGCAAGGTTTCCAAGAGGCATGCGGTCGATGTGGCTGCGTTGAAATTCAACCTGTACAAGGGTGCCTTTACCTGGTGTAGACTGGATTTCAAGCCATCCATTGCATGCCTCTGCGGCAGCTTTCAGGAGCGGGATTCCCAAACCAACTTTCCGGGTTGTCCGGGTTGTTGTAAACGGATCGGTGACCCTGGCGACCATTTCCGGATCCATGCCCATACCATCATCCTGTACACTCATTCGCAAACAATCCGTTTCAGCATCTTCTTCAACACGAATGGCAATATTTTTTGCCCCGGCTGAGATACTGTTCTCGGCAATATCTAACAGGTGAAGTGCAAGTTCTCTCAAGCGGCGACCGTCTCAGCTTTATCTTTTTCCTGAATATCATGAATGATTTTCGGGAATTTGTTCGGACGCAGACGGCCGTAAATTTCTTCATCGACCGTGATGACTGGTGCCTGGCTGCAAGCTCCCACACACCGGCAAAGCTCCAAGGTGATCATCCCATCTTCCGTGGTCTGCCCGGGTTCAATGCCAAGGACTTGCTTGGCTTTTTCAATCAATTGAGGGGTACCGCCCACATAACAGGCTGTTCCCA
>JAFGXF010000073.1 GCA_016936755.1 Anaerolineaceae bacterium | reverse complement strand
GGGAAGTCCATTCGACCGCCCGGCATACCTGGGGTGCGGTGGCATGGATTAACGGAAAGACCTATATTTCACCGACAGTCGAACTTCAAATCTTTGACCGGGTGGGTGGAGGGGATGGGTTTGCTTCCGGTTTCTTCTATGGCCTGCTGGCAGGCTGGGAGCCACAGGAGGCCGTCAATCTCGGGTGGGCGCATGGTGCATTATTGACCACCTTCCCTGGCGATACAACCATGGCCACCCTGGAGCAGGTCGAAGCCTTTGCCAGGGGCAGTTCGGCTCGCATTCAGCGGTAAACCTGCTGGCAGCGATTTCAATCGGGTTTTGTTTGAACCAGGCAACTCGTTTCGCCGTTATCTCATTTATTTGTCCGGCAGGAACTGTTTTATTTACATACCGTGTTGCCTGCCATCTGAGTTAAAATCACCTGCCATTTGAATTCCTTCGGGTTTGGGTAAGCCAATATGATCGGCCAGACCTTTGATCATAAAACGCTGCAGATCTGGTGTCATATCGGGAAATAATAGCGTCAACAGATGGATATGCCTGATGATCATTCACCTTGCGGGCTGGGGTTACCTTCCAGGTCATCCGCTGCATCAGATCCTTGTCACCGGCAGGGATGATACGATGTTCCAGCAACTTCAGACCATCGAATGGCACGCCCTGATGCACTGATACAGCTTTATAGTGGAAGATTTATGAATAAAACAGTAATATACCTTTATATTGAGAAATCCAAATTAAGATCATTCCAAAAAGAAAAGGAGAGTTCTCATGACCGAATCTGCACAACAAGCCCTGGCCATCCTGCGTGATGCAAGTCAATTCAAATGGTATGTCATCACCCTGCTGGCATTCGTTTTCTATGTCTATACGGTGGAAGTGGAAAAAAAGAACTGGAACCTGGTTCTGGCCGGTTTGGCCTTCTGGGGTATGGACTGGTTCAATGAAATATGGAATGCACTGTTTTTTCATTTCAACGCCTACGCGCCGGTATGGGGAGCCCCCGGCAACACCGGCTACCTTATCCTGATCGGCTTAAACATCGAGATCATGTTCATGTTCGCGGTTTCCGGTGTCATCTGGGCCAAGATGCTGCTGCCCGATAAAAAGACCAAGATCCTTGGCATCCCCAACCGGGTATTCATTGCTGTGGTCGGTGCCGCCTTCTGTGTGTTCGTGGAAGTGCTGCTCAACGCAGCAAACGCACTGACCTGGGAATACGGATGGTGGAGTGCCAGTGCCCCCTGGCTGATCTTCCTTTTTGGTTACCTGACCTTTTTCGTGGTGGCTTTCTGGGTATTCGACATGAAAACGATGAAAAGCAAGTTCATTACCGTTGGCACGATCTGGGCGGTGGTTATCGTTTCGCTGATCCTGTTCATTCCCATTTTGAAGTGGGTCTAGAAACCTTTTAAGCGAGTACCATACACAGCCCACTACAGGCATACCAGATAAAATGGACATCCTCAAATGGAGTCCCATGATGGTGAACTGAGGAGAAAACCAACAAGGTCAGCAAACAAAAGAGAGAAAAATGGTTAGTTAACAGAAAACCCCTGCCTGAATATCAGGCAGGGGTTTTCTGTTCGTGAAATTCTGGTTGAAACGGCTAGAAAACGTATGTCATGCATGCCCCTTCGGCTGCCATCAGGAACGGCGGGGCTTTTTGTATTAAGATGCGTGGATCGCGCAAATCTGTAGGAGTCACACCTTTGTTTTCCAGTGCCAACTCACATAAGACCACCTTGCCACCCAGTTCAAGGATGTCATTGAAAAGTTTGACAGGATCGGGCAGACCTTTGGGTGTGCCAAGTTTCTCCAGTTCTTCTTTAAGGGTCCATTTGGTACCGGCCGGGCAGAAGAAGACATGCACCTCGTAATCCAGGGCCAGCCCTGATGAGGCAAAGATCAATGTGGGCATGATGTTCCTGCCCTCTTCGCCATTACATACTACCACCATCTTTTGAGTCATATTTTTTCTCCTTTTAGAAAATGTGTTCAGGAAACACCGTCAGATATTGAGCGGACGGTGATCTCTGATTATTCTTCAATCTGCGCTGGCAGGGGCCGTTACAGGTTTTGCCACGGGTTTGAGGGCATGGACGTACAGCGCCACGATCCGGTAAATGGCATGTGCAAACTTGGTGAAGGGCAGCAAGAGCAATAAGACCAGAGAGACAGCCATGTGGAAGATGAACATCCAGTAACCCCACAGGGGTGCGCCTGGAAGATACAGGGCAATCTCAATGATAAAACCGGTCATACCGCTTAGCCAAAGCAGGATCAGAAAGATCCAGTCGGAGGGACGCGAGAAACTGTGGGCTTTATCGGCTGACCGCCAGCGCTTCACCAGCAGCACCATGACCCCATACATGAATAAAAGCCCCGATAGCGTTCCAATCAACCGGGTGGGGTACCAGAGCGGCACGAATGTACCGGTCGCTTTGACGCCCAGGATATCCAATAAAAAGTTCAGGGCGGTCGCCAGAAGTAATCCCAGAAAACCCCACATGGTGGCCGCATGCACAAACCACTTGCTGAAGTACCACTTAACGGAATTTTGCGATGGTTCGCATTTCTCACGATACCGTTTTTGGGCCAGTGACTGTACCACCACGGCCTCCCAAAAAGCCTGCACCCAGTTCATGCGGGTACCGTTGAAGAAATTTCGGAACGAAAGATTGTTAACGCGGGCAATCCTGACCAGCATGGTGAATATCGTCATCAGGCTGACAAGGCCGATCAGGATCATGGCTGCCAGGCCGGCATTGTGGACCAGGTCACGTGGAATGAAATGAAACAGTTTCAGCGAATCGGTCGCTACTGTTTGGCGTTCTCCATAAAAAAAGATTCCAAAAAATAGCACCATCAACACTGTGATGAAGCCTCCCAATAAGGGGGTCCTGCAGAACAGGTAACCAATTTTCAGGGGAGCGAAATGGGTGACTGCGTAGCAACGGGCGGCGGCCATGAAATTAGCCGGTTCAGCCTGCTGCGGACATGTTTCAGAGCAATCTCCACAGTTGTAGCACAGCCACAATTCCTTGCTTCCCAACAGTTCATCCTTCATTCCTATTTGCGCCAATCGGATCATGTAACGAGGGAAATGTTCATCTTCTGAAGCCATGGGACAGATCGCTGTGCAATTGCCGCAATTGGTGCACTTCTCTATACCCATCGCTCCAAATGCTTTCAATTCAGTCAGTATATTGGGGTCAACGCGCTGTGTCATGCCTGTGTCTCCTTTGCACGCTGATAGAGTGGATAATCGCCACATTTTCCTGTTTCGACCACAATTCCATATTTTTTAAAAGCGGCTATATACCACAGAACCTCATGGCTTGGTTTGCCAATCTCGGCGGCGATCTCCGGGACTGTCTTGGGCGTTTCTCGAATGATCTGACAGATGGATTGCTGCATCTGTTTCTGTTCACGTAAGAGCGCCTGTGTCTGTTCCACGCTGGCGGCGTGCATTTCACGCAGGCTTTTCAACATCTCGCCACGGGAAACGTTGCTTACTTGTTCATCACTCATGATACATTCTCCAGGATCGCCGGGATTTCCATCGTAATGGCGTCCACCATGGCTTCGTACTGACCCAGGGTCCAGGCCTGGACGTCAATTGCCCGGTTGGGACAGGCGCCCACGCATGCACCACAACCGGTGCAGTTGGCCGGTGTGATCACCGCCCGTCGAATCTCGCGTCCGTTCTCTTTGAAGGTTTGCATGGCAATCGCACCCTCTTCCCGGCAGGCTTCCACACAGGCACCGGTACCATTGCATTTGGATTCATCAACACGTGCCACGAAGGGAGGTAATTCCACCTGTCCCTGCCCGAGCAGAACGGCAACCTTGGCCGCGGCTGCAGATGCGGCTGACAGGCTTTCCTGTATGTTCATCGGCCCCTGTGCCGTCCCGGCCAGCACAATACCCCGCACACTCATCTCCACGGGACGCAGTTTGGGATGGGCCTCCAACAGGAAACGATCGGTGCCACGCGAGATCTTGAGCATCTTAACCAGGTCGTCGATTTGACGCGGCATCATACCCACCGCCAGCACCACCATATCCACCCCCATTTCGATTTCTTTTCCACGGGTCAGATAATCTTTAACCCGTACAAGCACCGGATGCGTATCACCCGCCGGGGCAGGCAACACTTCAGGAAGTTCGGTGCCATGGTAACGCACGAAGCGCACCATCGCGTTCTGGGCGCGGCGGTAGATCTCTTCATGACCACGGCCATAGGTGCGTATATCCTGGTAAAGTTCATAAATATTCAAATTTGGGAAGCGCTGTCGCATGTCAATCGCTGTATGCAGGGATGCCGTACAGCAAACCCGCGAGCAGTAATTATTCACCTGACCATCAGCTTGCGGTTGGTTGACGCCATCCAGTTCGCGGCTGCCCACGCAATGGATCAGGACCAGATCGCGGACCGCGTGACCATTCCAGGTCAGCGGCTCACCTTTGGGTATCCGGGAAAGGATACGAATCAACTGGGGCAGGGTCACCACCTCGGGAATCTGGTCATAGCCATACTCACCCTGGCGGGGCTCATAGGGGTCAAAACCGGTTGCCATCACGATGGCACCGACTGTCAATTCAATGTTGTGTGGTTCATCCTTTAAGTGGAACGGTTTTCCATTAACCTGCAATGGTTTACCATCATAATGTTCCCAGTCGACAGCAGGGGTGGGTGGGTAACAACCCGGGTAAGGCTGATAGATCACTTTGCGTTGGGTCAGATTGTAATTGAACTCATCCGGTGTTTCCTGTGTACAGGCGGCCATTAATGCTTCAGTCGTTACACCATCGACACCGCGCGAGTGTTGGGTCAGGCTGATATTGTAGTTACCCACGTAGCCTGAAAGACCGGTAACTTCAGCCTGGGTTATGATCTTAATGCTTTCTTCTGCTGTAACTTCCTGAATTAATTTGTTCAACAATTGGCGGGCTTCCTCATCTGTCGGAAACACGCTTTCCAATTGAGGCATACGCCCGCCCAGGAATGGTGATTTCTCGACCAGCGTCACGCGAATTCCTTGATGAGCAATATCCAGAGCTGCCCGCAGACCGGCCACACCACCCCCGATGACCAGGGTGTGTTTCTCAGCTTTCAACCGGATCGGATCCAGTGGTGTCAGAAGTCGGGCTTTCGCCAGACCAGCCGCCATCAGCCGGATCGCTTTATCGGTTGCACCTTCAGGGTCATTGGGGTGGACCCAGCTGTCCTGTTCGCGAATGCCGACATGATGATACAGGTATGGGTTTAAGCCGGCACGTGTAACCGTATTGCGGAAGGTTTGTTCATGCAAGGAGGGCGCACAAGCGCCAATGACAACGCGATTGATGCCCAGTTCCTTGATATCCTGCTCGATGACCGCCTGCCCGGAATCAGAGCAGAACGATGGGTCAGTTCGGGCAATGACAACGTCTGGCATTTTACCAAGCATCTTGGCTACGCGTTCGCATTGCACGACATGGCTGATATTACCACCGCAATGGCAGGTATATACACCGACGCGCACCTTTTCAGAGGAGGGTGTTTCGTTGTTGGAAATTTTCTTCTCAGGCATAAACTGCCTCTTCTTGTGGTTTGGGTGAAGCCTGACCGTTTTGATGAGCACGGATGTAGGCTGAGGTGGCAGCTGCGGCCGAACTGGCACTGATGATGCTGTCTACGATATCCATCGGCCCCATGGCGGTACCTGTTACGAAGATGCCAGGGCGGGTGGTGTGACAGGGCCTGGCATTTGGCGCCGGGACGCTGATGAACTTGTCATCCCCAAGAGGCAACTCCAGGATCCCGGCTGATCCCGGGGAGGGAACCATGCCAAGGGATAAAACAACCAGGTCATGGGTCCGTTCGACGACACGGCCATCTTCTGTTAATTCAACTTTTACGACCGGGTTCTGCTGATCATCTTCGTGGATGGCAGCCACTTTACCACGTATGAACTCCACCCCCATAGCCTGGGCGTTCTGATAGAACTGTTCGTAGCCCTTGCCAAAGGTGCGGATATCCATATAGTAGATGGTGATCTCGGCCATTGGGAGGGCACCTGAGATCAGCATGGCTTGCTTGATGGCGTACATGCAACAGACCCGGGAGCAGTATTCCACGCCAAGGGATTGGTCGCGCGAACCGGCACATTGGACATAAGCGATGGAGGTCGGCTCCTTGCCATCACCAGGTCGAAGGACACGTCCGTAGGGTCCGGTGGGTGCCAGGAATCGTTCCATCATCAGGGGATCGATGACGTTATGCAGGAGACCGCCCCCATATTCCTTTTTAGCCTCCAACGGTGTCAATTCGAAACCTGAAGCCAGGACAATTGTCCTGGTTTGGACCTCAAAGGTCTCCGGTTTCTGTGTGAAGGTTACCGCCTGGGTCGGGCAGACTTTTTCACATTTCCCACACAGGATACAATTATCCATATCCAGAACAGCGGTTTGGGGGACAGCGGTCGAAAATGGGACACGAATGGCATGGTAAGCCCCCAAGCCGCGATCATATGGGTTGGGGATCAGAATGGGACATTCGTATTCACATTTACGACAGCCGGTGCATTTATGGGCATCCACATAACGGGGCTTTTGCACGATAGCTACACGAAAGCCTGAATCACTTTCCTGAATGGATTGAAGGTCGCAATAGGTTAGTAATTGGATATTGGGATGGTGGGCCACCGAGGACATTTTGGGGGTGGTGATGCAGGAACAGCAATCCAGTGTCGGGAAAACCTTGCTGAGGGTGATCATCTTTCCACCAATCGTTGGTTCATGATCAACCAGGGCTGTCTGAAAACCTTGATCGGCCAGATCCAGAGCCGCCTGCATCCCGGCAATCCCGCCACCTATCACCAGAGTATCTACATTGAAATTTTCCAAAGGTATTCTCCTTATACCTGAGCACGGATGGATAATTCGCTTTTAACGAAACCAATACCTTTCAACAGGTCGTTCATCTGGTTGATTTCCTTTAAAAAAGGTTTGACACAAACAGTGCAGATGGCTGCCAGTCGCAGGCGTCGAATGTCGATGTTTCGCTCTTTCATCAATCCATATGTGCTATTTACAAGCGCAGCTGTGCCATCTGCTTCAACTTTGAAGGGGCTGTCGGTACCGCTATACATAATGATGATCCCATCGATGCCGCGTTCAAAAGCACGCACGAAGAACTCCGGTGGAAACATAACCGGACACAGTACCGGGAGGATGTAGGTATTGGCCGGGTAGTCGGAGTGCACCTGCCCGGTTGAATCAGCCCCAGCATAGCCGCCTGCTAGTGTAGCCAGGACCAGAATTTTTGGTTGTTTTTCAGTCACGTTGGATGACATTTCTATATTCCTGTATGGACGAGATGGCTTGTTAATCGATTGATGTAAGCCAGTCCCTAAATACCTATTTCAAACGGCGGATAAAAAGCCGCTCGTAGCCTTCAGCAGGCAATGCTCCCAGGAATTCATGGCCGACTTTTTCACACCACATCGGCAGGTCCGACTTGGTGTTGGCATCGCCGGACCATATTTCGAGCACTTCGCCCACCTTAACGGCACCAATGCTTTTTTTGGCTTCAAGCAACGGACCTGGGCAGGACATGGCGCGTGCATCAATGGTTTTTGCAGCCTGGATACTATTCAAATCATCGATAGTCATGAGATATTCTCCTTATGTGGTTTAGATAATTCGGTGGTTGTTCAGGGTGTAATGGGAATTAGCGCTTGAAATGATCCTTTTACACCCTGCTCAGCATCCGATAAAAGATTATGTAAACTGGCAGTTCTTTCTGGCGTACACTGCATCTTTATTTTCAAGATGACCATGGGACATATTTAGCCAGTGCAAATAAGTTACAGGAAAATTTTTTGAAAATGTAACCTCCATATGGATACTAGAAGCTCAGGCTTTGTACTCGCTCATTACAGCGATTTGTTGTAGACGGTGCACCAGATCGGCTCGTTCGGAGCCAACCTGAACGAATGTTTTGGCTACCCGCTCCAACCACCCGCTTATCTTGGAGCTCATCTGTTCATCCAGAACGGAGATCTGTTGCGCCGCCTGACCAAGCAAATCCAAATTAATATGATATTTCTTTGCCAACAGTATTAAGCGACGTTCTTGCTCAGCCGGATCCGGTTGGTCGCAATAGAATTGTCCCGCAATCAGAATGGCAATCAATTCTCCTTTTAATTCGATGCGTGCACGCGCATATTCCAATCCGGCATGACACGCAAGATATCCAGGCGCAGCATCTTTCTGCCCCGCCAGCTTGCTCCAGGAGTTGATGCAGGCCTGGCGGCCCTCTTCGCTTCCCAGGATCAGCTTACAAAAATCACACGAATTGCTGATGCGAGTGATGGGGTTGCCATCCCGGTCAGCTATTATGGACCCGACTTCAGCAATCTCTGCAAAGACATCCTGGATGGATTGCATACAGAGAAGCGGCAAAATATTCACAGGGTCAGGAAACAGACCGTCTGTCGGGTGGTTTACTCCTGAGACAAGAAAATCATTTACCTCTCGGGATGAGAAACGCCATTGTTGACCCACTTTAACCCCGGTCAATCTTCCATCTTTCAACATACGGTATATCGTCGTACGGTCAACATTGAGTAAAGCTTGGACTTGCCTGGCGGTGAGAAGATTGTCCATATATGCACGCGTTTACCATAGTTTACCATAGGTTGCAATAGTATGCTATCGCATACTATCACTCACAAAAAAGAATCAAGATTCCAGATGGTTTTAGTATTAACTAAAAAGCAACCTGCTGAAAAGTTGACCAAATCATTACCGATAATATCCGTCCGGCAAATGTTAACAATGGGTTGTCCAAGTGCATAAATATATCCTGTCGCTTTTTAACGACATTATCGTTGAATATATAAAAGAGGGGCATGGAAATCCTAATCGAGCGAAGAACCCTCCAAGGATAAAGGCAGGCAAGGGCAGGCGGGTTCAACCGCTCCGCCCAAATCAAATTTGGTAGAATCCCTGCATTAAGGAGACACACACATGGAAGTTCAAAAGACGAAAGAATACCTGTTCATTGTCAACGACGGACCTTATGGTAACGAACGCCCCTACAATGCCCTGCGCCTGGCTGTGAACCTGGTCAAGCGCGAGGGGACCCACGTGCGGGTCTTCCTGTTGGGTGATGCTGTGCAGTGCGCCATCAAGGGCCAGGAGACTCCCCAGGGGTATTACAATGTTGAACGCATGGCTGTCGCCGTCCTGCGCGGCGGCGAAGTGGCTACCTGAGGGTCCTGCCAAAAAGCCCGAGGTCTCGGGCTGGACGCATTGATCGATAAAGTCCAGGTAGGATCCCTGGACTTGCTCGCCGATTGGACGATCGCAGCAGACAAGGTCTTCGTGTTTTAACGGGTTTGTTTTTACTTGGTAAAGCAAGGGCGCACCTCAATGTTGCGCCCTCTCGGTCTCATCTTATCGCCCATCAGACCCTAATCACTTGCTCTTGTCTGTCTCCCCAGACTCCTCCAACCGCCTGGTAACTGCCTCCAGTTGGGTCTCAAGCCAGCTTTTCTGTTGTTCCAGGATCTCCTTCTCATTTTCCACTGGAAGCACGGCCGGCAGCCTGCCCAAACCCAAGCCAAATCCGCGGCCAAAACCTCGCCCGCGGCCCCTGCCAAAAGCCTGACCACCGCCGCAGGGTCCCATTCCTCTACCGATCGGACCGGTTCCCAACGGTCCAGTTCTATCCATTCCAGGCATAATATATCTCCTATTATCTGTTAAATCTTCTATTCGGGCGTCTGCGCCCAAACAGGCGGCCAAAGGTGGCGTTCCATACCCGCCCACCCCAGCTATTCGGTTGATACAGCCCAACGTTTGCAGGCTGGTTGTAACCCGCAACCGGTGAAGTACAATTACCGATCCCCCGGCCGGTGCGAGCTCCTCTACCCATCGGTCCGGTTCCATCTCTTCCAGGCATTTCTCACTCCTTCCTTATGACTGAATCCGTTTTTGCAACTGCTGGATCGTATCCTGGGTTTTGTCCAGCTCATTCTGCCAGTTTTTCAGGACGCCTTCACCCTGATCTGTCAATTGGTAGATCCTTCTCGGCGGGCCCTGCGTCTGACCGGTGTCCCAGTCTGAGCGAATCCAACCCAGGACTTCCATCTCGCGTAGGGTCCGGTAAACCACGCTGGGGTGAAGGGTGCCCAGCCCCAGGCTTTCAAGATCAGCCAGCAAGGTATAGCCGTGCCTCGGTCTCTCCTTGATCATGATCAACAGAGCCGGCTCCAGGATGGATACCGTCAGCGGGGAATGTCGATTTCCGCCGCCCCCGCCTGCACCCATCGCCCAACCTCTATGACGTCTTGGCATTTTTTTACCTCATGGTTGATATTTATCATCAGAATAACACACTATTCTCTATTAGTCAATAGATGTATATAGAATACTCTCACTTACCCTGTCACCTTTTTATACGTAAAATATCATTATTTTGGTACGATAATGCCATATTCTGCCAATCCTGTACTATATTATTGGTATAATGCATGGCATAAAAATACAGATACCACCGAAGGCGGTGCATGCCGGGTTCACCGTAATCCGAAGTCACACCAGGATGGACGCTGACATGAGCCAGGTGGAACAAGGAGCCTCCCCAAGCGCTGTGGTGCTTGTTGTCCAATTTCCGACAATATCACCTGACTGACACCATTTGAGGATATCCTGGAGTAAAATCATGGGCACAATCGCAGCCGATCCAGCCAGGGCAGATGATCTGGTTCCCGCCGAAGTATTAGTAGGCCGGAGGCTAAGAGACTTGCGCAGCAGGCAAGGGTTATCGCTACGGGCACTGGCGCATCGCAGTGGTTTGAACATTAACACACTGAGCCTGATCGAAAATGGCAAGACTTCACCCTCGGTAAGCACACTGCAACAATTGGCCTTCGCTTTAAAAGTACCCATCGCCGCCTTTTTTGAGTCAGACCCGATTGATAAGCAAGTGGTTTTTACTTCAGCAGCAGAACGTCCCGGGACGGTTTTCGGCAGCACCCGGATGCAGAATCTTGGAAAAGATCTGGCTGGCAGGGCCGTGCAGCCTTTTATGGTCACACTGGAACCCGGAAAAGGCAGTGGAGAACAAACGATTGTCCACACCGGGCATGAATTTGTTTACTGTCTCAGAGGAAGCCTCCACTACCAGGTGGAAGACGTCAATTATGATTTAAAAAATGGAGACTGCCTGTTATTCGAAGCGCATCTGCCTCACTGTTGGGAAAACAAGGGAAATGACATCGCGCAAGTGTTACTTGTCCTTTGCCCTTCGGATGAACGCGAAGTTCCGGGTGGACGACATTTCTCACCACGAATTTTTAAAAAGGAGATTTCAATGAAAATAGCAGCAATCACAGATGACGGCAAGACCATCAGCCAGCATTTTGGACGTGCTCCGTATTACCTCGTATTAACGATCGAAGAAGGAAAGATTGTCCATCGAGAAAAACGTGACAAGATGGGCCATACCCATTTTAACAAACAGCATGCTTCTGAGGGATCCCAGGGTGCCGGTCATGGCATGGATTCCGAGTCCCATCACAAACATATCAGTATGGCTGAAGTGATATCCGATTGCAAAGTCCTGCTCTGCGGTGGTATGGGCATGGGTGCCTATGAAAGCATGCGACAGCTCAATATCCAGCCGATTGTTACTGATTTGAGTGACATTGATGAGGCTGCCCAGGCATTTATCGACGGCAAATTGATCGATCATACCGAACTGCTTCACTAATATAAAAAGGTATGAATTCTGCCATGGGTAGACTATTTAAATGGCTGTGTATGGTCGCGACTGTTGCGATCCTGTTCTCTGCAACTGCACCCGCGACGGCACAGCCCTTACCGGATACACATCCAGTGACTCTTTATTTGTTCTATGGGGAAGGATGCCCGCACTGTGGAAAGGCGAAACCTTATCTTGAAAGTCTTCCACTGCAATTCCCTGGCCTGACAGTCGTCTCCTATGAGATTTATTACAATGAGGAAAATCAGGAACTCTTTGTCAATATGGCTCAGAAATTTGGCATGGAGCAGCTGGCAGTCCCGGCGTTTTTTATTGGTCCATATTACCAATTGGGATATTCAGAGACAATCAACTCGAGTATCGAAGCCACCGTAGCTTATTGTCTGCAAAATGGCTGCCCGGACGCAGGGGAGGGCGTCCTCGACATCGCAGGGGGAACAACTCCATCGACTGAACCTTCTCCAACTGAAGCCCCCGAGCCCCAAGTGACAGCCAACACACCAACAGAAACGCCTGGTTCGATGTCCGAAGGGCAGGCGATCGAGCTTCCATTTTTGGGGGCGGTCGATCTCAGCCTTCAATCGACCGCCCTCTCAACCATCCTGATCGCCCTCGTGGATGGGTTTAACCCCTGTTCTCTCTGGGTGCTCTCGATGTTGCTGGCATTGACCCTCCATACCGGATCGCGCAAAAGAACACTGATCATCGGCCTGGTTTTTCTGACAGTGACAGCTGCTATTTATGCCCTCTTCATTGCTGGTTTATTCAGTGTCTTGAAAATTACCAGTTTCATGGGGTGGATCCAGGTTGTCGTTGCACTGATCGCCCTGCTTTTTGCCATCATCAATATAAAAGATTACTTCTGGTTTCAAGAAAACGTGTCCCTGACGATTTCTGACAAGAGCAAGCCCGGGTTGTATCAAAAAATGCGCCGGGTGGTGGATGCCAGTCAATCCCTGTGGGGAGTAATCGGTGCAACCATCATCCTGGCAGTGGGTGTATCAGTGGTCGAGTTTTCATGCACGGCTGGGTTCCCGGTGCTTTGGACCAATCTGCTGACTGCACAAGATACCAGCGGATCCGCATTCATCCTGTTGTTGATTTTATATATGGTCATCTACCAGTTGGACGAGCTGGCCATCTTCACCGCCGCGGTGGTCACCCTTAAAGCCACCCGCTTTGAAGAAAAGAAAGGCCGCATACTTAAACTGCTGGGTGGGATTTTAATGCTGACACTTTCCACCATCATGCTCATCGACCCGGCTTTAATGAATAACATTCGCAGCTCTCTCCTGATCTTTGGTGTGGCATTTCTGGTCACCCTGCTGGTCCTGGTAATCCACAGAATACTCCTGCCCAAAATGGGAATTCGAATTGGAACAGAATTTAAAAAGAAAAGAAAACATTAATGGAGACAACATGAAAATAATACTATCTGCACAAACACCTGATATCAACAGCCCAATCGAACGGCGCTTTGGGCGCTGCCCATATCTGCTGGAAGTGGACACTGAAACGGATGAGTGGCAGGCCCTTTCAAATCCTGGTGTTGGCCAGTCGGGTGGTGCGGGTGTGGCGGCAGCCCAGCTCGTTGTGGATCAAAAAGGGGAGGCGGTGATCAGCGGTGATTTTGGGCCGAATGCCGCCAATGCGCTGAAAGCTGCCAGCCTACCCATGTATCTGTACAACCTTGAGTGCACGACCGTCCAACAGGCAGTTGAGCAGTTCAAACTGGGCCAACTTGAACTTTTCAAATAAGTCATCGGGAGTCAGCGCGTGATCAGAATGGCAGTGGTTGGCGGCAAGGTGGGTAAGGGAAAAAAAACCCTGGCGTCGAGTCTCCTACTCAGCCTGATTGACCAGGCACTGGTCTGGTTTCTGATTTCTGAATTCGAAGTCCCACATGCAATGGGGTCTTTACCGGCATCCAATGTAAAAATGGTTTCCTTCCCTGAGATTGTTAAGACTGGGGACTCAGGGCTTCAATTCCTTAATCAAGGCGATCTGATTATCTGAGGACATTATGAAAAATTGGAAATGTTCATGGACTGTCGTTGGTCTCAGCGTATTGCTGGTTATTCAGTATATTCTGACATTCTTTGTTTATAAATTAACCCCATACGCCATTTTACAATGGCTGGGTTGGGCCATCTGGCTGATTTCGATCTACTTCGCCATTGCTCCCATCTTCATACTCAAAAAGAAAGGTGGTGTGGCAAAAGGTACAAGTTATGTTAATACGACACAGCTTGTGGATACCAATCTGTATGCCATCGTTCGACATCCACAGTACCTGGCTGGAATCCTTTTCAGCATCTCCTTGATGCTGTTGTCAGCCCACTGGTTGGTCCTCCTGCTGGGCATCATTTCATCCGGTCTGATCTATGTGGATATCCAGATGGCAGATCAGGAGGGATTGCAGCAATTTGGAGATACCTATCGAGAATATATGGGGCGCGTTCCGCAAATCAATTTCCTGGCGGGCATTGTCCGGCAATTCAGGAAGAGGCATTAATGAAAATAGCCATTGCCAGCGGCAAGGGCGGCACCGGCAAAACCACCCTTGCGACCGGTCTTGCGCTCAGCCTGATCGACCAGGGACCGGTCTGGTATTTGGATTGCGATGTCGAGGCCCCAAATGGCCACCTGTTCTTAAAGCCTGATTTCTCACGACAGGTCCAGGCTGTGATCCCGATCCCACAGATCCAGTCTGAGCGTTGCACCTCGTGCGGCAGGTGTGTTGAAGTATGTCAATTTCATGCGCTTGCCAAAGTGGGGAAAAAGATACTGGTCTTTCCCCAATTGTGTCATGGATGTGGAAGCTGCACCTGGAATTGCCCGGAAGGCGCCATCCTTGAAATACCGAACCCGATTGGAGTGCTTGAATCCGGGCTGACACCGGAGGGCATTTATTATTCCCGCGGGTTGTTGACCGTCAGCGAGCCGATGCCCACTCCCATCATACGCCAGTTAAAACGGCTGGAAACACCCCCCGCAGATGCGATCGTGATCCTGGATGCTCCCCCGGGCGCCTCCTGTTCGGTGGTGGAGACACTGCGGGGAGCTGACTATGTTCTGCTGGTCAGCGAACCAACCCCATTCGGGCTGCATGATCTTAAACAGATGCTGGGTATTGTTACCGACATGGGCATCCCATCCGGGGTTATCATCAACCGGGATGGGATCGGTGATGATCGACTGGAATCGTTTCTGGATCAGAACAGCCTTCCAGTATTATTGCGCATCCCCTTTTCCAAAGAACTTGCGATGGGCCTGGCTGCAGGCGACTCTCTGATCAGGGTCCTGCCTGAATACCGTCAGGGTCTGCGCAACATGTATGCACAGATCCTGGAATTTATTAACCAAGGGAAAACATCTTGAAATCCATCGATCGAGCCCGGCAGTTGGTCATTCTAAGCGGCAAAGGCGGCACCGGCAAAACCAGCCTGTGTGCAGCCTTTGCACATCTGAGCTCTCAACCGGCATATGCTCTCCCGACGGTGTTTGTGGATGCTGATGTGGATGCAGCCAACCTCAGCCTGGTGCTTAAACCGGAACCGAGCCCTCCGCATGAATTCCTGGGGGGGGTATTGGCCGAGATCAATCCGGATCTGTGCACCGCTTGTGGTGCCTGTGTTCCGGTTTGCCGGTATGATGCGATCCTGCCGGATGCCAGGCGCGAGTCAGTTTACTGGATCGACCCGATCGCCTGCGATGGCTGCGCGGCCTGTTCATATGCATGTCCAACAGGGGCCATCCGCATGGTTCAGCAGCAGGAGGGTCTCTGGTATCAATCCATTACACCTTTCGGCACTCTTTTCCACGCCGAACTCTTCCCTGGCAGGGAAAACAGCGGGAAACTGGTCACCCTGATCAAGCAATACGCCCGCTTATGGGCTGATGATTCACATGCCCCTGTGGTGATCATTGACGGCCCACCCGGTATCGGCTGCCCGGTCATTTCTGCCTGTGCCGGGGCTGACCTGGCGCTCATCGTCGCAGAGTCAACCCTCTCTGGCGTTCACGATCTCAAGCGCATTGTGCAGACCACGACCCACTTTCGCATCCCCACGCTGGTTGTGATCAACAAGGCGGATATCTACCCGGAAGGCGTTACCCAAATTCAATCCGTCTGCCGTGAGTTGGGTATTGCGTTGATCGGGCAAATACCTTTTGATCGAACCGTTACCGATGCCATGGTGGCTGGCGAACCGGTCACAGTCTATCGCCGTGAAGCACCATCCAGCCGGGCTTTTTCAGCCATTTGGGAGATCGTTTTCGATCGATTAATCACCCCGGGAGGCACACATGACCGATCCTGAAATCCTCCAAGCGAAGATCCTTGAGCACCTTTCCGAAGTGATCGACCCGGAGACAGGTGTGGATGTGGTGCGCATGCGTTTGATCGAAGATTTAACTGTGGATACTTCAGGGTATGTGACCTATAAATTCCGGCCATCCTCTCCATTTTGTCCTCTTGCGATGCCACTTGCCATCGAGATCCAAAAAGCCGTGGCCGAGGTCGAGGGTGTCACCGGGCAGGATCTGCAGGTGGTTGGTTTTGCATTATCTGAGGAATTAAATGTCTGGTTAAAACAGGCAATGAATGGAGATACAAATGTCTGACAAGCAAAAGATATTGGAAGTGTTGTCCCGCGTTAATGATCCAGAGCTTCATCGGAGTTTGACCGATCTGAACATGGTGCGAGATGTTCAAGTCAAGGGCGACATGGTGGAAGTCACGATTGCGCTGACGGTTCCTGACTGCCCACTCAAAGCTCAAATTGAAAAAGAAGTGCGCACGGCGATTGCTGCGCTGCCGGATGTAAAGAAGGTAACCGTCCATTTAACCGCCATGAGTGATCAGGAAAGAAAAGCGCTGTTTGGCGAACAGAAAGGCGGTGTTGCGACCCCCTATAATCATGTTAAACGGGTGGTTGCTGTGATGAGTGGCAAAGGCGGGGTTGGAAAATCCCTGGTCACCGGCTTACTGGCAACAGCCCTGGCGGGTGAAGGGTTCCAGGTTGGCATACTGGACGCGGATATCACCGGTCCCAGCATTCCCATGTTGTTCGGATTACACGGTCCGGTCAAATCCGGTCCGGTAGGCATCCGCCCATTAAGCAGCCGAACAGGCATTAAAGTCATTTCCATGAACCTCCTGTTGGAGAGCGAGGATCAACCTGTCATCTGGCGTGGCCCCATGATCGGGAAAGCCATCTCTCAATTATGGGGTGACGTGTTGTGGGGTGAGCTGGACTATTTGCTGATCGATCTGCCACCAGGCACTTCAGACGCAGCCCTGACGACCATGCAATCACTGCCGGTTGACGGGATCATCATGGTCACCACCCCGCAGAGTCTGGCGTCCATGGTCGTCCGCAAAGCGGTGCACATGGCGCAGGCGATCAAGACGCCCATTGTGGGCGTTGTGGAGAATATGGCTTACTTTGTCTGCCCTGACACCGCCAGGCAGCATTTCATTTTTGGACCCAGCCACGCTGGCGAGGTCGCAGAAACTGCCGGTGTTCCGCTCCTGGCACAGCTGCCGATTGACCCCCGGGTGGCGGAACAGTGCGACGCAGGCAAGATCGAAGAGATCAAGCTGGATGAATTGCCCGCGTTATTGGAGGCTTTCCTTAACCTGGAAGTCATACAGATCGGCGATGAACCGGCAGGTCACAAGGGGTTCTCAGAGAAAGCCCGTGAGCTGATCGAAAGCAAGGAAAATATGGGAAGCCTTGAGAAACCTGACGCCCGCGGCCATGTACGCGGTTGGTGTGGAGACAGCATGCAGATCGATCTGCAGTTGAAAGGAGAGATCATTACGGAAGCTCGCTTCATCACCGATGGCTGTGGGGCTACGATTGCCTGTGGTGTTAAACTCACTCAACTGGTAAAGAATAAAACGCTGGAAGAAGCAATGAGAATCACCGCAGAAGATCTTATAAAAGAATTAGAAGGGCTGCCACCGGATCATGCGCATTGCGCTGAATTGGCCGTGAACACGCTTCACCAGGCGATTTCTGAGGCCGACAAATCTCGAGATAAATAGGATCCCAGTGTGAAGTGGTGACACCTGGTCAGGAGTGAAAGATGAGTAACAAAATTAATCTTGGGATCATTATCTGTGATCGTTATCGTACCTGTTCTGGTGGGAAATGCCTGAGGGCACTCAAAAACCGGGAAGGCGCCTTCAGTATTTACTTAAAATCAGAAGTGGAATTGGTAGGTTACACAACCTGTAATGGCTGCCCTGGCGGGAATATTGAGTATGCGGGCGAGGAAATGGTCAAGAACGGAGCGCAGGTGATCCACCTGGCAACCGGCTTTTTAGTGGGTTATCCACCCTGCCCATATATCGAGACATTTATGAGCTTCATTGAACATCGTTACAACGTGCAGGTTGTTTTGGGTACCCATCCCATCCCCCAGAAGTATCTGGATATGCACTCCAAGCTGGGCACGTGGGAAGACCCGCACTGGCAAACGATGTTGGCCACGGTCATTTCACAAGAAAAAATACGCAAAGCATACGATTGATAACATCTCAATTAACGACCAGGATCATTTCATTGGAATTGACCCAGGAAACCAACGCATAGTGATCCTCGCGAAAATGGGAGCATGTTGCCCTATTTCAGAATGTAGACTAATCGTTCCAATTTCATATTAATTTATGTTTGTAATAATTAATTGGTTGATTTTTACAAAGATTGTACTATAATAATAGTATACGCTCAGAAAGGTGCATTGCATGCCGCCCATTAGCCCAACCCGGTCATTCAATCGTCAGAGTCATTGGAGAGAAAGCCTGATTGCAGTTATGCAGCCAGCATCCGAAAATGTGGATGCCACCGAAACCAATGTGGGCCGCCGACTCCAGGAGTTGCGCCTGATGCAGGGGTTATCGATACGTTCCCTGGCTGAAAAAAGTGGTTTGAACTTCAACACCCTCAGCCTGATCGAAAACGGAAAAACCTCTCCAAATGTCAGCACTCTTCAACAGCTGGCAACCGCTTTACGGGTTCCGATTACTGCATTCTTCGATGCCCCATCCATATTCAAGGATATCGTTTTTCAAAAAAATGGACAAAGACCATTAACCATGCTTCCGCATGGTGAGTTGGAGGATTTGGGAGGTGGGTTGGCATTGGGAGAAGCCACCCCGTTGTTGATGACTTCAAATCCCAAGACCAATAGCGGCCCGGATACCATTGTTCACACTGGCCAAGAGTTCGTCTATTGCATAGATGGAAGGATCATATATTGCGTTGGAAAGCAAGAGTTCAACCTTGAAAAGGGCGACAGCCTGATCTTTCAAGGACACATCCCCCATCGTTGGGAAAACCGGGACGATGTTCCATCCCACTGTCTTCTGATCATCTGCCCATCTGACAACGCAGACCGTTCTGTTGGGCAGCATTTACTCGATAAATTAGAGGAGCAATGATTTCCTGCGATTGGCAGGAATAGATAATCGATGAAAATGATCATTGACCAGAGCCTGTGCAAAGGTTGCGGAGTGTGCGTCAGCATATGCCCTGTTGACGCCATCGTTATGCATGCGGGAAAAGCATTCATCAATCGATCAAAATGCACTTCCTGCTTATTGTGCATTGAGGCATGCCCAACAGGGGCGCTGCAGCAAGTACAGGTGGATGATCGAATGGTGACACGCGACCCCGCTTCAAGCCATGTAGTTCAATCTCAAACGATTGTGGAAGCGTCCCAAAAAGTATCTGATTTGGACGTAACGCTTCCCGCCAGACCTGACCAAAGCATTGTACCCAGGATGATTGAGATGCTGGCATCTTATTTTCTTAATCACACCACTTTGACTGACCCGATACAAGGCGGCTCAGGTATTTCCACGCGGTCTGGTCACCCTTACCGACGGCGTCGGCATCGTCGCGGCAGGATGGTTAATTTGATTCCATTTGAAAGGAGGTGAGTGAGATGCCCAGAGGAGATCGAACCGGACCAATGGGGGCCGGACCCATGACAGGGCGCCGCGCTGGTTACTGCACGGGAAATACCATGCCCGGATTCGCTCATCCGGTTGCTCCACGGTATGGTATTGGTTTTAGAGGTGGTGGGCGTGGCTGGCGAAACATGTTTTATGCCACAGGCATGCCTGGCTGGCAACGATTAGGCTATACGGTCCCTTCGCCACAGGAGGAACCCGAATTACTTAAAGAACAAGCAAAATGGCTAAAGGAACAGCTTGACATCATCAATAAACAAATCGAAGATTTAAATAAGAAATAGGCTGCAAAGCTGGGCGCGAAACATGTGGTCATCAAGATTTGTCACCTTTCGCTTGTATTTTCAAAATATGCTATATGAAGACCCTCTTGGGTCAGGTTAATCGATATTCGAATATTGATAGGAGGATAAATGTTCAACCGTTCGTCTGGCGGAGGAATGGGTCGCGGTGGAGGTGGTCAGGGGCAGGGGCGTGGAAAGGGCGGCGGAAACAAACCCGGTTCCGGCCCGGCAGGCAACTGCATCTGTCCTAAATGCAGTTACAAGGTGGCCCACCAGGTCAGTGTCCGTTGCATCGATCAAAAGTGTCCGAAATGTGGAACACCACTGATCCGTGAGTGAAAATCCATTCACTGTGGAGCTGGCTGACTGACCTGATCAAGGTCGGTTGAGATCCGTGATGGATCGCCACGCACATGAATCGGACAATGCCCATGTCGACGCATGTCGACCCCAGGAAAACAACCTGAGATAAAACAATCCTTTTATGATGGGGCAAGCATATGACAACCCGGAAAATACTGATCTACCCAGAACAACAGGATGAATTGCGGAAACCAAGCACATCTGTTGATGCAGTCAACCGACCGGTAAGGCGGATCATTCGTGATTTAAGAGATACATTGGAAGCCCATGGTAATGGCGTTGGATTGGCAGCCCCGCAGATCAATATCCATCAGAACATCGTTCTTGTTTGTGTGGGTACTGAATCGGAAGGTGGCTGGCAGGCCGGTCCGCCAAGGGCTCTCATTAATCCGCAAATCACTTTGGAACGGGACGAACGGAAAGACTTTGATGGTTGTTTAAGTTTTCCGGGATTATATGGCGAGACGATTCGCCCCCACTATATACAGGTTGTTGGTCAGGATGAAAACGGTCAAGCTTTCGATGAGATTTTTGAAGGATTCAACGCAGTGGTTGTTCACCATGAAATTGATCACCTGAAGGGTGTTCTCTTTATTGATCGCCTTCAAACCGTTGAGGATTTATACACCCTTCAGGAAAATGAGCGCGGAGAAATAACCAAGGTTCCTTTTTACTTAAAACGATAATCATCGCTCGAATAACGGGAGAGTGCCATGTTTTTCAACACATTCGGGGCTGTCATTTTAGCCAGCAGTTTGGCATGCATCGTAACCACACTTGGTATTTATGTGATCAGCAAATATGAGAAATGGGGGAATCAGAATGTGGTCTATTTCATCAGTTTTGCTGCCGGTGTATTGATTTCGGTATCATTCATTCATATCATTCCAAAAGCCTTTGAAATGAATGGTAAAGCGCCAATTTACCTTCTGGTTGGTTTTATGGGAATGTATCTTATCAACCGCTTCGTTAGTATGTATGTTTGCCATGAAAGGGAATGCACCGATCTTTCAATGGGGCTCATTCCAATGATCGGGATCGGACTGCATTCGTTCATCGATGGTATTATCTACTCGGTTACATTCAATGTGAGCATCTTCACAGGTACACTTGCTGCCATTGGCATGGTGTTGCATGAGTTTCCTGAAGGGATCGTAACCTTTTTACTGTTGGAGCGGGGTGGATTTTCCCGAAGAAAATCGATGTTTCTGGCTTTTATTGCAGCCGCTCTATCAACACCGTTGGGGACGTTGATATCATTTCCTGTGATCAGCAGGATCAACCGTGACGTTTTGGGTATCCTGTTGGCAATATCAGCCGGGGCGCTTGTTTATGTCGGTGCAACCCACCTGCTCCCTGCTGTTGAGAAGGAGAATAAGAAGTTCACATTGGTCTCGCTTGGAACCGGTGTCCTTGTCGCCATCCTGATCGTGATAACAAAGACATAGAAAAATATGAATCTACAACCGTCTGCCATCAGCGAATCAATCAAACGAATACTGGAAACCCTGCCGGCTGGCGTTATATTGCTGGCAGCCGCCAAGACACGCTCATTGGAAGAAGTTCAGACTGTCATTCAAGCGGGCGTAACGCATATCGGCTACAACTATATACAAGAGTCGATACCCATCATTCAGGTTGTTGGCAGCCAGGCGAATTGGCATATGATCGGCCACCTGCAAACAAACAAAGCCAAAACCGCGGTGGAACTCTTCAATATGATCGAGACGATTGATTCATGGCGTCTTGCGCAAACCATAGATCGACATTGCGCCGACATCGGGAAGGTCATGCCGGTGCTGGTGGAAATCAACAGCGGTCGTGAAGCAAACAAGACCGGCGTTTTGCCCCACGAAGTGGATGACCTGATCGCTCAGGTAAGCACATTGAAAAATATTCGTGTGGAAGGATTGATGACCATGGGACCTCGTTTTGGTGACCCTGAAGAAAGCCGGCCTTATTTCAAGGCAACCCGTGAAATCTTCGAACGTCTGTCAGCCAGGAGCTATCCCAATATTAAAATGCAATACTTATCGATGGGCATGAGCAACAGCTATCCAATTGCCATACAAGAGGGCGCAAATATCATTCGGATCGGCAACAAGATATTTGGAGAGCGATAATGATCGTTATTCGAAGATACCAATGAAATATGTATTCGGACCGGTCCCTTCAAGACGTCTGGGACAATCTCTGGGAATTGACCCGGTTCCACTCAAAACATGCAATTGGAACTGTGTGTATTGCCAGCTTGGTCGATCCAGGCCGGTGACCAACGAACGCAAGGATTATTTTCCACCCGGAGAAATCATCACCCAGCTGCGTAATGCGCTGGTTGCTCACAAGCCAGGAGACATCGACTGGGTTACTTTTGTCGGTTCGGGTGAAACCAGCCTGCATGCCAGTCTTGGGTTGATGATTCGGCAGGTTAAAGAGATAACGCAACTGCCTGTGGCCGTCATCACAAATGGATCCTTGTTATACCTCCCCACCCTTCGACAGGAGTTGGGGCTGGCGGATGCCGTGTTGCCAACCCTGGATGCTGGAAACGCCCAGCTATATAAAAAGATCAACCGCCCGCATCCGGACATTACTTTTGAACGGGTTATAGATGGATTGACAGCCTTTCGCAAAGAATATCAAGGCAAGCTTTGGGTTGAGGTGATGTTGATTCGTGGTTTGAACGATACGGAACCAGCATTAAGGGAAATTGCGAAATTACTTTCAGCCATCCTGCCTGACGAAATACATATACTCCAGCCAACGCGCCCACCGGTGGAAACCTGGGTGCGTCCCCCAGATAATGAGGGGCTCCTCCGTGCCCGCGCCATCCTTGGAGACATGGCCCGGGTTGTCGATCCTGCGGAGGGCACATTTGACCTTCGTGGTGCTGACAACCTGATGGAAGCGATCATTGGGATCATCACCCGACATCCAATGAAGGAGTCGGAATTGGTGGAATCATTAAACCGCTGGTCTTCGGCAGATGTGATTGAAACACTGAAAGAATTGAGAAAAAATGGGAAGGCACAAATTGTGAAGCGTTATGGGGTCAGATTTTGGAGTGCGTCTGAGTCATATTACCCGGAAGAAGAGTGACAAAATCACCTGAATGCTTGAATAACCTTCGGTTTACAGTCTATAATAGTTGATAAGAATCCGCGAACGTATGTTTTTCAGACTCTACCACGGAGAGAGAGATGCCAAACGATAAAAAAGAGATCAATGTCATAATCAACAACCAGCAGAGAACACTTCTTGTTGACACAAAGGAATCACTCCTGCAGGCATTGAGAGATTCTATGTATTTCAGCGTTAAATATGGTTGTGGCGACGGCGATTGCGGTGCGTGCACTGTCCTGATGAACGGAAAACCGGTTCGAAGTTGTCAGATAAAAGCGGTCGATGCTGCCGGAAAAGCGATCATTACGCTGGAGGGGTTAAGCCAGAATGGTGACATGCATCCCATTCAAGTCGCGTTCGTCGAAACGGGCGCCATCCAGTGTGGCTATTGCTCACCCGCCTTGATACTCTCTGCAAAGGCTTTGCTGGATCAAAATACCGATCCTACGGATGCAGAGATACGTAAAGCTTTGAATCCCGTCCTTTGCCGCTGTACAGGCTATGTGCGCGGGGTGGATGCGATCCGCCGCGCAGCTGCGGTCTTACGTGGAGAAAAGGTCAAGGCGTACACCCATATCGACCTGGCCCTGCCTGATGATACCGGGAAGATCGAATTACCTGAAGCGTTTTACCGGAAAGACGGCAGCCGAAATCCATTACCACCCCTGGTTTTTACCCCCCGTGAGATGCAAAAAACGCTGGTTGTGGGAAAGTCGGAAGTGAAGGTTGATGCCAGGAAGCTGGCGCTGGGCCGCCCGGTGTTTACGGATGATATCCGACCGGAAGGTATGCTGTATGGCGCCCTGCTCACCAGCCCGCATGCTCATGCGCGCATTCGCAGCATCGATGCGAGCAAAGCCCGTGCGCTGCCCGGTGTGCATGCCGTATTAACCCACCAGGATCTGCCACGCATCAAATATGCCACAGGGGGTCAAAGCCACCCACAACCGATGCCCTATGACCAGGTTTGCCTGGATGACAAGGTCCGGCATGTGGGCGACCGGGTTGCGGTGGTGGCAGCAGATACCCAAGCAATTGCGAACAAAGCCCTGGAATTGATCGATGTCGATTATGAAGTCCTGCCGGCGGTTGTGGATATGGAAGATGCGATGAAAGCCGGCGCGCCAATCATTCATGATGAAAAAGATACCGAAGGCATCCAGGATGCCAGCCGTAATATCGTGCATCACATCGAAGCAGAGATCGGTGATATCAACAAGGCCTTTGCAGAAGCCGATCATGTGTTTGAAGGCGAATATCGTACGCCCAAACAGCAACACACCCATATGGAGCCACATGTATGCATCACCTATCTGGATGCAGATGACCGCTTGATCGTCCGCACCAGCACCCAGGTCCCTTTTCATGTTCGGCGCATGCTGGCCCCTTTAATCAACATGCCGGTGAAAAATATTCGCGTGATCAAACCACGCATCGGGGGCGGCTTTGGCAACAAACAGGAAATGCTTCTGGAAGATCTGTGTGCACATTTGACCCTGGCCACCAAACGCCCGGTACGCATGGAATACACCCGCACACAGGAGTTCATCAGTTCGCGCAGCCGGCACGCCAACATCATGCGTTACAAGGTGGGGGTCAAGGATGAAATCGTCACGGCAGCTTCTCTGTACCTGATCGGGGATACCGGAGCGTATGGATCGCATGGTTTAACCGTTAATATGGTGGGTGGGTTCAAAGGCCTCACGCTCTACAATCCACCCAACGCACGCTTTATATGTGATGTCGTATATACCAATACGCCCCCGGCGGGTGCCTTCCGCGGATATGGCGCCATGCAATGCCAGTATGGCATGGAAGTCATGATGGGGGAGATCGCTGACCGGTTGGGTCTGGACGTGGTGGAATTTAAGCGCAAGAACTGGCTCAAGGTGGGCGAGACCATGTATCTCTCTCAGCAGTTGGGTGAAGGCCGGGAAGGGACCAAACAGGTACTGCAATCCAGTGGAATGGCCCAGTGTGTGGATATCGGGCTGCAAGCCACCCGGTTCTATGATAAGCGCGCCGAATACAAAAAACAGGATGGACGCTACCGTAAAGGCATCGGCATGGCGGTCGTCATCCACGGCAGTGGGATTGCCAACCTGGACATGGCCGCCGCGACCCTTAAGATGAACGATGATGGTTCATTCAACCTGCTGATCGGCGCGACCGACCTGGGCACAGGCTCAGACACCATTCTGGCTCAGCTGGCTGCCGAGGTTTTGGGCGTCCCATTGGAGGATATGGTCGTCTATTCCTCAGATACAGACTTCACGCCGTTCGATAAAGGAGCATATGCCAGCAGCACAACCTACGTCAGTGGCGGCGCGGTTCGTAAAGCAGCCCTGGAGACCAAACGACAGGTGTTGGAGCAGGCTGCCATCATGCTGGGTGTATCGGACAGCGAGTCATTGATCCTGAAAGACCGGCAGGTCATTGCGCCGGATGGCAGGAAAGTAACGATGGCTGAAATCGCATTGAGCAGCCTGCATCAACAGAACCAGCACCAGATCATGGCCACCGCTTCTCATATCAGCCCGGTCAGCCCCCCACCCACGGCTGCACAGTTTTCAGAGGTCGTGGTGGATACCCAGACCGGAGTGGTCGAGGTGGAACGCTTATTGATGGTAGTGGACTGCGGGCGGGTGATCAACCCGCTGACGGCCGCAGGCCAGGTGGAAGGCGGCATGTCACAGGCACTTGGTTTCACACTGACAGAAGAAATGCTCTTCGATCAAAACGGACAGCCGTTGAATGCCAGCCTGAGTCAATACAAGATACCGCGTGCGTCCAACTCTCCAGCCACAGATGTGATCTTTGTGCAAACAGATGAACCCACGGGTCCTTTTGGTGCCAAATCCGTGGCAGAAATATCCATCGATGGGGTGGCGCCGGCTACGGCCAGCGCCATCCATAATGCCACCGGCGTCTGGATGCGGGAGTTGCCATATACGCCTAAGCGGGTCATAACTGCATTAGGTCAAAATAAAAAATGAGAATGCGAGAATCAATATAAAAGATGACAATAAAGGTGATTTGTGTCATTGATAACACGGTTCTAAAAGATACGGATTTAAGGGGGGAACATGGCCTTTCTTTTTGGATCGAATCAGACAAGGGTGTTGTTCTCTTTGACACTGGCCAGACGGCCAGCGTACTCTCTCATAATATGGAATCACTCGGGCTCTCACCCCAGGATATAAACAATCTCGTCTTAAGTCATGCACACTACGATCACACGGGTGGACTGGAAGCAATCCTATCAAAAAACACGAAACTGACTCTCCATGCCCATACCGATTTCTTTCAACCGCGTTATTCGCTTCGCAAGGGTGAGTATATGTCGATCGGGATTGACATGGACAAGACCGCCATAGAAAAGCACGCCAAATTAATGCTCAGCGATGTGCCCACAGAAGTTTATCCCAATCTATGGACGACTGGAGAGATAACCGATAGATCCGATCTGGAAGGGCGCAGCAACAACCATTTGATTAAAGTGAATGACGAATGGAAACCCGATCCTTATCGTGATGATATGTCGATCGTGTTAAAAACAAGCGGCGGGTTGGTGTTGATATGTGGTTGCTGTCATGCCGGTATTCTAAATACACTATCACATGTGGAGCAAAATTTTAAAGAATCCATCCATACCATCATTGGAGGAACACATCTGGTGACCGCTGACGGTCAATATATGGACCATGTCATCAGTGTGTTTACAGAGCGTTACCCAAAGGTTGTTTTCTATCATCAACCATTGCACAGGCGAAAACTCAATCGATAGACTAGCCGATGCATTTAAGGAAAGGGTGAATAGATTCCCGGCCGGTTCCGCGCTTCAATTTGATGATTGAAATGAACCATCCTTCCTAAGTCGAAATGCCACTGATCCCAACAGTAAAAATGGTTTGTGACATTTTTAGTGTATAATCAAATATATAATAAAAGCTTTGACCAGGACGAGTAATCACGGCAATACTGTCAGAGAATAGGAACCACAGGCTGAAAGTTCCTGGTACCGTGATGAAAACCACCTGCCAGCTTGATCCGGAAAGGGTCCTAACCCAAGTATGGTGAACGGCTGACCCCGTTATCAGTCTTCAGAGATGATCCATGCTTTTATGGGTTAATCTGGGTGGAACCGCGTGACAAACTTACTCTCGCCCCAGAAGGGATGAGAGTCTTTTCTTTAATTACACGTTTTGTTTTTGGAGGAGATCATGTCAGAAAAAAAAGAACAATATGAGGAATCGGCGTTATATCGCATCCGCCATTCTGCCGCCCATATCATGGCAGAGGCGGTGCTGGAGAAATTCCCGGAAGCCAAGTTTGCGATTGGGCCCGCGATCGAGGACGGATTCTATTATGACTTCGACCTTCCGCGTCCGCTGACACCCGAGGATCTTGAATCCATCGAAAAAAGAATGCGCGGGCTCATCCAGACCAAGGGCAAATTCGAGCGCAAAGTGGTCAGCGCAGATGAGGCGAAAGCGATATTCAAGGATCAGCCGTTCAAGCTGGAATTGATCGACGGACTGGAAGCAGGTGAGCTGGATGAGGACGGCAACCCGACCCAGGAAAAGCCTGAGATCTCCCTCTACACGCAGGGCAATTTCACCGACCTCTGTCGCGGCCCGCATGTGGAGGTTACCACGCAGATCAATCCGTCTGCCATCAAGTTATTATCGGTCGCCGGTGCCTACTGGCGCGGAGATGAAAAACGCCCCATGCTGCAGCGCATCTACGGCACCGCCTGGAATACCCCGGATGAATTGAAAGACTACCTGTGGCGCATGGAAGAGGCTAAAAAACGCGATCACCGCAAGCTGGGCCAGGATCTCGATCTGTACAGTGTGGTGGATGAGATCGGCGCTGGTTTGATCCTGTGGCATCCCAAGGGTGGCAAGATTCGCAAAATCATCGAAAATTTCTGGTCGGAAGAGCATGAAGCCAACGGGTATGACTTTGTATACACACCGCATATCGGGAAAGCACAATTATGGGAGACCAGCGGCCATCTGGGATTCTACAAGGAGAACATGTACTCACCGCTCGATATCGACGGTCAGCAGTTCTACTTGAAACCGATGAACTGCCCCTTCCATATTCACATTTACAAGAATTCGATCCGATCCTACCGGGATCTGCCCATCCGTTATGCAGAGGAAGGCACTGTTTACCGGTACGAACGCAGTGGTGTGTTACACGGCCTGATGCGCGTCCGCGGTTTCACCCAGGACGATGCCCACCATTTCTGCCGCCCCGACCAGATGCCGGCCGAGATCGATTTTGTGTTGGATTTCAGCCTGCACATCCTGCGCAGTTTCGGATTTGCTTCCATCAATGCATACCTCAGCACCAAGCCGGAAAAGTCAGTGGGTGAGCCTGAACGATGGCTGGCGGCAGAGGCAGCCTTGGAAGACTCCCTCAAGCGTTCCGGGATCGACTACCAGGTTGATCAGGGTGGAGGGGCTTTTTACGGGCCCAAGATCGATCTGAAAGTGAACGACGCCCTCGGTCGCGAGTGGCAGCTCTCGACCATTCAGTTCGATTTCAATAATCCGGAGCGCTTCGATCTGAAATTCATCGGCGAGGATGGTCAGCCCCAACGGCCGTATATGGTTCATCGCGCCCTGCTCGGCAGCCTGGAACGCTTTTTCGGTGTTCTGATCGAACATTATGGCGGCGCATTTCCGGTATGGCTGTCACCCATCCAGGTGGCAATGATCCCGATCGCTGACCGTCATTTCGAGTATGCCAAAGACACAGCCGTGCAACTTCGCAAAGCGGGCTTGCGCGTCATGGTGGATGACCGCTCGGAGCGCATGAACGCCAAGATCCGGGATGCACAAAACCAGAAGATCCCCTATATGCTGGTCATAGGCGACAAGGAGATTGAAAACAACCAGGTGTCTTTGCGCCTTCGAAGTGGTGAAAATCCCGGACCGATTGCCATTTCCACTTTCATCGAGCGCGCCAAGGAAGATATCCAGAGAAAAATTTAATCAAGGAGTAGTGAGTTTATCTATTATATAGCCTTGGTGGAACGCCCATTCCAGCAAGATAAAACAGATAAAAAGAACCCTGTCATCAACTCAATTCTCGACCCAAATACTGAATCACTGCCACAGAAGCGCGTCTCCACCCCATACCCGGGAGCGATGTGGCAGATTCTTTTTAAAGCAAAAAGAAAACCTTTATTGTCCAATAACAAAACAAAAAAGGCTCGTTTATGCTTATGATCAGTAATGAGAATCTCGAAAGAGGGGCCGGGGCTCACTTACCGTCATAAGGGTGGTAATTCCCACCTTATCGAGATGACTATGTTCTTATCGAGGGCGAGTGGCTCACACGAGTTCCACGTGAATACTTTCGCTGATTGCCTTGCTGAATACCTGAAGCTGACCGGTACCCACAATCTCGACCTGTTGAGTGCCATCATATGAATTGGTTTGGACGATCTTCAACTCAGTACCGGTGTTAATTCCAATCGTGGTTAGGTAAACCAGAAAATCGGTATAACGGTCTGTAATCAAGCGAACCAACCCTTTTTGACCCAGCTGCAACTCTGAAAGCAAGGCCAGTTTTCTTGAATCGTTCAGGTTCAAATCACGATCCGGTATCGGGTGTCCATGTGGGTCGAAAGCAGGGCTCTTCATTAATGTGTTGATGCGTTCCACAAAAAAAGGTGAAATGACATGTTCCAATCTCTCAGCTTCGTCATGGATATCTCCCAGCGGGTACTCCAGAACCTGGTAGAGGAATTGTTCCAACAAACGGTGCCGCCTTATGATTTGAAGAGCTTCCTTCTCACCCTCTGGTGTCAGTTTAACGCCATGATGCTTGCGATAAACCACAAGGGTTGGCTGGGTTTCAGCCAATCGCTGCAGCATGTTCGTGACCGATGCCGATCGAATACCAAACGCTGTTGCGATAGCCACCGTGCTGGTGTACTGCCCATTTTGGGTTTGCATATAGATGATCTTAAGATAATCCTGAACCGAGTGACTTAACCCTTCATCACCTCTTTTTTTCATGTTATCCACCTCCAAGCAGACGCACGATTGCGGCAACCAAAAAAGTCACCAAAAAAGACAGGGCCAGGGGAATTACAAAACCGAGAATGGTCCATTTATAACTCTTCGTTTCCTTGTATATGGTTAAAACTGTTGTAGCGCAGGGGTTGTGTAAAAGTGAAAACAACATCATATTGACTGCAGTCAACAATGTCCAACCGTGGCCATCGACAAGTAACGCACGCAGCGAGCCCAGATCGGGAATATCTGTCATCATACCAACGCCCATATATACCATCATCATCGTCGGTACAACAATTTCGTTGGCCGGGATCGCGATAATATACGCCAAAAGGATTACACCATCCAAGCCAATCAGTATTCCAAGTGGGTCAAGGAAATCAGCAACATGTTGAGCCAAACTAAGGTCGCCTACGAAGATATTGCCTAAAATCCATATGATTGCACCGGCTGGTGCAGCCACCTGTACAGCACGCCATAGAACGAAGATAGTACGGTCAATCAGCGAAGTATATAAAATTTGTCCGATATTTGGTCGCCGGTAGGGTGGCAACTCAAGCGTAAAGGCAGAGGCCTCACCTTTTAATATCGTATTTGAGAGCCCCCAAGAAACCAACAAGGTGAAAAAGACGCCCACCAAAACAACCCCCAATACTGTACCTGCGGCAACAAAAGAAGCCACCAACGGCGGGAAGGCCGCGGCAACAAAGACCGTGGCCAGCATGATGATCGTAGGGAAACGACCATTGCAGGGAACAAAGTTATTCGTCAGTATGGCAATCAGACGTTCACGCGGAGAATCAATCACCCGGGCAGATATAACCCCGGCTGCGTTGCAGCCAAACCCCATGGCCATGGTCAGAGATTGTTTACCATGTGCCCCAACACGTTTAAACAACCAATCCAGGTTAAAAGCCACCCTCGGCAGGTAACCCAGATCTTCCAATATGGTAAATATCGGAAAAAAGATTGCCATCGGTGGTAACATCACTGCTATCACCCATGCCAGCCCCCTGAATACTCCATGCCACAGGAAACCGGTTACCCACCAGGGAAATCCGATATTCGTAAATAGATCTGCGGCCTTCTCTTCTATAAAGAAAAGGAAGTCTGCAATCAGCCCCGAGGGTACGTTAGCCCCAACGATGGTCACCCAAAAAACCGCCATCAGTATTAGCAACATGATGAGCAAACCCAGAACGGGAGAGGTTACCAGTCGATCGATTTTTTGATCAAAATCCCATTTTTTCTTCGGACCGATTTTCACAGAGCGGCGTGTAATACGCTCCACCTCTGCATAAAGTGATTTGACTATCTCGTCACGAAAACCACTGGAGAGCTTCGGCCGCAGGGATTCAGCACGGTCAAGAACAGCTTGGGGGGTGAGGGTTGAATTCATCAATGACTCCTATTGGTGTCCTTCGACAGCCATCTTTTTGCTGAACCTAATATCTGCACGTTTCTGGGACCTCACCAATTTTGCGATTTCACCGCTTAAGATCGCCTTCTCCACACGTTCATCGCCATCCAGCAGGCGAATTGCAAGCCATCGTGCATTCGGTGTGTTGGGATACAATTTTTCGATTTGGGTACTTAACTCGGATACAGCATGTTTCATTTCAACTGAACCTTCAACACGGAGTGGTTTGGTACGGATTTTTCCATTAATCACGTCAGCAATAGTAACCAATAAGGTCTGCATACCCTCACCGGTACGCGCTGTGACTGGAATGACCGGCACCCCCATATCACGCGACAAACTTCGGGTATCCAGAGTGATGCCTTTACGATGGGCTTCATCCATCATATTAACTGCAATCACCACCTTATCTGTTATTTCCATTACCTGTAATGCCAGGTTCAGGTTACGGTTCAAGGCAGTTGCATCAGTGACTACGACCGTGCAATCAGGTTGGCCGAAGAGTATAAAATTACGCGCCACCTCTTCATCCTGCGATACCGAGAGGAGTGAATAGGTACCTGGCAGGTCGACCAACTTGTACTTCACACCGTTGAATTCATAACCTCCTTCGGCGCGAGTCACGGTCTTGCCGGGCCAATTACCAGTATGCTGTTTTAAACCGGTCAATCGGTTAAATATGGTTGATTTTCCAGTATTGGGATTACCCGCCAGGGCCACCACCCTGTCAAATTTACCCAGTTTCACACCCATCTGTTCCAAATCAACATTTGAGGGGCAGTCGGCACAAGGGGAAGAAATTCTTTTTACCATTTTTACCATCCATCAATATTATTGAATTTCATTTGAGAGAGGTCGCACCCATATATAGGATGCCTGGTTATGTCGAAGTGCGATCAACGTGCCACGTAGTCGGTACGCACGTGGATCTTTGAATGGATTTTCCAGCTCAGGATAAATCATTGTTCCAGGCGTCAACCCCAAGTCCAGAAAACGGCGCCGGGTGTAGCCCTGGCAACGATCATCGATATGGACGATCTCAGCTTGCAATTGACTTGGCAGATTTCCCAAAGGGATTATCGATGGATCAGCAGTTTTTTTAGGAGCTTCCAAATGCACAGAGACATTCTCGGCAATAGCCTGAGCTAAAACGAACTGGTTTGAATCATCACTCAATACCACCCGTTCCCGATTATTTTCTTGAACACTGATTAACTGCCCCACATACAAACCTTCAGCCAGTATTTGAGCATATGCCAGCGGTGTATCGTCTTCAAGATGGGTGATTCTGCCACGCTGACCAGGTTTCATTTCGTTTAATGGGGTCCGATCTTTCAGATCGCGTAAAACCCCTGCAGCCGTGGGTATCGGATCACCATGTGGGTCTCTCGCAGGGTAGCCCAGCGCAGCATCCAGACTATCAACTTCTTCCACAGTCATGTGGTGTTCACGCAGGTTGGCTTGGGAATGTATTTTCTCCAATGGCATGCGTGCCTCATCTGCCAGGTAGCGCTCCCATAAGCGGTGCGCCCGTATAACCTGGAGCGCCCATCTTTGACCTTCGGTGGTCAAGCTTAGTATGCCATGTTGCGCCACAACCAATTCCTGTGCTTCAAGCCTTGCAATCAATGCCTGAACAGCTGGCAAATCTAGTTTCAGCTCTACTGCCAGCCGGAATTTATCAGGTGGTCTCCCATCCTGCTGCAAATTAAAAATCAGCTTCAGGGCATCTTCCAATAATTGGCGTTGATTAATCTTTTTGCCAGCCAGCCATCGCGACCCCGGGCCTGACCTAAAAAACCAAACTCCCATCATTAACAGTACAAGTGGGATGAGCCATAATAGTAAGTAAATGGAAATGTTCAATAGACCTCCATTAGTATAGCCTAATTTTAATATTAGGTTATCCTATATTACAATATGACACGGAATTTGTCAATACCCTGTATGGATTTAAGAATCATCTCCTGGTTATATAGAGGGGGTAGACCTTTCCCTGATAGGAGTACTCACTTCTTGGAACGATCAGCCTGATTAACAAAAGGATGACAGCATGATCAAACAGGGAACATGCCATAAATACGAATGCCTGTTAATAATCGTTATCCTTTGCTATTCTGATGATATATGTTTTCTGGATAATTTCCAATGCCGCTATGGTTCCATCACGAACGGCTGTAGTGATGTGGCGATATTTTTTAACCCGTACATCGCCTGCGCAGCGGGGAAAACCCGGGCCCGATCTCCATTTCAGACTTTCTGGACCGTGCAAAGGATGACATTTCACGCAAGGTATAAGCAACCACGAAAAACCTCTTTTAGCGATCAAGATGTGAACGATCCAGACGCCTTCGGGTCAGAAAGATTGTTCTGAAGGCGTCCGGGGTTAATGGGATAGATCATACCAACCGATTTAAACCAGGCAAGCAGGGATTTTCCCGTCCGCCAGGCTGATGATGTTTCGTATTCAAACAACTCAACATATCACCGGAATAGGACTACAATAGCATTATGACGCATATAGTAAACCCAAACACACCAGGATCCATGCAGGCAGCCATTCTATATGGCATACATGATATGCGCGTTGAATCCCGACCTGTTCCAAAACCCGGCAAAGGCGAGGTGCTGCTTAAGATCGCATCGGTGGGTATCTGTGGTTCAGACGTGCACTACTACAATGAAGGTCGGATCGGCAACCAGATCGTAAAAGAACCAACCATCATGGGTCATGAATTCTCCGCATACATTGTTCAAAGCCAGGGCGGGGTAAACGAAGCCCAGGAAGGCAGCCTGGTTGCGGTGGATCCAGCCATTCCGTGTGGGAAATGTGAACAATGTCAAAAGGGTCATCCCAACCTCTGCCCACATGTGAAGTTCTGCGGTACGCCCCCCATTGCTGGCGTGTTCTCGGAATACGCCAGCATGCCAGCGATCAACTGCTTTGCACTTCCGGAAGGTTTCAGTCCGGAAGAGGCCGCCATGCTGGAACCTTTGGGCGTGGCGCTTCACTCGGTTAACCTGGCGCACCTTAAACCCGGTGAGAGTGTCGCTGTTCTTGGGGCAGGTCCGATCGGCCTGTTGATCGGAGCTGTTGCCAGGCTGGCAGGGGCAAGTGCGGTTTACATAACCGAACCGCTGGCCTACCGCAGGGAATTTGCCCGCCATTTTTGTGCAAATGCGGTTTTTGATCCCGGCGGGCACAGCCCGGTTGGTGATATTCTATCCATGACAGAAGGCCGGGGGGTGGATGTTGTCTTTGAGGCTGCCGGTGCCGATGAGACCCCGGAACAGGCAGCCGAGCTCGTGCGACCGGGAGGCAGGCTGATCCTGACCGGCATCCCCAAGGATGACCGCCTGTCATTCAACGCTTCCAATGTGCGTCAAAAAGGGTTGACGATCCGGCTGGTTCGACGCATGGCACACACCTATCCGACGAGCATTCGTTTTGTGTCCAAACACCTCATCGATGTAAAATCCCTGATCACCCACCGCCTGCCACTC
>JAFGXF010000072.1 GCA_016936755.1 Anaerolineaceae bacterium | reverse complement strand
TTTTCGAATGTTACCCGCCCCTGAACCCGCCGGATGGCAAACTCCTTCAAGGTGCGATACCGTTCACGCGGCACGCGATAACAGACGGTGGCATTATCCAGGGTCACGACTGAATCACCGGGTGCCTGTCCACCCAACCGCTCTGGCGATGTTGACAACTCAGGTGCGGTAGGCAAACTCATCCGATTTCTCCGTGAAGATCAGCCAGCCGATTATCAGAGTCCCGAAGGCGATTCCGATTGAGAGCAACCATTGATCCCATGAAGGGACTATTCCTTCATAGACCAGGCTGCGGAATAAACCAACCAGGTGAACCAGTGGGTTATACTGCAGCAAGCTTTGAATATTCGATGGTAAAATGTCAAGTGGGTAGATGATGGGGGTCAAATACATCCAGGCCATCAAAACGATCGCGTACATCTCCACCACATCTGCAAAATAAATGCCTATGGTGGAGATCAACAAGCCAAATCCCAGGCTGAACAACCCCAGCAGGATCATCGCAAACGGTGAGAGTAATATTGTCGCCGGGATCGGAATACGAAGGACCAGCATGACCGCGATCAACGGTACCATTGATAGTATTAAATTGACCAATCCTGTGCAAATGGCCGAGATGGCAAATGTTGAACGAGGGATATAGATCCGCTGGAGCAGATCCCCCCCCCATACCAGGACATTGATCGCGTTAGAACTGGTCTGGGAAAAAAAGGTCCATACGATTAAACCACTCAATACATATGCCGGATAACCGACCATGTCTACCTTGAATACATTTGAAAAAACGATGGAAAGGACGATCATCATGCCCAACGGGTTGAGCATCGTCCAGGCGACACCCAACACCGAGCGTTTATAGCGGGCAGTGATATCCCGGCGAACCAGGAATAGGATTAGATCACGGTAACGCCAGGCTTCCTTGATCTCAAGCAATGGCAGTAATCTGTGTAGGGCGCTATCATATAGCTGTTTGCTTGTGGTCATCGAACCAACCGATTTATTAGACATAGTAGAGAATTATAATCTACATCTTTTAAAATTATTTACCTTGTAGTCCCCTCGATCGACCGCCATAAATTTATTTACAGTTCCATCGCATTCCTTTCTGAAAACGATAAATGATCGTGGTCAAATATCACAAAGTAAATCTGAGTACTCTTTAACAATAGCTGTAATTATTTTATCATCGGAGAATCTTTCGATAACCTTCTGGCGTCCAGCTTTCCCCATCCTGCGGCGCAATACCGGATTGCCTGCCAGCAATTTCAACGCATCCGCCAATGCATGCGGGTCATTCGGTGGTACCAGCAAACCATTCACACCATGTTCAACCACCTCACGACACCCGGGTACATCAGCGGTGATGATCGGACGCCCGGCAGCCGCCGCTTCGATCAATACAGTTGGCAAACCCTCTCCCATGGATGGCAGACATATAATATGCGCCTGACGGTAGACCTCTTCCATGTCAAGCCGAAATCCCCAATGCTCAACCAACCCCTCTGACACCCATTTGCGTAACTCATCCAGGGGGATACTCGCAGGGTTTCCGGGATCCGGCATGCCCACCAACGCAATACGCAATTCAACTTGCCCTTTTAATTGACGAGCCGCTTCGACAAGTACTCCCACCCCCTTATCCCACAATAAGCGTCCCGGCAAGACAACCAGCGGTTTTCCCTTGGCCTCTGGTTTGGGTATGAAGCGGGAGACATCCACGCCGACGCCCGGGATTATCCTCGTCTGATCTTTCCTGACCAGCTTGGAGTGCAGGAATGTGTTTTGATCATCGCCATTCTCAAAGATAACGAGTACATTCTGATGCTTTAAAGCCAGGGAGTAGATCGGTTTTACGATGTTTTGTAATATTTTTCCTTGCCAGCCGGATTTGAGGAAGACATACCCCAACCCGGTAATGGAATTGACGATGGCAGGAGTTCTTAGTATTCTCGCTGCCAAAGTGCCATAAATGACCGGTTTGATGGTGAAATGATGGATCAAGCGAGGTCGTTCATGTGCGTAGATTTTAATTAATCTCAGCATGGATCCGAATTCAAAAATCACATTCAATCCCCGTCGATCGAATTTCCATTCCTCCCACCTGAAGCCATTCTCTGCAATACGAGACACATATGGCCCAGATGGTGAGACCATAACGACTTCCCATCCGAGCTCACGCATTTTCCTGGCAAGCGTAAGCCGAAAATTATAGAGATACCAATCGGTATTGGCAACCAGGCATAATTTTCCATGCTTGGCCGGACTCATTTTACGATCACCTTTTCATATAACTGGATCAATCGCTGGCTCATGATCGACCAGGCGTAGGTTGTTTCGTATGCCATACGCGCGTTCCGGCCCAACCTGCGCACCATCTTCGGTGATGCCGCCAGTGATGTAAGAACGGTTTCCAGAGCCACAATATCACCGTATGGCACAATGCTGCCACAATCTGCCTTGGCGATCATGCGGTCCATATTCGTACCCGACGCCACGATGACCGGTTTACCCAGCATCATGGCTTCAAAGATTTTATTTGGGCTGGAAAACTTGTGGTTTGGAATGGCCGGATCATAAGTAGCGAACAGGACATCCGCAGTTGAGCTAAGTTCCATGGCTTTTTGGTAATCCACGCGACCATGCCAGTGTATATTAGGTAGATTTGCTATCTTCTTTAAGATAAGCTGCTCATCGCCACCAAACCCAGCCAGATCAAGTTCCCATTTTGGGTGTCTTGCGAGGACAGTGATCATTTCCAGGAGTCCCCGTTCGATCTGGAGTAAACCGATATAAGCCAATCGAAGATAACCACTCTTTTGGGGTGTTCGCTGCGCGACTTCTGTAAAAGTGTCTTCCGGACTGTTGTAGATAATGGCAGTCAGTCTGGGTTTCGAACCAGCCACTTGTTCGATGCGGGCGTCATCCACCAGGATAAGTGCATCTGCCCGGCCAATCACCCATAGGTCAACTTGCCGTATCATTTTTTTTATTATTCCGGGTGTAGCACGTAAATGATCGGCATAGAAATCAAAAATATCGTAAACAACATTTTTATGAAAGAATGTTTTTAGCCACAAGGCAGGTAAGATGGTGTCAAAATCACAGGCATGAATAAGTTCATACTCAGCCCTGTGCTTTAATAGCCATCGCCAGAGCCCCAACTGCCATCGTAATAGTTGCTGAAGGTTTCCCAATCCTTTACCAAAGCCAGCCGGGATGCATAAACGTTGAATGATGACACCGTCTCGGTTTTCCTTTCCAGGCAGCTTGCCAGTGCGATCCCAACCGAGAGCAGAGACGGTGTATCCCGCTGCAATTAAAGCCTTGCCAATTTTTTCCACCCGTGGGTCAGGGGATATTGGATTGGATCGAGTAATGAGAATGTGCAATTGAAACCTTTATTAGGATGAAATATTCTACAGAATATATAGATTATCCCATACCTGACAATATCATTCAATATTGGACAGCTAACTTAACTGCAAACCCGCTGATAGGAATGGAAATCAGACAAATTACCATGACCCAATACTCCTATACATATACTTGCTTTGTTGCATGCTCCCTTTATACACACAGAAGAATATGGTCTATTTGCGGATTTAAATTAATACGCTCTTTAATATTTCAAAACGAATGATGGAGAATTCTATACAAAGGTCTCCTGTCATCATTAGACTGTAATCATCTTCTTAAAGGCGGACTGAGTTTATTTCCTTCCTCCCATTTCTTTTTCAAAGGCATGTTTTCACATACCATACCCAAGCTGGCTTGTGCAATATATCGTCAACCTGTACCAGGGGGAAATCACATCGGTTTGCGACCACAATGAACATTATTTTGCTAAGGATGCATGCGTGGCATACAACTTGCAATTTCAACAAGAAGAGGTTGAATGTCTACGAAGAAATCATTTTTAACACAAAAACATGTCCTGGTTATTCTTTTAGTGCTTCTTGGCGCAGGACTGCTCGCTGCAAGCCCCACATTACTTGGAATAAACCGTTCTGAAGAGTCCCCAATAAGTAACGAGGTTTTTGATAAATATGAACTCATCGAAACACCTGCCGAACAAATTTATTTCCCTGCAGACGATGAAGAAAAGCCATACACATACTTCCTGCTGATTGTTGCGCGTGCGTATGAATATGAACTCCAGGCTGGAGTACCTGTTTATTTACCCAATTATGTTCATACTGATGCAGGCTGTAACTGGATGGGAATAGCGGGTCAGGTCTTTGGGAGAGATGGTAATCCAGTCGAAGGTCTGTCGCTACTGGTATCCGGGGTTGTTAATGGACAAACAATCTCTCAAAGCGGGATTACCGGAAATGCTCAGGATTATGGCCCGGGAGGGTATGAGGTTCAAATCGCGAGTAAGCCTTTTGCCTCATCCGGATCTCTTCAAATTGTGGTGCGGGACAAGCTTCTTACACAAATCACCGTGCCTGTATCCTTTTCAACCTATGCAGATTGTTCAAGGAATCTTATTCTGATCAATTTCACACCTCGATAATCAAGCTAAATATTCAATATGGATAGTGCTTTCAGATTGAAAGTGACAATCATGCTTGAGATTGCATCGAGTGCATCCGCATACCCGAGATCAGCCCTGCCATCACCCATAAATAGGGCAGGGCGAATGAATCAATGCTGAAACCTTCGACAATGAAGGCAATTAAAGCGAACTGCCCTGCAAGGCCTGCCACTGTGATAATCCCGCTTTTACTTGCTGCCAGGAAACGGGCAGAGCGCCAGAGACCAGTCAGCCAGGTTAAAAAGAATGAGAAGCCCACCAGGCCAGTCTCTGCCAGGATGCGGATCCAATAACTCTTGGTATTGACCATAAAACCAAAACGATAGATCAGGTTGCGGAATTCCGTGGTAGCCCATCCCTCGGGGGAGATATGAGAGAGGACAAAAAAACCAGAATTTCCAAGGCCCACGCCCAGTATTGGATAATCCCGGAAAACATGCCATCCCATTAACCAGTAGATAACGCGCTCGAGGAATCTCAATCGGTTCCCCACGTAAATCATGGCTGACTCATTCAGTCCCCTGATGATTTGCATTTCAGCTGGTTGTAATGGCGTGAAGAGTAAACCAAGGCGCTCATCGAATCTGGAACCGACATATGCAACTGACAATGCCAAACCAACATAAATCACGAGCATCAGAAAACCAACGACAAGCGTGATCGCATTGGAGGCCAGCTTCTGATGGGCCGGGCCGATCTGGAACTGACCCAGAATTTTCTGACTGATTTTTCTGCTGATGCTCAATGTGATGAGGAGTAACAGAAACGCAAGCATGAGAAGAAAGGCTGCCGTACCCACTCGAGGTCGCGATAGGATAAACTCAACCAAACCTACTGCAAGCAATATATTCTCAACAGTCAGATGTAAAAACCGAAATTTGAAAACCGACTTTCTTAAATAGGTGCTCGCCAGCCAGATAGGCAAATAAAGCATATTCAGTTGATGTGCGAACCAGGAGGGCTCATAAGCGAGGCTGGTTAATCGATTACCCTCACGCACAGCTGATGTTTGAATTACCAGCCAAACCCGTATTCTCTCTAAAAATGACGGGAAATGACCATTAAGGTTGAAGATAATGATCGCTTGTATCAAACCCCACAGTAGCATGACCATTCCGCCGATATGGATCCATTGTAAAACCCGGGAAAAGGATTTCTCTGAATAATCACGTGTGGAAATGATTATGTAAAAAGCCAAACCGATGAATAATGTTAAAAATGCCCGTAATGATTGATCAAGGAAAGTTCTTTCCTCAAAATGCACAATATCGAGATAATAAACACACGTTGAACTCACCACTGCGGCAATGGTAAAAACCAGGATCGGTAAGACCTCTTCGGGCAACAGCCTTCCCTTCATGATTTGAGGTAAAAACCATATTATTCCCAATAAACCAAGTGGGATGGCTGAAAATGGAGCGGCCTGGGAATTGGACATCCAACCTAAAATCGGGAAACTGGTGAAGGGCAAGCCGATGAAAAGAAGAGCCCAGCATCCTTCCACCAGAAATGGGTAGAATGGTTTAATCCGCTGGATCATTCATACACCCCGGCTGGTTTTTTGACTTGCCAGACGCTGCTTGTTGACTGGTTTGTGGAATGGCAGACATGTCAGTACCAGTCCCAGAACAAATCCTAATAAGGCACCAGATAAGACATAAGTATTCGCTTGAGAATATGTCGGGGTGAGTGGCAGATCAGCGAGACTTGCCAGAGTAACAGTTACATAAAGAGGCATATTCCCTTGCTCCTGCAATTTATGGTAATGCGCCACGCCAATTTCAGCCCAGTAGTTTACCAGCTTTCTTGCCGTTTCAGGATCCGGATCCAGATAGAAGAGTTCATAGTCCGTATGCGCACGATAAATGCGCTGTCTTTCCATGAAGGTTGAGTAATTGATTGAAATGCCTTCCATTGCCGCGCGATTGATTACACCCTCAATAACGGCGTTTGACAGCATCACAGCCTTCACTGAGTTAATGGTCATATCCTCATCATATTGAGATAGTGATGCGTCGTTGATATCCTGAAAATCGATGAATGTATTGATAATTGCTTTGACCTGGTAAACTGGGGGTTCGATCCGATGAATGAGATAACCGATCCCGCCTCCCAGCATAATACAGATGGCAAGTACCCACCACAGGTTTAAAGATCGTGAGATTTGTTCTTTCGGTGAAAACTCCTGTAACATTATTCCTCCACTGGTAATGGATCGATTGAATGACGCACAAATTATAAACGAAAGGTCGCTGATTGTTATTTCCGGTATAATCATAGATAATTGTAATAACCTTTATGGAGGACTCATGCAAAAATCCACAGCCTTGCCCATTGCCATCCTGATCTTCATCATAATCTCTGCCTGTTGCATTTGTGGAGGGCTGTTACTTGTTCTCGGTTTAAATGTTATGGGAGATTTTCAGTTCAACAATATATTGAATAATATGAACGAGCGTATTCCTGGCGATGAGTTCCCGATTTCCCCCATTCCCACCATTGATACCACTCCGATTGATGATACAGCTTACATAACTTTGGATATGCTTCAAAATTCGGATATGCCAATATCGGACCCGGTGGCTATCGCTAACCGTCTGCTTGGAATTAAAAATGTTAATGATACAGTTCCAGCCCCCAGTGTTCCGCTAAAAGTGGGTGACCACCAGTTATTTTGGATCACCAATGACGACACACTGGAAAGCAGTCAGGTCGGCGCCACTCTGGGTAGTATCGGGGAGGATATTTATTTCTGGATTGAAGATGGGGTCACTTATGACCAGGATGATCTTGAAGACCTGGTACGGGAGTTTAATAATAAGATCGTTCCAACGAACCGAAAATTTTTCGGGGAGGAGTGGATTCCAGGTGTGGATAATGATCCACGAATGTATGCGCTATATACACGTGGATTGGGTGAAATGCTATACGGTTACTTCTCAGCGCCAGATGAATTTCCACCCCAGGTTACCCAATATGCCAATGGACATGAAATGTTTGTTTTAAGCGCCGACAATCTGTTGTTGGACAGCGATGAAATACGAAGCACAATGGCTCACGAATATCAACATATGATCCATTGGTACAGGGACCGCAATGAGGAGTCCTGGGTAAATGAAGGCTTTTCGCAGCTGGCTGAAGTATTAAACAACTATGCCCCACCTGGCCACGATTACTCATTTGCTATGCAGCCGGATACCCAACTGACTGATTGGTCAAGTGACAGTTCAGAAAATAGTGCTCATTATGGTTCCTCATTTCTGTATATGACTTATTTTCTTGATCGGTTTGGTGATAAAGTGACACAATCATTGGTGTCTGAAGACAGAAATGGTATGTCAGGTGTCGATTATGTTCTGGAGAGCAATGGGATCACCGATCCCACTACAGGTAAACCCATCGGGGCGGATGACGTCTTTGCTGATTGGGTAGCAGCTTTTTACTTGAATGATCCCACAGTTGCTGACGGCAGGTATTCATTCTCGTTATATCCCAATCCGCCATCACCAAATGTGGAAGAGGAAATCCGCAGTTGCCCAATGAAACCCCGATCCGCCAGTGTACACCAGTATGGGATCGATATACTGGAAGTTACTTGTAAAGGTGAGTATATATTTGATTTCCAGGGATCGCGTTCGGTTCAACTGATTCCCACAGATGCTTATTCCGGGAAATTCAGTTTCTGGTCCAATCAGGGTGATCAATCCAATTCCACTCTAACCCGTGAATTTGATCTGACCGCGGTGAGCGGGGAAGTGGAAATGACTTACCAGACATGGTATCGCATTGAAGAGGATTGGGATTATCTCTATGTTGAGGCATCCACCAATGGTGAGGATTGGACAATCCTGGATACACCGAGTTGCACCACGTACAATCCAACCGGAAATAGTTATGGCTGCGGCTACACTGGCAGCACAAATGGCTGGATCACAGAGCGTGTCGACTTGTCTGAGTATGCAGGCCAGAAGGTGTTGGTTCGTTTTGATTATATTACCGACACAGCAGTAATTGAGGAGGGTCTCTTGTTGGATGATGTGCGAGTAGACGCCATCGATTATTTTTCAGATTTTGAAGAGAATGATGCTGGCTGGGTTTCTGAGGGATTTATCAGAGTTGAAAACCTCCTGCCACAAACCTTCAGGGTAACATTGATCAATATGTCTGGAGAAACGACCGTGGAAACGGTTGTCCTGACAGATGAGATGCATGCATCAATTCCTTTCTCAATTGATTCATGGGATGATGAGATCGTTATCATTGTTAGCGGAACGACTCGTTTCACCAAACTGCCAGCACAATATACCTATACGATCATACAACAATAAAAAACAGATTCTGCAATGCACACTGCAGAATCTGTACATCCCTTTGGTACTTTTAACTACCGAATATCTTATGGACGACGTAAAGATGCCAGTTGAGCTTCCAATTCCTGGCGCTTGGTCACCGCGGCTTGTTTGATTTCAGTTTGGACCTGATCGGTGTAATCAATAATTTCTTGCCTTAGTTCCGCCCCGGATTTGGGCGTGAACAACAATGCAAACGTCGCTCCGACCAAACCACCCAAGAAAGCTCCAAATAGAAAATTCGTTGCCCTGTTCATATAATCCTCCAGAATGGATAAAATATTTATTAATCCTGTACTTAATTATACTTCCCTTGTGTTATTTCGTAAAAACGCACAGCTGTTCTATGCTATACTTTTCCAGTATGGAAGCAGACCATGAACTCTGGTCCGATTGGGTGATCGTGCTCAGGGAAAAGGGGTTAAGTGATCTGACGGCATGGCTGATCCGGGCAGGGGAGCCTTTGACTATCATTGTGAGCCAGATGATTACGATGAGTATGCCTTTTGTGTTCTCCCAAAAAGCCAACAACGAATTGAGATCAATCATCACGATTTTGGAAGACAGGGAGCAACTTCGAGCATTTTCAGAAGCCCTGCAATCCGATGGGGGAAGGGATGACTAATTATTCCTTAATTGCTTTTGGATTTGTCCTTGCCGCAATTATTCTATTCATTGTTGTTTCAATTACACTGCGGGGTGATCGACCGGTTGTGCTCAGATCGATCCCTGCATTCCGCATCATAAACCAAATGATCGGCAGATCGGTGGAAGAGGGTAAAACACTGCATATCACACAGGGTGCTGGCAGCCTGATTGGCAGGCAAAGTGCCATCGGATTTACCGGGTTGGTCATACTTGGCAACATCTCCCGTATCAGTATGGCTGCAGATAAGCCGGCTGTTTGTACCACGGGGGATGGCGGATTGATCATTTTAAGTCAGGATACGCTTCGTCATGCATATCGACAATCCATTAAAACGGGTGTTCAGCGGCTATACCAGGCACGATATACAGGTGCAACCCCGGCAGCTTATGTCTCTGGAGTGATAATGGCAATGTTGGATGAACCTGCCGCGGGCAGTATCCTAATTGGCAGTTTTAACAGCCTGGCTGTACTGATGACTGGTTTACCATTCAGTGATCATACCTCACTGGCAGCTGCAGACTCTCTCCCGGCGCAGGCTGCTCTTTATACATGTGCAAATGAGTCACTGGTGGCCGAAGAGGTGTATGCCGCGGGTGCTTATAGCGGTCCTGACACAAAACAAACAGCTGGATTAATCACCCAGGACATCCTGCGCTGGTTATTTATAGGCTTAGGCCTGGTATATATCGTGCTTGGGCTGCTTGGTGTAATATGAAATCACCCGTTGCAGCAGCATTTGCGATGGCTATCGGTTTGCTTGTTCTGGCTGGCATATTATTACAGCCATTGTTTGATGGTGTTCTCACGGTACTCCTGCACCTGGCTGTATTGGTCGCGAGTATGGCTGTTGTAATTGGGATTGTCAACCTGATCAGTGTTCATTGGATGCGTGTCCGCCATAAAGAACCCCGTTCAGTATACAGTTTTGTGGTCATTGCTGCATTTCTGGTTACATTACTGGCAGGCATATTAATCAATCCAAATTCACCGGAGTTCGACAGGGTCATTACCAATCTGCAGTATCCGATCGAAGCGAGTTTAATGGGTCTTACAGTTGTCAGCTTCACTTTTTCTTGTCTGACATTAATTAAGAGGCAGAAGCGCAGCCTGTTTGTATACCTCTTTATGGGCAGCGCACTTATCTTCATGCTCCTGATGATTGGTTTTTTCGACAACATCAACTCACCCGTTCTGATCATGATCGTCAATATCATTAAAAGCATCCCTATCGGTGGGGTGCGGGGGTTGTTGATTGGCATGGCACTGGGCAGTTTGATTACGGGTATCCGGATTATCACTGGTTCAGAACGTCCTTATGCAGGTTAAGCATGACGACCAAACGCTGCCCGATATGTGATAAAGAGATACCGATGGATGCGGATCGGTGCAGTAACTGTGGATATGCCCAGGATATGACCCACAATGATCAATCGACGTCAATGCAAGATGGGCTGACCGCAAGTGATCAAGAGAACAAAGCAGCACCATCTATCCTGAATGGTGTGATGGGTGAGCAGGGTGCATCTAATCCGACCATCCCGCTGCGAAGGGAAAAGCGAAGTCGGCTAAAGACCTTGATGTCGGCTGATTCGGATGAATACGACCTTGACGCATTACGCCATGAGGGATTGCTTCCAGATGAGGACGATCATCCTCCCAAACCAGAGAGGATTCTCGATGAAACCGCACACATTTCCGAAAAGAAGGACACACAAGGCGAAGATCTCGAATCCAGTGTACCGGAATGGTTACGGTCAGCAGAATTCACTCAGGCAGTTGATTCATCCATAGTCGATCTGGGCATACCCCAGAGGGAAATGGAAGCCAGCAAGGGTGAACTTCCTGAGTGGGTGCGCGAACTGCAGGTAAAGCCGGGAGAACAGGAAGAAGCGCCACGGGCGACTGATACAGATGAAGCCGTACCTGAGCTGCAGATACCACCATCCATAACATCTGATATCATGCAGCAACAGCGACCGATCAACTCGTCAGCGCTCATCCGCGAATCAGATGACGGCATAATCGACGCAGTGTCATCTTATGTAAGCGGCTTGAATACTCCGCGGAAAAAGTTAAACGTGGATAAACGACGGCTGATCAGGAATCTATGGGGTGTGATTGGTTTGGCCATATTCAGTCTGGTGGCAGCCCTCCTTTGGTCTGGCTCATCCGTGAGCCTGACATCACAGCCCCCAAAACCTGAGATGGCAGCCTTGAATGACTTCATCGAAAAAATGTCACCGGAATCAGTGGCATTGATCGGTGTGGATTATGATTTACCACTGGCAGGGGAGATCGAAAATACTGCCATGCCTGTGCTGGTTCATTTAATGACCAAGCAGGTAAATCTGGTTATGATATCCACCCGACCTTACGGACCTGCTATGAGTAATCACCTCATCCAGCAGGGAATTCTCTGGAAACCGGATTATCCTACAGAGAAAGCCTACGTGTTTTCATATTTACCCGGTTATGCCACAGGACTCTTACACTTTGCCTTATCACCTCAAGAAGCCGTCCCATTTGGTGCAAATGGGATGGCTCTTTGGCATGCTCCGGTATTGGGTGGAATCCAGGGCGTGGCTGATTTCAACATGGTGGTCTTGCTGACAGACTCATCCGAAACGGGCAGGGACTGGCTTGAGCAGATCCAACCACGGCTGGGAAACACCCCCTTTTTTGTTATCGCGAGCAGCCAGGCTGGGCCAATCCTTTCCCCATACCTTGAATCCGGTCAGATTCAGGCGATGGTGACTGGAATTGCCTCTGGGGCCAGCTATGAGCGTATCCAGTTACTAACTACGAACAACCAACTTATGCTAAAAGCACATCAGGGTGTTATGCTGTTCATGGTAGTCCTATTTGCTTGTGTATTGTTGATATCTGTTATCCCTCAAAAGCTACTATCTGGTTTGGAAAAAGGGGATCAAAAAAATGTTAGACGGTGATTTGATCTGGTCGATCATTAGTTTCATCCTGACCATCCTGGTCTTCAGTTATTTGGCGGGAGATAATGTATTCTTTCGCATCATAATTTATGCCTTTATCGGTATGTCAGCTGCATATGTCTCCCTAATTGTGATAACACAGGTTGTATGGCCATATATCGTGTTGGCAATCATACAGGGGGCTCTTCGGCAACAATTGATCGGTCTAACCGGTTTATTAATGTGCATCCTCCTTTGCGCAAAATTGATCCCGCGGCTGACACGCGTTGGCAACCTCCCCATGGCATATTTGGTGGGGATTGGCGGCGCGATTGTTATCGGCGGTGCAGTGACAGGCACCATCATTCCTCAGTTTATTGATACATTTGATATGGCATGGATATATATCAAGGCTGGAGCAGATTCCTCAGCCTGGTCTCCTGTAATTAGTGGTGCTTTGATCCTGATAGGAGTCCAGGCAACGTTAATCTATTTTCATTATGGTGCGAGAAAGAAACAGGATGGGAAAATAAACCGAAGGAAGTTGATAGAAGTTATATCAGGGATCGGGCAAATCTTCATAGCCATTTCACTTGGATCAATATTCTCCGGTGTGCTTTCCGCTTCGGTTACTGCCATGGTTGAGCGGATTTCCTTTATGGTTAATTTACTACGGATAATGGGTATGTAAATGTTGCCAATCACAAAGAAAGCACCCAAATCGTTATTAGTAATTGACATCGGCCTGATAGAGATACAAACCCATTTGATTGAACGGAATGATGATGTTTATCGCTGGGCGGGAGTGGGCCGCGCATCCACCACACTAAGTATGACAGGTTCAGTGACCTGGAAATGTCTGGTTAATGCGATGCAACAACTTGAATTGACCACAGATCATAAACTGCTGGGGTCTGAAAGTGAGGTGATCTCCCCGGAGAATGGTCAGGGATTAGGAGTTGATCGAATCTGCCTGACCTGGTCATTGCCGGTATCCATTAAGGCAATTCTGTTTGGGCTTACATCTGGTTTTTCCATTAGTAATGCGCAGTGTTTACTGGAGGGTATGCCTGTGGAGGTGGTTAATCTGATGTCTGCGACGGATGGTCGTTCTGACAAAGAAAAAATGGATATACTCCTTTCACAAAGACCGGATTTGATCGTTCTGACCGGGGGCGTGGATGGAGGGGGGATTCAGGTGCTAAAAGATGTCATCGACCTGCTTGTTCACTCATTTACGCCGCTGCCACAAGAATTACGTCCTGAAATTCTTTTTACTGGAAATACCAGTGTATCTGAATATCTGATAGCCAGGGTCAAGCCGATTATGAAGTTGTATGTCGCACCGAATATCCAACCATCAACAGATGTGTTGGATCTACAACCAGCTCGTGAGACCCTGGCCGATATCTGTAATCGCATCTGGATGAAGCAACATAAACTCCAGACGGGCAGCCATCCTTTGAAATATGATCATGTTCGACCGGTGACCCTGGCGATGGAAGATTTTATTACCATTCAAGGACTATGTAAAAAAACCAATGGTGGTCTGGCCATGGTTATGAATGGATTGTTTACCTCAATTTCTGCCAGCCTGGATGGTCACAGTACATCCCACCAATACCTCAACACTTGCGTTGGTCTCGATGCGGAACAATTGATCGAAAAATTTCCCCTGGAAGATGTGGCAAACTGGATGCCATGTGATATCACCCGAGACGACCTAACGGAGTACTTGGTGTCTGAATTCCTATATCCTGGAAGATTGCCGGTGACTGGTGCAACCGATGCGTTATATGGAGGTGTTGCCCGACTCACCGGGAAACGCACCTGGCGTGGTATATGTGGTAAACAGGATTTCCCTGATCAGTTAGTTGCGAGGTCTGGAGGGGCACAAGTGGATTCAATCCTGGTCAGTGGGCCACGCATGTACCAATATCAAAACTACAACACAGTCCTTCTGGAAATGCTGGATGTCCTTCAACCTGTTGGTATTTTTGAGGTCTACATCGACAGAGAAGGTTTGGCTGCCGGATTGGGAACAGCCGCACAAGTCGATCCCAGAATCCCTGTGCACTGTATTCTGGGACATGCCGTTCCCAAATTGGCTACTGTGATCGCTCCTGCTTACAAAGGTCGGGAGGATATCCGCATCCTCACGGTGACTGTAATCAGTCAAGACGGACATGAGATTACCTGCGAGATAAATTCCGGAAAACTGATATCCATTCCACTTGGAACGGATGAACAGGTCGAAATACGCATTCGTGCAGAACATGGTGCAAGACTGTTTGAATCAGGTCATACCCTCAAGATAACCATTCCCACATCAGGAAGTGTCATGGGTATTGTGGTTGATACCCGGGGCCGTCCAATGAAGGTGCAAAAGGGATTACGAAAGCAACAAGCCTGGATCAAGCGAAGCATTATTGAAGCACAAGAAATGGCCAGGTAATGGGATGACGGCTCGATCAGTGATCATCAACCCGGCATGCAGGATCAATCGGATTCGTAAGCTACCAACAGCTGGGCGGGTTTTGGTAAATAATGGCCAGTCTGTAACCACCAATGATGTGATCGCTGAAATTCAAATTCCTGAGAAACACCAGGAATTGGATGTGGCAAATGCGTTAGGGTTATCGGTACAAAATGCTGTTCGCAAAATTCATATTAAACCTGGTGATCTGGTTCATACAGGGGATGTAATCGCACATAAGGGTGGTTTGATAACAAAATCGGTAACCTCGCCTGTCGATGGGAGAGTGGTGGATATTTCATCTGCCAGGGTCTTGATTGAATATGGGTCCCAATCAATAAATGTAAAAGCTGGTTTCAGTGGGTTGGTGAAAGAAGTTATCCCGGGTTATGGGGCCATCGTGAGTACAGCGGGCGCACTATTACAGGGCGTGTGGGGTAATGGGAGAGTGGCTGAAGGTCTGATGATTTGTCTGGCAAGGGACCGGGTTGATGAGTTGTCCCCCGAGTGGATGGATATGAGTTTAAGAGGTTCCATCGTTTTTGGTGGCCCTTGCCTGCGAATGGATACTCTTCGTAGGGCTGCTGAGATATCGCTGCGGGGTTTAATTGTGTCTGGGATTGAACCTGATCTTCTTACACAAGCGGGAAATATGCCCTTCCCCATCATATCGTTGGTCGGTTTGGGTAGGGCGACATATGATGAGCACACATTCAAGATCATATCAAGCATGGAAAAATGCGTGGCTTGTGTCAACGCTTGTACATGGAATCACTGTTCGGGATCCAGGCCCGAGGTGATTATCCCGACACTTGATAAAACCCATAATACCGAACTGATGGAAGATGTGGAGTATCAGGTCGGACAATTGGTACGCATCTTGCAATCTCCTTATCTATGGGAGACTGCGCGAATAAAGAAACTCATTCGAGATGCTCGGCTGTACCCAGGCGGTATTGTTGCACAATCTGCGATATGCGTACTGGAAAACGGAGAAGAGATCGTCCAGCCTCTTGTGAATCTTGAAGTAATCCTCTAGCTAGAATATGGAGGCAAGGAGAAGACCATGGGACAGGATTTTGGTACATTTAACCTCGGACCTGACCGAACCCCGAAATCAAAATTCAATGTAAAACCGTTACTAACCATATTCGGTATCATTGCAGCTATTGCGGTTATTCTTGCCCTTGCGGCCGCATTTTATTATTATTATTATCTACCCCAAACTCGTCAGGCAAGCCAGAGTGTGATTGACCAGCAAAATGCAGCGTTCACAGCCACTGGAGAGATGCTGACCCATGAGGCCAACGTATCCATCTGGTCAACAGCCACGATGCGCGCCTGGCCCACAAACACACCTGCCAATACGAATACCCCCCAACCATATAAAACCCCCACCATTGGAACCCAGGATCCACGTACGGCTACAGTCGCAGTGTTAATGACCCAGGCAGCGCAAGCCAAGATGACGGCCACCCATCAGGGAACAGTGAGCATTCTACCCAAGACTGGATTCGCAGATGATGTGGGCTTGCCGGGTTTGGTAACACTCAGTCTGGTGCTGGTTGTGGTGATCTTTTTAGTACGACGATTGCGGACAAGTAATCAAGTCTAACGAATCAGGCCTTCAGACCACGCTTCTGGCAATATTCTCACCATATTTAATTAACGCAGCAACCATCTCTGATGACCGTCCTTCTGCATACACCCGTAACACGGGTTCGGTACCGGATGGGCGGATTAATAACCAGGAATCATCTGCGAGGATGTATTTCACACCGTCAAGGTTACTGGTCTCTGCCAGTGACTCTCCCCCAATACGGGAAGGTTTTTCTGTCTCAAGTTTATGGATAATGCTGGATTTGGATACCGGGTGGCTGAGTCGAAGATCACGGCGTTCATAAAAAGCGGGTCCCACTTCTTTAAGTAATGCTTGATTGAGTTCATATAGACTGGTTTTGGATTGAGCGATAATCTCAACCAACAATAATCCCATGATGACCCCATCTCCTTCAGGAATGTGCCCTTTAAATGATATGCCACCGGATTCTTCGCCTCCGATAAGGACATCTTCCTGCATCATAAGATCAGCAATATGGTTGAAACCAACCGGGGTTTCATGAAGCTGCAGCCCATACTTTTTTGCCAACCGATTGATCATATGGGTTGTTGAAATAGTCTTTACTACAGACCCTTTCCATCCGCGTTTTTCCACCAGATATTGGAGTGCAATGCTAATGATTCGATGTGGATCAATGAAATTCCCACGTTCATCCATAGCACCGATGCGGTCTGCATCCCCATCAGTCGCCAGACCAAAATGGCCTAATCCGGTGCTGATAGCCCCGGATAATGCCCCCAGATATTTGGCTATCGGCTCCGGATGAATACCACCAAATCCCGGATTAAGTTCACCACGTATTTCCTGCACCTCACAACCGGTTCCCTGCAAGATACTGCGAATTACTCCCTGACCGGAACCATACATGGAGTCAACGACGATTCTTTGAGGATTATCTGCAATGATGTCAAGATCGATCAATTCGCGCAACTTATCCGAGTAGGCAATCAAAGGATTAAACCGCTGAATAAGGCCGGTGTCACGGGCTTGTTCAAAATCCATTAAATTGGGACCGCGGCCGCGTTCCTCATTGTCGTTAAGGAAAACCTCCACCATTCTGCATTGGTCCGGAAGGGCTGACCCACCATATGCAGCCTTCAATTTAACGCCGTTGTATCGCGGCGCATTATGTGAGGCGGTAATCATGATCCCACCGATTGCATTCATCTGCCTGACGGCATAAGAGATAACCGGTGTTGGGGTATTCCCTTGAGCCAGGTGGACTGTGATACCGTTTCCCGCTAAAACACGAGCAACCTCCCGGGCATAGCGATCTGAAAGGAAGCGGGTGTCAAAACCGACGACCATTTTTCGAGGATCCGGTTTCTGGATCAACGGAGTGCCATTGTTCCACTTCTCCGTGTTAACAGCATCGGCAATTGCCTGCGAAACCAGGCGCAGATTGGTGAAAGTGAAAGTATCTGATATAACAGCCCGCCATCCATCTGTCCCGAAATGTATCGTCATATTTATGCTCCTATATATTTGGCTTTAAAGGTTGCCAAGCTGATTATGGGTTGGGGGTCAGAGTGGCAGTAAACCTGATCACAATCCACCCTTCAACCCCATTTCTCATGACCACTACATGAGCCCAAACTGTGCCTTTTTCATCCGTCATCTGATCCATTACTCGAAGTTGTGTTCCGATCATGGCCGAAGTGATGACACGGGCATCAGTGCTTGGTTCAGAACGGATCAGTGCACCAGACTCAGTGTTTACCAATACATAGAAGGTAGTGGGTGTTATGGACGGAGTAAATGTGGGTGTGAACGTCGAAGTGGGTACCGGGGTTTCGGTGGGCGTGTGGGTTGGCGTGATGGGAGTTGGAGTTTTGGTAGGGGGCAGAGTAAAGTTCGGGGTTCGTGTGGGAGTGACGATCTTCAACGGAATCATCTGCCACTTTTGAATGGTCATGAAGCCACTGCCAGCCACAAGCCCGCAGATGATTATCAATAAGAAAATGCTTTTAAAGGAGTTCCAGGTGCCATATGGCTTTGGCCTTACGCCTGAAAAGACCAGGGTAAAGTATCCGACAAGAATTGACCAGCTTAAATACACCCCAAAAACAAATAAACCATCCGGCCAAAGCACTACTTCTCCACGACCCAGGCCATACCCTGTGACTGACAGAGGTAATGCTACTAAGTAGGCGATTAAGATACCGGGAATGATCGGTTTATTATCTGAACGTGTAATGCTGACACACATCCAGATCACTGCGAGACTGAGAATTAAAATGCCTGGGATGGTGAGATGTGCGTGAGTTAAAGCCTGGCTAATTGAAAGACCCCGCCACACTCTTGACAGACTGCCAATTCCAGCACCAAAACCGAAGATGAAAGCAGCCCCGATCAAAAAACCAACCAGGCTTTGAAAGAACAGACCAAATGAACCAATCACAACAGCCAAAGCAAGCCGTGTAAGCGGGAACATGATTGGCGTTAGCGCGGCGGATAATAACAGGATGATCGGTGAATCCAGCAGAATACCGACACCGGCTAATAGACCGATCAACAAGCAGGAAAGGAAGAATTCCAGTGAAAAAGATGTTCGTAATTCAAGCGAAGAAATGGCATTTGATGAATCGTCGCCGGATTCCGTCAGCTTTCTGTGATCACGGCGGCGGTGTGCCATGGATGATGGGCGATCCTGAAAATACTCATCTTCGGGGTATTCGTTCATCTTCACATTCTTTCAGTTTGATCTGTAGATTTAGAGAAAGACGAGGTTCTCGTATATCGCAGTGGAGTGTCACCTGACAATTTGTTAACTTTAACCCTTTCCTACCAGCAGATTCATTGTGTAATGTATACATTATGATGGGCGTAATACATCACAGTACAGGATATTGAATCAAGCTATTATAATACAGGCCATATCGCTCTATTCATGTGAGAGTGACATGGAATAATAAGGTAGAATTTGACACATCATGAGGCTGGTGATTCGCATCACATTGTTATTGCTGGTTGGTAGCCTGGCGTTATCTGCTTGTTCCCTTTTATCTTCAAAGCCTGATCCAGGTGAATTGACCTCCACAGCCGTGGCACTTACACCAACTGCGATGCCAGCCACTCCCACACCACTAACTCCCACGGTTGTTCTGGTTGCTCCCCCAGACGCCAATCAACATCTCTCAGGCGAATTTGAGCGCGAGATACGGGCACTGGCGGAAGTTGACGGTTTGCGTTTCCAGATCAGGCCATCACTTGCTTCTGGAGACCTGACACCTGAAATGAAAATCGTTGTTGCTCTGGCGCCAGATATTGGTATATCTGCGTTGGCGCAAGCTGCCCCTGATACGCACTTCATATCAGTTGGTATGGATGAGATCACAGCAACTGATAATCTGAGTGTACTCCGCTCCCGCACCTACGATATTGAGAGCCTGGCATTCATTGCAGGTTTTATTGCGGGTGTGATCACACCGGATTGGCGGGCAGGCATTCTATTGCCAGCAGAGCAAAACAGCGCAGCGTTGATGGAACAGGCGTATCGTAATGGCTTGCACTACTGGTGTGGATTGTGCCAGCCTTCATATGCGCCTTTCATTATTTATCCACAATCCTCTCAAGTGAGTGACCCAACAGATGCCGTGGCAGCTCTTTCCACCGTTGATACCCTGGTTAACCTGGGTGTTCAGACCATCTATGTTCCAGCCGAAGTGTCGACGATTCCCCTTCTTGAATATATCACTGAAAAACAGCTCATGATGATTGGTGTGACCGAACCGCCGGCCAGTGCTGCTGGTTTATGGGTCGTCAGTTTACGTACGGGTAACTTACTTGACAATTTTGGGTTGCTATGGGAGAAAGTGTCTTCTGGAGAGCCGGGGATCATGATTGAGGTGCCGCTTGATCTGATGGATACCGGATCAGGCATATTGGAGGAATCTCGTCAACGGGTCATACGACAGATGCTGGATGAACTCTCAACTGGCTTGATTCATCCCGGTTTGGTGACAGATTGATCAATGGGTGTCGCCTTTGAACTCCTCGGCTGTCATTGATCCGTCCTGTGATATGCCTTCACGTTTCAACACTGGTAGCACGGTCATTATCAGGATGCGCAGGTCCAGAATTATCGACCAGTGATCAACATACCAGACATCGAGTTGGAATTTTTCCTCCCAGCTGAGCTTATTGCGACCATTCACCTGTGCCCAACCAGTTATCCCCGGCAGAACTTCATGCCGGCGTAACTGTTCGGGTGTGTATCTATCCAGGTATTGTATGAGCAGTGGGCGCGGTCCAACAATACTCATTTCTCCACGGATAATATTGATAAGCTCCGGCAGTTCGTCCAGACTGATGGAGCGCAGGATGTGTCCCAGGCGTGACAGCCGCTGACCGTCCTCTTCAATTGGTGCAGGTGAAGTGGCAATGTGCATTGTGCGAAATTTGATTATCTGAAAAATCCTGCATTTATAACCCGGCCGTTCCTGGATGAAGAAGATTGGCCAGCCCTCAATTATAAGGATAGCCATCGCGATCAACAACAAAAAAGGTGAGAGGATCAACAAGCCAGGAACCGCAATTAAAAGGTCGAAAAGGCGTTTTATAACCGGAATCCCTGATGGAAACAGCTTGACTGACATAAACTCATTGTACCAAACACGAGAACCAAGGCAGACATGATTAACTAGGTTAAAACATATCCAAAATAAAGATATGTACACTATAATTAATCTGCTTAAGCTCAATCGGAGAAACACAAAATGAAAAACCTATACCTGATGCGGCATGCAAAATCCAGCTGGAAAGATAATCATTTAATGGACCACGAGCGACCATTGAAAAAACGTGGGCGAAAGGACGCCGCTGCGATGGGTGATTTACTCAGCGGTAAGAAGCGTTTACCGACTGTTATATACTCGTCAACGGCGGAACGGGCACGAGAGACAGCTGGGATTGTGGCCGAAAAGAGTGGTTACTTGGGTGAGGTACGTCATGATCGAAAATTGTATCTGGCTGAGCCAGATACATTGGTGGCATATCTTCATCAGATTCCAGACGAAATTGATTGTATTTTATTGGTAGGCCATAACCCCGGGCTTGAAGCGCTGGTACAGGTTCTTAGCGGCAAGATTGTCGCATTACCAACAGCAGCCATTGCCCACCTGCAGCTGCCAGTTGAGAAATGGAAAGATATCAGTCTGAACACCCGTGGTGAGCTGGCGCACTTGTGGGTGCCCAAGGATAAATAAAGCAAAAAAAGCACAGCGGATGCTTGACGGATTGATATCCGTTTGCTATAATACAGTTAACAGGATTTCATTGTAGATCTCGCCTGCGGGCAGATCGGTGACAGTTGAAAGGCAAAGCCCGGGGAAGGGCAACCTGAACCGCAAGCTGGCTTCATGGTAGTCGGAAAGAGAGCCGATGTTGTTGAACATCGGCAATTTTGGCGAAACCCTTGACAAAACCCGGTCTGACAGGTAAAATCCTGCTCCTATGTATGTAAGAACCTTAACAACTGAATAGTGATAGGAAGTAAAGTAATAATTGCCCTGTCGTTCTATACTAACCGTAACTTTTACACCTTTTCGGAGGTGTGTTTTTGCGGAGAGTTTGATCCTGGCTCAGGATGAACGCTGGCGGCGTGCTTAATACATGCAAGTCGAACGGAGACATTGTAGCAATACGATGTTCTTAGTGGCGAACGGGTGAGTAACGCGTTGGTGACCTGCCCTGGAGTGAGGGATAACAGGCCGAAAGGCTTGCTAATACCGCATGGTCAATCGGGAGACTAGAAGCCTGATTGTAAAGGAGAAATCCGCTCTGGGAGGGGCCTGCGTCCCATCAGCTAGTTGGTAAGGTAAAAGCTTACCAAGGCGATGACGGGTAGGGGACCTGAGAGGGTGACCCCCCACAATGGAACTGAAACACGGTCCATACACCTACGGGTGGC
>JAFGXF010000071.1 GCA_016936755.1 Anaerolineaceae bacterium | reverse complement strand
TTGCTGACCAGAAAATAAAGTGACAGGCCGGCTGAAAGCGTGTACGCCAGATAGCCCATCAAGAGCGGCATGTATATATTCATCATGTTGGTCATCATGCTGCTCTGGCTGGTGGGATCAGCAGGGGGCATGGTCAACTTGGTCTGCATGTAACTGGTGATCACCACAACGACAGCCATGACCGGGATGCCAAATGCGATGCCTGGAATGAACAACCGCTCCGGCTGCGCCAGATCCATCCACAAAAAGGTGGCATCGAGCGGGATCAGGGTGGATATGTTCAATAACCCATCGTATATGTGCTGCTTGAGGTAAAGCATTTCCGCCGGTGTCGAGGCCATGACACGCATTAAACTCTGATAGAGACCGATTATGATCGGCAACTGGATCAGTGTCGGCAGACAGGAAGCAAATGGGCTGACACCCATTTCCTTATAAAGCTCCATCTGGGCTTGAGCCAGTTTTTCCTTTTGACCCTTGTATTTTTCCTGCATCGCCTTGTAGCGTTTAGCCTGCGTCAGGCTCTGCATGGCCTGGGCAGACTTGATCTGTTTGGCCATCAAGGGATGTGTAATCAGGCGGATCAGGATGGTGAACAGGATGATGGCAATTCCAAAACTGCCGATGTAATTATAGATCAGCAGCAAGGCATTGATCATCGGTGTGATAATGAAAGAATCCCAAATGTTCATATGGTTACCTGTTTCTATTCCTTCTATGGATTAAAAGACCACTTCTGGTCACCAGAGAAATTAAAAGCGGTCAGCAGGTTGTCTCCCTGAAAGGAAGGTATCAGTATGATATCCCCGGAAACAACAGGATCCGAGTTCAACTCCCCTGTGATCGTGCGGCTCCAAATAATGGTACCGGTAAAATCGACCGCAGTCACCAAACCGGTCCCGTTGGTGAAGATAATACCATTGTCGATCACTGCCAGGCTGGCAGCAATCTGTCCACCAGACTGGATCCGCCAGTCAATGCCACCGTTGTCAGCATCGATGCAATATATATTACCTGACAGATCAGCCAGATACAGTTTTCCATCTTTGAACACCGGCGTTCCGTAAACCCCATCATCGGTGACAGTTTCCCATAAGATATCACCGCTGGCAGCATCCATGGCCACCAATCCGTTATCCAGCATGCCGGTGAAGATCTTGCCATTTCCAGGCACCGGTGAACTGACGGTGGGTCCCTGGAGGTCTGTCTTCCATATCAGGGCGCCATCGTCGGCATCCAGGGCATAGGTGAAATGGTCAAGTGAATTGACATATACAACATCACCATCCACCGCCGGCCGGGCCCAAACTGCCTGCCCGGTGGTGTGCTTCCATTTCAAGCCACCTGCCAGATCGAGTGCATACACAGAAAAATCCGCATTGGGGGCATAGATGGCATCGTCGGTGACCAGCACGCCCCCCACATACCGGCCGGATGCCTGGGTGAATTTCCAGTTCGTGGTACCGCTCTTGGGATTGATGCTATATAGCGTATTGCTGTAATCGCCAACGATCACCTGCCCGTCATGGGAGAAAACAGGGGGGGCATAGTACATGATGCGTGACTTCTCCTGGGGATAGGACCACAGCATGGTGCCGTTGTTCAACTGCACGGCATATACAAGATTCCCATTGGAAAGGTAGGCGGCATCACCGGATGCCCCAACACCCGGCCAGCTCGTCCCGATCGCAGCACCAGTGCATCCCGTCAGGAGACCTGCCAGGATCAAGATGGAGAGAATTGTCATTCGATGTTTTTTTATCATGATTTATCCTTAGAACATCAACCCACGGGGTCATAACCGCCAGGGTTGAAGGGGTTGCACCGCAAGATGCGCCAGACACCCATTATGGAACCTTTAATGGCTCCATACTTATAGATCGCCTGGTAGGCATAATGTGAACAGCTGGGGTAAAAACGGCAGGTATTGGCTGCCACAGCTGGTGATGCCAGGGTCTGGTACAGGCGGATCAATCCCAGCAACGGAAAACGGGGCAGATTCCACAGGGTTACCGGCAGGTCGCGCAAACGCGGTTCGTTGGGGTAGTCTTCACAGTTGTGCATCTTGAGATGTCCCGTTAAACAGTCCGGCGCGCTGCAACAGGTCCGTCAATCCAGCCAGCGCTGTCTGGTAATCCACACCGACGGCAGGTTGCCGGATGACAATGACCACGTCCCAGCCGGGCTGGAGCGAATTGCATACAGATTGGATACAGGCTCGCATCAGGCGTTTGCACCGGTTGCGCGTGACCGCATTGCCGATCGATTTTCCAGTGATGATGCCAAAGCGTAATGCAGAAATTCCATTGGGGTACAGGTTGACTTTAAACAGTTTGTTTGTAAAAGTTTTCCCGTCGCGCTTTGCCTGGTTGAAATCCTCCGAACGCGTCAGTCGAAAACGACGGTTCATGGCAACTGGCGGTCTTTCGCCGCTGCTGATTACCAGCGGATTCTCTTGGTGTGGTTGTTCATACCGGTGGTCAATTTATAGCGACCCTTCAACCGGCGCCGTTTCAATACCTGACGTCCGTCAGCCGTGGCCATTCGGCTGCGAAAGCCGTGCGTGCGGATACGATGACGGATCTTGGGCTGATAAGTTCTTTTCGTCGACATGCTAACCTTCCAAAATTGATGATTGCATAACAAGTAAAGAGTTTCGGTGATAAACCGTTCAACCAAAACCCTGTTAAGCTCGAAGTATTTCAGGTCGTACAAATATATCCATGTTGGGGTAATTCCCAAACAAGGTGTTCATTATATCGCAGGGAACCCGGATGGTCAAACACCCCGGGCAGCGATTAAACCGGAATTTCGAAAAGCTCCTTGATCTGGGTGGCGCCTTCTGAATCTGAGAAAAGCAGCACCTCATCGCCGGCTTTAAACGAGGTGATCCCGCGTGGAACAATGATCTCACCCTTGCGAATAATGGCAGCGATGACAACATGCTCAGGCAAATTCAGATCCTTGATCTGGATGCCGATGGCACGCGCACCCGCCACGATGCGTTCCTCAATTAATGAATAATCACCCTTCTTGAGTTTGAGGAGGGTCATCATGGAACCCATCGCCATCTCTTCTTCGATCAGCCGGGAGATCAACTCGGCCTGGTTGACCTCCACATCCACATTGAAGGTCTTATCAAACAACCAGGCATTACGCGGATTATTCACCCGGGCGATCGTTCGCCGGACCTTGTAAACCTGTTTGGCAAAGTAACACAGGGTCAGGTTTTCCTGGTCGGATGTGGTCACTGCTGCCAGGATGTCGGCTTCCTTGATCCCGGCCTGTTCCAAAGCGACCGGGTCGATCGGTTTTCCATGGATGATCACTTCTGTCGGCAACTCATGATGCAGCCGGCTGAGCACATCATTGCGCCATTCGATCAGCCGAACGGTATGCCCCTGTTCCATCAGCAGGATGGCCAGTTGTGTTCCGGTGCGACCACCGCCAACAATTAATATCAACATGTTATTTCCCGCCCCCATTTGCAAGTCTGTCGCGCAGTGCTTCGATACCAGCGCAGGTGGAGCTGACATACACCACATCACCCTTCTCGATCTTGCAATCCGATTTGGGCAGGAAGGCATGCCCGGCACGCGCAATTGAAACAAAAATGACCTCTGGTGATGAAAGCAAATCAGCCAGTCGTTTGCCCGCCCAGCCATCCGGAATGCTGATCTCGTAAATCTCAACCTCGCCATTACCGGTTGAGAAGATGGTCTGGATGTCAGCATGCAGAATCATCTCCTGAATACGCTGGGCTCCCCAACTGTTCGGGCTGATCACCTGCAGATTGAATGATTCGAGCAGCGGTCTAAAATCCGGGTCGTAATTTCGAACAACCACATGTTTCACACCATAAAGTGTCTGGGCGATATGCGCCACCACCGCGTTCAGGGCGTCATCGTTGGTAACGGCTGCCAGCGCATCAGCCTTTTCGATTCCAGCGCGGAAAAGCACATCCTTTGAAATTATTTCCCCGACAATCATCTTTCCCTTGAAATCGGGCGGCAGACTCTGGAAAGC
>JAFGXF010000070.1 GCA_016936755.1 Anaerolineaceae bacterium | reverse complement strand
GGGAAGCCCACCGGGACCTTGCCACTCCCACCATTAAGGATACCCGATGGCTGGGGAGGATGCAAGGGCAAAACCAGATATGTAAGAGTTTTATAAGAACGCTTGTAAATCTGGAAAATATTGTTATACTGAAATTTTGCAGGCTCGAATTTGGAATTATTATTCTATTGATAACAGGACTTACAATAAAAATGGAAAAGAACAGCAATTTGGAATTGGAACAAGAAAGCGACAAGCCTCCCAGTACCAGACCGCAACCGGCTCGTCCGTGGCGAGTGGCAGTAATTGCGAATCTGAAGGGGGAGACGCCGCTCCCAATTGATGGACCAGCTGACGCCGGTGCGGAATTTGACCGAAAGGAAACGATCGATGCCATCTGTACCTCGATCTCATCCGACGGACACAAATCCTATTTCCTCCCTGCTGACAGCACTCTACCCGATGCCATCCGCAAGCTGAACCCGGATATCTGCTTTAACATTGCAGAAGGGCTGGGTGGTGATGCGCGTGAAGCCCAGGTACCCGCGCTGCTCGAGATGTTACATATCCCCTACACCGCATCGCGGGTGCTGGCCAACGCCATTGCACTTGACAAGACGATGACCAAACGCATCTGGCGTGACCGCGGTCTGCCGATTGCCGAATTCCAGGAATTCGTACACGGCTCAGAACCACTCTCGCCCATGCTGCACTTCCCACTGTTCACCAAGCCGGCCCGCGAGGGCACCGGCATGGGTGTGGATGACAAAGCCATCATCAATAACATGCGCGAGCTGCGCCAGCGGGTATCCTGGATCATCAAAGAATACCAGCAGCCCGCCCTGGTCGAGGAGTACCTGCCCGGACGCGAGTTCACCATCGGTGTTTTGGGGCGCGAGGATGCCCGCCTTTACAGCCGCCGGCCGGACCTTTACCGCTCCGATGGTTTCCACCGATTCAACGCACTTGAGGTGGATGCCAGCCAATCGGTGACACCCGGTATTTACAGCCATGTGGCCAAAACATTAAGCAATGCAGATGAGGGTGTTCCGGGATTTATCTGCCCGGCCGTGGTAACCCGCCAGTTGGGTGAGAAACTTCATCGCCTGGCAGTGATCGCTCACAAGGCCATCGGTTCGCTGGATATCTCCCGTGTGGATATGCGTATGGACAGCATCGGTCAGCCCAAACTGATCGAGATCAACACCCTGCCCGGTCTGACGCCCGGTTTCAGTGACCTGTGCGTGATCGCCGCTTCAGAAGGCATCAGCTACCGTGATCTCATTTTAGAGATCCTCTACCTGGGTGCCTCGCGGTACAAACTGTTGCAGACAGCGGCTTACGGACCATTCAGCAATGAAGCTCTAAAATCGCGAAAGGTGCGCGAATCGGTGGTTGTGCGCAGCTGACTTATTCTCGATGGGTAAAATCACAGGTGTCTGGAAACAGGCACCTGTTTGATTTAAAACAGGAGTGGGATGGTTTGGATGAGCTGCGGTGAAGCAGCCAGCATGATCAAACCGGCAACCAGGCCAAGCAGCATGCCCGCCAGGATATCTGAGAGATAATGAACACCCAGCGCCACGCGGGCCAGCGCAACCAGCGGCGCCCATATAATCAGCAGCAACCCAAACCATACAGGGCCGAGACCCAGCGCCATGACAGCCAGGAAAACAGCGCGCGCGGCATGCCCCGATGGGAAGGAATGCGGGTCGGTATTGCGATAAATGGCACCCCATTCGCCTTCAGGACGCCGGCGACGGATGGTGAACTTGATCGCCAGTACCACCACCGCCAGCAGGAGCAACCCGACGGCCATCAGCGTTGCACGGATGCGCCATTCTCCATCATCCAGCATCCAGATCAGGAACAGCCCGGCCAGCCAGAACCACGAGTCACCCGAATGGGCAAAGAACACCATCAGGGAGTGGAAAAGTCCCCGTGTTTTTTCCAACCGCAGCCGCGCAGAGGCTCGGTAATCCCATTCCAGGAATCTGCGCAGCATTACTTCAAACCCCTTTTAAGGTCCTTGCGAACAACCTCGAGCTGGAAGTCCTTATCCACATCCATGCCCATTTCAGGGTATGGCGTAAAGGCCACCCTTCCGGTCAGATCCAGCCTTCTGGTAATGATTTGAACGGCCTTTTGCAGTTTGATACAACGCAACAGCATCAGGAATAGAATGTCAAAGCCGATTATGGCGGCCTGTTTCAAGGGGCTTTTGCGTGCATTGAGCAGATCGCGCCAACGGCTGGCAGGGTTCAATACCTTGTCTGCTTTCATCAGGAAAATATCTGCCGCACATAACTCCGCATCTTGAAAACGGGTATATGTGCGGCGGGATGCTGGGAAGCGCTTCTCCATGTCACGCCGGTGAATCACGAAATACTGCAGATCCACATCTGCCAGAGAAGCCTGGCTGATCACCCAATCCACCATTTCGGTGGTCAGGGCCGGGATATCTGAAGATACCAGCAAAAAAAGGTTGGTACGGGGATCATGCCGGACCAGTGCCTCCACCCCCGCGATGACATTTTCCAAAGCATCGTTCCGGGTATCAATACAATGCAGTATCTTTCGGCTGGCCAATTTAATGTTCGGCGATAAACCAACGATAAAAATCTCATCCACCTGTTTTGAACCACTGACAGCATCCAGCACCCATTGGACCATCGGCTTGCCATTGACATCCACAAGCGCCTTGGGTTTGCCCAAAGTTTGCTGGTAAAGTTGCTCCCCTGGCAAGGGGATTCCACCGGCTGTGATCAATACATGCATGGTCAGTTCAATTCCCGCAATTGTGGTTCGAGCTTGATCTGTTTCAAATAACCTTCGATCTCCTTGAAATACTCCGATGCATTCCGGTAGTCCACGGGTTTAACCCGCCCACTTGCCGCCACCAACGCAGCTTCCATCATGTTGGTCCCAAATGAGCGGCCTTCCAATACCGGTGTCGATGTCACCAGATATTTAACCCCGGCCCGTTTCAAGAGTTCCACATCCGCTTCAGTGGTGGTGTTTGTAACGATCACTTTACCGGGCAGTTCATCCGGCATGTAACGGGTAATGTAATGACAATCCCCGGCAATCACGGTGGCATTTGCGAAGTACTCAACTGCCTTGGGAGTGCGTTTCTCCTGGGATTCTCCCACCGGGTACACCCACTTGAAAGGCAGCCGGGCAACCACTGGCACCAGGAACGATGCCAGGCGTTTCAAACCATCCACGGAGCGCAGCGGGATGGGGATACCCAATGTCAGGAACAGGTCGCCATAGACTGCTTCGTAATTCCAGTCGGCAAAGGAACGTACCATTCCCCAGCGGTCCACACCAGCCGTCATGAAAAGTCGCCGGCCATGCTTGTCCAGCCAGGGTTTGATCCTGCGCTCCAAGAAATCCGCAATCCGCCTTTCATGAGTCAGTTTCAACCCATGCCCGTCCACCACCGGGGTCTTTCTGACGTGGCGGATGAGTGGGGATACAGAATGCAAGGGATACCAGTGGCCATCGATCAACAGTCCAAGGTCTGCCCCTCCCACACCAAAAGCATCCACTTTACCGTCCAGGTCACGGAAGAGTTCGGCAGCTGCCTCCATATCCCCATCAGTACCAATCCGCTCCAGACATACCTTCTCTCCCAGCAACGTAATGTCCACTTTTTTATCCCGCCTGGATGACCCGATGGAAATACTGACTGCACGTTTCATAAACGATCCTCCCACGAAGATTTTAATATCATCAATGAAGACTCTCGAATCTTAGTATTATTTTTTATCAAAAAGACCATTAATTCTTATAACGATTGACATTTCATAAAAAGGATATATAATTGTAATTATAATGATGATATAACAAATTAATGGGTTGAATTCCTGTTGGACTATAACATATAAACAACAATCTGGAAATACGAAGGAACAAGAAAATGGTAGCAAATGTCAGTCATGAAAGCACAACACCCCTGTATGAACAACTCAAATTGATGCTGCGCGATAAAATCATGCTGGGAGAGATCCTGCCCGGAACACTACTGCCAACCGAAGCAGCGTTTTGTGACATGTACAAGATCAGTCGTATCACTGTGCGTAAAGCACTGGGAGACCTGGAAGCGGAAGGATTCATCACCCGCATTCAGGGCAAAGGTTCGATCGTAACCCACAGCCGTATCAAAGAGAACTGGTCACATATCGCCGGTTTCACCGAAACCGTCAAGGCAGCCGGACACCAAACCCATTCAGAGATTTTGGGTATCGATACCATCCCGGGATCGGTCACTTTGCACAACCTGTTCAACCTTCCACTGGATCCTCCACAAAAGTTCGTCACGATCAAACGCCTGCGTTACATTGACGACATACCCGCGGCCATCATGACCTCGTACGTGCGTGAAGACATGGGTGAAAAGATCAAGAATCGCAAGCTGGACAACCTCTCATTCTACAATCTCTTCGAGGAAGTCACCGGACGCAAGGTGATTCGAAATGAAGCCTCACTTACACCAGTGCTCGCCAATCAAGAAGCCATCTCACTGCTGGGTGTGAAACCAGGCACGCCTCATTTCTTCTTCAAAGGCATCACTTACATTGAAGGCGATATCCCGGTCGAATTGAATTACGCAACCTTCCGGGGTGACACATTTGAATTCGCTTCGAATATCTACCGCGTCACAACAGCTGATAAGGGCAAATGATCTGTTGTTGATTTCCTGAATAAAAAAATCGCGACCGTTGGGGAAGAATTCAACGGTCGCGAATGTTATCAATCGCCTGGTCAAGGCTGCAAGCTGACGATCGTTGCATTCCATTTTGAGGTGAATTGATGCGCACTTTTGACACTCTCGGCAAACGCAAGGTCATCATCGGGCTGATCCACCTGCAACCCTGCCCGGGCACACCCCATCATAAAGAAGGCGATTTCGAACAATCACTCGAAAAGGCAGTGGCAGGTGCGACCGCACTTGAAAAAGGTGGTGCGGATGGTTGTTTGATCCAGACTGTCGACAAGGTGTTCCCCACCGGGGATGAAGCCGATTACGCGCGGGTGGCCGCTGTGGCGGCCATCACACAGGCTGTTTCCCAATCCACCGGGCTGAAATTCCAGATCGGGGTCCAGTTCTTTGTGAACGGCATATCAGCTTCGCTGGCAGTCGCCAAGGTGTGCGGGGGATCATTCCTGCGCATCACCGCTCTGACCGGCGAGGGTGACACCCAGTGGGGTCCTGTCAAGGGTGACCCGATTCCCTTTTTCGCATATCGCGAAAGACTCCATGCGCAGAACATCAAGCTCATCGCCGAGGTCGAAGGCATGCATTTTCATTGGCGTGGCATTCCCAAGTCTGCGGGCGAGCTCGCCAAAGAGCTTGCCACATTGGGTGCCCATGCAGTGGAGGTCGCCCACCCAGACGAGGATACCAATCTGAAACTCGTCCGTGAAGTCAAGAGTGCCGTACCGGGTCTGCCGGTGATTCTGGGAGGGCATACCAATCATGAGAACGCTGCCCGCCGGCTGACTGAAGCGGACGGCGCCTTTGTCGGCACCTGTTTTGAGGACCAGTGGGGTGGGAACATCCTGGAGAGCCGGGTGCGCGAATACGTGGATATCGTTCGCAGCCTGGAAGGCTGACGCTCAACCCCAACCCACGGAGTGATCATGGAAAAGGAATACCACTTTTATAACGAAATGCTGGAACAACCGCGCTCCATCCAGCGGACACTGGCAGAAACAGACAGCCAGATCCAGACCCTGGCAGCACAGTATGCCGGGCAAATCAAGCAGGTGCTGCTGATCGGTTGTGGCGACCCCTTCATGCTCGGCCAGGCAGCCGTTTATGCATTGGAAAACTGGGCAGGTGTGAAGGCTGAAGCAGTTGAAGCGGCCGAATTCTCGCTTTACCGTCATGGGCTGCTGGATGCCAACAGCCTGGTGATTGCCATCACATCATCCGGAAACACTGTCAAGGTACTGGATGCCGTCCGTCTGGCACGGCAAGCTGGAGCCAAGACCCTCGCACTCACCAACCTTTCGCCCAGCCCGATCTGCGACGAGGTGGATGATGTCATCCAGACCCGCTCGACACCGTCCAACTCCTTCCCGACCGTAACCACCACCATTGCCCTGGCTGCCCTCTACAACCTGACTTTGCACTGGTCCCAGGCATCCAAATCGCTGCCTGTAGAATCTTATTTCCTGCTGCAACAAGAGTTGATGAGCCTGCCCCAATCGGTGGCGCGTGCACTCACACTTGAAACCAGGATGGGCTCTCTGGCGCAGCAATTAAAGAACGCCCCGATCTATACCTTTCTGGGATCCGGCCCCAACTGGGCGACTGCCCAGCTGGGAGCCGCAAAAATGAAGGAGATCAGCCAGAGCCGCAGTGAAGCCGCCAACCTGGAGGAATATGCCCATCTCTTCTCGCTCTCCATCCAACCAGAGGATCCGGTCTTTTTAATCACTGCCGATGCACCCATTGATGAGCGCAACCGCATGGTGGCAAAATTTATCCAGGGTATGGGCGGGCGATTATTTGTGGTTGGCGCGGAAAAACTCCAGGCCGGCTGGGAAGAACTGGATATCGATTACATCCCGGTGGCTGATCACAGTGAAATGTTCGGCCCAGTACTTGCCTGGATTCCACTGCAGATGTTCGCCTATCATGTATCCCTCCAGAAGGGCTGCAATCCGGATAAACCCCTCAACCGCGGTGAGCTGGAGCCTTATATCCAAAAAATCATCTACACCAGCTTGTTGGATGGCTGGGAAAAACGCTGACAGCACTGTGAACACTTCACCTCCAGCAGGCAGGAATACCCTGCCAGTAGCCAAGTTCGTGTATTTCGTTTATTACGCCGGATTTGCGATCTATCTGCCTTTCATCTATATTTACCTGCGCAGCACCGGATTGAGTGGACTTGAGATTGGTATCCTGACCTCCATCTCGCCACTGGTCGGCATGTTGAGTGCACCACTCTGGGGCCTGTTGAATGACCGTTTCGGAAAAACGCGCCTGCTGCTGGGTGCCGCTGTTGTTGGATCGATCCTGGCTGTCTGGGGTATTGCCCTGGCCAGCCATTTCGTAATCCTGGCGATCATGACTGCCGTCTTCAGTTTGTTCTTCAGCACCCTGTCCCCCATGCTGGATAGCAACACACTCCTGCTGCTGGGCGATCAGCGCGAAAGATACGGCAGCATCCGCCTGTGGGGTTCAGCCGGTTATGTGGCGCTGACGCTGGTGGGGGGCGTCCTGCTGGAGCGATTGGGCCTGGATTTCCTCTTTCCAATTTTCACCATCTGCATGTTGATGCTGCTGATCAGCCTGGCCTGGTATCCCATCCGCAAGGTGGCCCTGGTCAACAGCCCGCATCTGTTTGAGAATCTATGGAAGATGCTGCGCCAGCCGCGCTGGCTGGTGTTCGTCCTCAGCGCCATGCTGGCGTGGGTATCAGCCAACGGCATGCACACCTTTTTGGGTGTATACCTCAAGGAATTGAAAGCCAGCGAGGGGTTGATCGGGCTGACGATGGCAATTGGCGGCCTGGCTGAGATACCCAGCATGTATCTGGGTGCCCGCCTATTAAAACGCTTTTCACCACGCAAGCTGATCGTGGTTGGCATGTTCGCTTACATGCTGCGCATGTTCTGTTATGGGATCATGCCCACTCCGCAATGGGCTCCCCTGATCAACCTGCTGAACAGCATTACATTCGGCCTTTTCTGGATCGGCAGCGTGGCCTACGTCAATGAGCTGGCACCGGACGAGATCAAGGCCACCAGCCAAGGCTTATTACTGGCCATACTGAACCTCTCCAGCCTGGCAAGCGCTGCCTTCACCGGATGGATCTTTGACACGACCGGCCCGGCCAACCTGTTCCTGATTTTGGCCGTATTCAGCCTGGCAGCGGGTCTTCTGTTTTCTTTTGGTACAATTGCTCTCAGAAAAAATCCGGCGGTATAGGCTGCCTGGTTTTTCACATACATCAAATCAGGCAGGTATTTATGGAAAAAGATCACAAAGTGCGCGTGGCAATCATCGGTGTGGGCAACTGTGCCTCATCGCTGGTTCAGGGGGTCCATTATTACAAGGATGCAAAGGATGACGCCTCAGTCCCAGGGTTGATGCATGTCAACCTGGGCGGTTACCACATCCGCGATATCGAGTTCACGGCGGCCTTCGATGTGGTCGACACCAAGGTTGGTCTCGATCTTTCAGAAGCCATCTACGCGTTCCCCAACAACACTTACAAGTTCATGCAGGTTCCCAAACTGAATGTGCCAGTGTCGCGTGGCATGACGCATGACGGATTGGGCAAGTACCTGTCCCAGATCCTGAAAAAGGCACCCGGACCGACGGCTGATATCATCAAGATACTGAAGGATACAAAGACTGACGTGGTCATCAACTACCTGCCTGTCGGTTCCGAGATGGCCACCAAGTGGTACGTCGAGCAGATTCTGGAAGCAGGTTGCGGCATGGTGAATGCCATCCCGGTCTTTATTGCCAGCTCGGGTTACTGGCCCCAGCGGTTCAAGGAGCTCAACCTGCCCATCATCGGGGATGACATTAAAAGCCAGGTTGGTGCCACCATCCTGCATCGTGTCTTGACCTCTCTTTTCGTCGATCGTGGTGTACGGTTGGATCACACCTACCAGTTGAATTTCGGCGGCAACACCGATTTCATGAACATGCTCGAACGCGAACGGCTCGAATCCAAGAAGATCTCCAAGACTGGCGCGGTGACCAGCATGCTGCCCTATGAACTGGATCCAAAGGATATTCATGTTGGACCGAGTGACTATGTTCCATGGTTGAGTGATCGAAAGTGGTGCTACCTGCGCATGGAGGGCACCACGTTCGGCGACGTCCCGTTGAACCTGGAAGCCAAGCTGGAAGTGTGGGATTCGCCCAACTCGGCCGGTGTGATCATCGATGCGGTGCGCTGCATCAAGCTGGCTCTCGACCGCGGCATCGGCGGACCGCTGGTTGCGCCCTCATCCTATTTCATGAAGACCCCGCCCAAACAGTTCAAGGATGAGATCGCACGCGAAAAGACCGAAGCCTTCATCCAGGGTAAAGCCTGATATCCGACTTGGCAGCTCAACCGATTAAATCAACAACCCACTCATGTGGGTTGTTTTATATTAAATAAGGAGCGATTCTTTAAAGTTCAGACTTCAATCTTCTTGATCTTTAAGACCACCGGTCGGGTGGTATCCATACAACATGCGATGTCATCGCATCCTCACGGCAGATGCCGCTCAGGGGTCGTTCAGGAACACATGGCCTTCGTGGACAGCCTCTCAGGGGCTGAGCGTTTTCGTACGCCCCTTTTCAATTTACTGGCCGAACAGGTCTTAGTTATAAGGTACACTCCTGAACGGTAATCTTGCATTTGGTCGTCGTTGTCTTTATTTCCCCTTCTTAATATCTTCCTCGACCTCTTCCATACCCTCAGCATAGAACTTCTCCTCATCCGGAGCCAGTTCGTAGAGCAGCTTCAGGAACTCACCGGCATGCACGCGTTCCTCGTCGGCAATGTCTTTGAGCACATCGATGGCCAACTCGTTATCGGTCGACTCGGCCAGCTGCATATAGAGCTGGATGGCTTCGTATTCCGCTGAGACCATGAAGCGGATGGCACGCACCAGCTCGGCATGTGTTAGCTTCCTGTCCTTGGCCATTCCTGAAAAGGGGGATCCGAATTCGGGCATATCTAATCTCCTTATATCAATTATTATTAGTTAGTGTTAATTATACAGCAATTGCCCCGGCAGCCGGGGCCGGCGTTCTTTGATCTGCCATAAGCCAAGCACAGGCGGCAGTTGATCCCGCAGGGAGCAATCAGGGTGGGATTGGTCAATTCCATATTGATCGCCTCTAGGAAAGGTTTATTCGAGTTCCTGTTTGCTGATGACTGGTTCAGACATGGTGCGTCTGGAGCAGGTGGTCGATGACATGGCCACTACCAATTCCTTGGAGACCTCCTCCGGGTTTGCACAAGCAGCAGTCGTCTGCTTGTAATGCGTGTTGATACAGGGAGGATAATCCGCCACCACCCGAACAGGCAATCGCGATCTATATCTTGGCATTCTTCTCCATATTACCCCGGTTGGCAACCTTATAGGAAAGATGATTATCGGGCTTGTTTATAACGGTATGCAGGAACATGTATCTCCTGTGTATCATTGATAATTGGCACTTCGTTGTTTGTCACTGATCACTCGGATGTTATCAGCGTGAAGTCAAAATCGTTGATCAGCAAACCCTCATCGATCAACATGCTGGGCTTGCCCAACACCTGCAAACGCAACCCATCACCATAGAACAGGACACGCTGCGCGTCCACCCAATACGAGGGATAAGCTGTGGGCGTGTCGGTCAGCCGGATCGGATCCGCGCCTGGCTCACACAGGTAGGGTATGTTGCTCCAGGCTGAAGGGCTCGATCCTTCCTGGACGTAGTTGATGATGAAGTGTCGCGAATCGGGTGACCATTCCATGAAGTATGCGTGCTGGCCCAGCGACGCATACAGGGTATCCACACCCTGAGAATCCACGAAATGTATGTCGGAGGTGCCATCATGATCGTGAAAATAAACCACACTGCTGCCATCCGGTGACAGGTATGTAGCCGGATAGCCATAAAAATGCATACGCTCAATGGGATTTCCATGAATTGGGACAAACCAGACGGTCATCCGTTGCGACATTTCCGATTCGCTCTCTCGTGCGATGACCGAAAAACCCGAGGAATCCTGCGCCCAGACGATCTGAGGTCCCTGCGAAGCCATGAATACATCGTCGGGGAAGGTAAATACCGTGTGCGCGTCCATCCCATCCTGGTGTGAAAGAACAATATCCAATGTTTGGTAAATTGTCATCCACTGACCATCTGGAGAAAATGTGAGATTTCCGCCATCACCCGGCGCAAAGATACGCTCGGGAGTTCCGCCCCCCGCCGCGACCCGATAAAGATCATTTTGCTTTCTGCCGGGAATCCGTGTATCGAAATAAACAAAATGGCTGCGAGCCCCAAAATCGAAGGTGTTGATAGTGACAAAACCATCACCAGGGGGAGTAAGGCTATCCAGGTAAACCCGATCGACCAGTAAATTTGGCCCATCTTCATCGAGGAGAATGGCATACAGACCACCCTCAGCCTGGTAAGCGACTGCCTGACCGTCATCCGAGATGCGCACATTTTCGGTGTTGTTACTCGATGCCAACCTGCGCGGCTCTTCCCCTTCCGTCCAGATCCAGGGACCATCCGGCTTGGGATAGACCACGCGATGGATTGGGAGTGATTGAATTGCGACTTGAGGTTCCGTTTGCTGATCAGATTGAGGTTCAATTGTGATCAACTCACCCTGGACAGCGCAGCCTGCCAGAAGCAACAAACCAAAGATACCTATGATAAGGGATTTCCTGCGCATATCACTCCTATCTGTAATCCAGCAATAAGAGAACTGACTTAAGCTTATCAGTTTTTTATCTGATGGACAAGCGGATCAAAAGCCCATTCCTGTTTTCAAGCAGCTGGATAAATGGAAAAATCAATTAATATCATGCGCCCCAATATCATTTGCCGCCTCGTACGAGTATCCTATGAATACTCTTTCAAAGGATAAGATTAAACACGAATGAGATCCGGTATGATTAGGCCACTTGATCGTAATCCTGGAAAACACGATCATACTATTAAAAGGAATAAAAGAAATGAATGACAGACAATTGTTCGCCGCTTTCTCTGAGCAGGAACAGGCGGGGATGGAGAAGGAAGCCATGCGGTTGTACGATCCTGAAACAGTCAAGGCTTCCAATAAAAAATGGAAATCTTATACGGCCAATGATATAAAGCGCATTTTCGAAGAGGGGAATGCCCTCTACCTGGCGCTGGTGGAAGCCATCCCGGCCGAGCCGGGCTCCACCGCAGCACAGGCGGGAATCGAACGCTGGCAACTGCATATGAATCATTTCTGGACACCCTCCCCCGAGCAGTTGGTGGTTCTGGCTGATCACTACAGCCTGGACCCGCGCTTCAAGACCAACTTCGACAAGATCGACCCCCGCCTGGCGGAGTTCATGGACAAGGCGGTGCAGATCCACATTGAGGCATTGAAAAATCCCAAACCCTAAAGAGCCTGCTAAAAGACCCTTAGGGTTTATATATGATCTCCACATCTCCTTCACAGGTTCTTCATACACCCAGCCTATACTGGGCGAATAACTTGAAACAAGGAGATAACAAAATGAAATCAAAGATCACCACCTTCCTGACATTGACTCTCGTCGCTGTCATCCTGGCAGCTCTCATCCCCACTACAACAGTCTCAGCCGATACACTGGCCGGACGCGGCGGCCCCGGCAGCGGAAGCTCACAGGGTACGGGTGTAACCGGTCAGGGCATGGGTACTGGCATGGGAGCCGGGCTGGGCCTCACTCCGCTCACAGCCTCTGAAGCTGCCGGCCTTCAGTCAGCGATACTGGAAGAATACAGCGCGCTCAACCTTTACAACGCCGTCATGGCGCAATTCGGCAGCGTCATCCCCTTCAGCCAGATCGCACTGTCGGAACAGACGCATATCAACACCCTGGTGCGCCAGGCGCAGAAATACGGTCTGGACGTGCCGGCCAACCCCGGCCTGGCCACAATCCCCACTTTCATCAGCCTGGAAAGTGCCTGCCAGGCGGGTGTGACAGCTGAGATCGCCGACGCAGCTTTGTATGATGAGCTGATTTCACTCACGACCCACACAGACCTGCTGCGCGTCTACCAGAATTTGCAAAGTGCTTCGCTCGACAAGCACCTGCCGGAATTCGAAGCCTGTAATTAATCCTTTGTAGACCTAAGTATAAAGAGGCTGTCACAAATATCCACTTTACTTTTTCGACAGATTATGCATGGGAGTAAAAGGCTCAATCTGAATCCCAAATAGGCTTTGAGCGGTCATTTCGATTGAAATATACGCTCATAATAATCAAAGGGCTGCCTCTAAAAAAAAGCAGGCAGCCCCGTTTTTATTTGATCATCACAGTGTACAATCCCAGATCTACCGGATGGGCGATCAGAGCATATAATCAACCGCCAGCAAGCCGGTCATTAAGATGACAGCCTCCACTTCCTCCGGCAATCGAATGGGATTACCCACTCTTAACAGCATCTCGCGGGTGGAATAATCAAAAGTCTGAATCTGGTATCGCAGCAGGTTGGTTTCTGTCTGAATGGTATAGGTCACCCGTTTGGGATCCGTACCACTGTGCTCAACCAGATGCAGGAGAGGCGTCCCATTGGCATCATTTACACGTTCAGTCAGCCCTTTTCGATCGCGTAGGATCTCGCCAATCTTCATCACTCGTTTTCCCCAATACAGGTCAACGACCAGGTGTTCATCATCCGCCTCACGGACAACAGCCTGGGATTTAATCTGCCTGCGGTCCGGGGTAAGGCAGCGTAATAGCTCAAGCCCGGCTGTACGTTTTTCAAGGGAGCGGTAAATACATGCCAGGTGTTTACCAACCACACTCTCCAGATTGAATTCCAAATAGCTCTCCTGCGAATTGTATCGGGTGCACACATAGGGGTAATCATGGCAAAAATTCTTGAAGAGCGCCCTGGGTTTGGCAAAAGTGAATGTGACCTCCGGTTTGCCGAAAAGTTTTTGGGGTGTATACTCTTCATTCTGCAACATGTAACCTGCAGAAACCTGCTCAGCGATTATTGCGCGAATTCTCTGGTAATCAGGTCCGGCTGTGCCCTGGAACTTTTCGGTTATGGTTTCTGTTCCCTCAAAAAAATCCTGAATGGATTTGATTTGAGCGAGTGCTTTATTGATTTCAGGCGGTATATCGACCGCAATTGGAATCGAGGCATCCTCCATCATGTTGTCAGGTGTTAGTGCGGCAACCTTCTCTAGGGTTTGATCGGGGGCCAGTCTCATTTCAGATGGTGTTTCATTTACGGTTGGCGCTGGCATCTCATCATGCAATAGTACTGGTTCGGTTGATCCAATCACAGACGAGATACGATCATCCATATCGATAAAGGGTTTCACACTCTCGGCCGGAGCAGCATCCTCTGCGATGTCAGATTCCACCCTCATCGCTGTTATGCCTGGTACGACCGGCGGATCTACCGTCACATGTTTCAGGGCTTCGAGTGCAGTCTCATTACCCGGATCGATGCTGAGGACACGCTGCAGGCAGTCGACCTTCTTGTCAGTCGTATCCACCACCCTGGCCATCAGCAACCAGGCAGGGATGGAATCGGGGCTGGACGGATCCATCTTAAGGAAACTTGATAAATGATAAGCCGCCTGTTGGAATTGTTGCGCCTCGATCAGTTCCAATGCTTTGGTAATTACCGGGTTTTCTTCCATCCTAGCAGTTCCCATTTTTCACGTACCGTTGGACCGTTTAAGCTGACTGTATTATACAATCAGATTGAATGTTTATGTCCGTAATGGATTAACGGTTTGATATTGAAATATATTAATGCATGTTTTATGCCTGCTCGTTTTCCAGGCGGCAAGAAATTTCCTGATATAGATCTTAAGGCCTCCCCCATTCTTAAAGCCACCCACCAGGCATCCATGCTGCCCGGTTATCCAGGGTGAGTTTATCCATTTTCAACAGCACTTGTACACTGAAGGATTTCGTGCTATTGTATAAGAACAATACAGCCTCCTTTGAAGCACCGTACTCGGATACAACCGGTGTGCGGTATGCCGGTTATGCACTATTGTGGGAAATAAGTAAAACCAGACACCTAAAAGGAGGATTATGTTCACCAACAGAGTATTTAGAGTATTGTTGATCGCAGCCATTGCGCTGCTGGCAGTCAACATCAGTCCCGGCGCGGCCGAGAAGCTGACATTCGAACCGCTCATGTCGCCCGGGGTTGACCCGACTGACATGGGTTATGCCTTCACCTACCAGGGCCGCCTGCTGGATGGCGGCAGCCCGGCAGATGGAGCATATGATTTTCAGTTCAAGCTGTTCGATGACCTGTCAGCTGGCACTCAAATCGGCAGCACGCTCTCTGAGGATGATCATGATGTCAACGACGGGCTGTTCATGATCGATCTCGATTTCGGATCGGGGGCCTATCCCGGATACGAACGCTACCTGGAAATCAGCGTGCGGCCCGGGGTAAGTACAGGCAGTTATAACATCCTCAGTCCACGTCAGAAACTCAACCCGACCCCCTACTCACAATACGCACGCGATGCAGGTGATGCAGCTCACGCGGATGACGCAAACCATTCAAACGATGCAGACCACGCAGACTATGCGGATACCATCTACAACCGCACGGTGGTGGTCAAGCCGGTTGGCACTCCAGCACAGAATGGTGTTGCGCTTCTGGCTGCACTCGGCACGATATCAGTACCCAGCAGCAGCAACCGCTGGCTGGTCAAGATCGAGCCGGGGGTTTACGACATCGGAGCCGCCTCCGTGACCATGCAGCCCTGGGTGGATATCGAGGGCTCCGGCGAGACGACCACCCTGATCAAATCGACCGGCTTCAGTGTGCCCACCCAGGGAACCGTGGTCGGCAGCAGTGATGCCGAGTTGCGTTCCCTGACCCTTTACAGTGATGGTGGTCCCGGTGCAGACAACTACGCAACGGCATTCTACAGCAATTCCGCCCAGACCATTTTGATCCATGTCACCTTGGAAGCCCATAACGGTATGATGGTCACAAACGGGTTGCGGGGAATATACGCGTCCATTGATCTTGACAATGTCACAACCCATGTGACAGGCGGTGGTAGTTCTTGCCGCGGTCTGGATGTTGACAACAGCACCCTGGTCGTCAGCGACTCGAACCTCTTCATTAATTCATGCCCAATCAATTCCGGTGTAACGCTTTTCGATGATTCCCATTTCACCATGCTGGACAGCCAGATCGAGGTCACGGCGAAGGGCGCTGGTTTCAAGTCGGCAAAGGGTATCGAGACCAATGATTCGGGAACACTGATCCGCAACAGCCGGTTGTGGATCGATGGCAATGACACGGGTGAGTCGTACGGTATCTGGAGCAGTTCAGCCACAAGCAACCAGATATTCGAATCAACTGTGGATGTGTTCAACGGCGACGACGGTGCGTATGGCTTGTACCTGATCGACGACGCCGGGCTTGAGCTGGCCAATACCAAAATATCAGTATACGACAGCTCATTTTCCAACACCGGGATCTACGAAGAAGACACACCCATGACCATCCGCGACAGCCAGGTCATCGCACAAGGGGGTGCAACCAGCACGGGGATTTTCATCAACGATCTGATTCCGCTTGAACAGGAGATCACGCGCACCCACATCCGCGCGGATGTACCCGGAGATGCCGCGCATCCAGGCTATGTCGGCGTGCAAATTTGGAGCGATGGGCGGGTCAAGTTCTTCCGCGACACCATCGAGGTCGAACCATTCCAATGGATCCCCGGACCGATTCCAGTCGGTGGCACAGGCATCATCAATGACGGTGGGACGATCACCTTCGAAAACAGCACCATCAACAGTGTCGGCGAAGAGGCTTTTCTGGGCATCGTGCACAAGTATTACACAGATCCCGCCACGCTCAATATGCTGTATGTCAACAACTCTGAAATCTACACCTGTCTTGTCGAACCGACCATGTGCAACACCATCCAGGCCACGGCAGTTGGTCCTGTAGTGCCACAAGCCTTCGTCTATGTCGGCTCAAGCCTGCTGTGGGGCGGCAATGTCTCTCCCGGCCTGCCGGATATCAGCTGCCAGTGGGTGCATGACGAGACTTACACCGGTTTTGGCTGGCCATTAATGCCAATTGTGGATAGCGTTGGAGGCACCGGCAATGTTGTACCCAGTTACGTCTGCCCATAGGAGGGATGAATGAAAAATATCCCATCACCTCCCCTGCTCTTTCGCCTGGCAGCCATGCTGGCCGTGGCGCTCCTCATCACCAGTCTGGCTTTCTCGGCTGTGTGGGCGGCCAACGGCTATGAAGTCTCCTGGTACACCATCGATGGCGGCGGCGGTAGCTCCAGCGGTGGCAATTACCTGGTCATGGGCAGTATCGGCCAACCGGATGCTGGCTCCCAATCCGGATCCGGCCATGGCTTGACTGGTGGATTCTGGTCATGGCTGGAAGGTTTGCTGTATAACTACCTGCCGCTGATCAAGAAACCCTGATCGAAGCCCAATCGCAAATTCCCGTTACCGGCACCTGTCCAACCACAGGTGCCGTTGTCATATAATAGATGGCAACCTATTGGAGATACAGAAATGAGTGAAAAAAAGGATTGCATCGTCTGTCAAAAACACAGCGGCAAGATCTCATTGCCAGGTGGGATCATCTTTGAAAATGACCTGATCGCCATCACACATGCTCACCTTTTAGACGAAGAAACCCAACACTACCTGGGGCACCTGTTCGTGGAAACCAAACGCCATGTGGCCGAGCTGGGTGATCTGACCGAAGCCGAAGCCCGCGAGGCCGGCCTGCAGGTTTGCCGGGCAGCACAGGCCTTGAAAAGGGTACTAGGTGTCGAACATGTGTATGCCTTTTACATCGGAGATGGGGTACCGCACGTGCATATTCACGTCATCGGCCGCTACCCGGGCGCACCGCGCGAATACTGGGGAGCCAAAGTGGATGAATGGCCGGATGCGCCCAAAGGGGACGAGAAAGCCATCGCTGCACTTGCAGAACAAGTCCATGCCTGGCTCGAGGCCAATCCCGCTTGAAATCCATTCTCATTCTCAAGAGGTTATTGGCTGTCCTCTCTGCTGGTTACATTCTGATGTACTTTTCGGAAATTCTTTTCTGGGCGCGCCCCCGCC
>JAFGXF010000069.1 GCA_016936755.1 Anaerolineaceae bacterium | reverse complement strand
TTTCTGCCACAAAGTAATCAATGACCCGGGGAAGATTGGTATGATGCAATACCGCCAGTAATTGCGCTTCCTTAAGGAATTGTTGGGATGCCTGGTCAGATGGATCACGGTTTACCTTGACAGCCACCATCTGATCCAGGTTCTGGTCCCTGGCCAGGTATACCGCCCCCATACCACCCTTCCCGAGCAGTGATTCGATCAGGTAACGCTCGTGTAATATATCGCCCCGTTTTAACTTCATGTCACCCAACTCCCATTAATAACATTGTAATATTATAGTTCAGGTGTGAATTTATTGTGATTTTTGAGCCAAAAACGTACTAGTAATCGTAGGTTATGCGTAGGGTAACCGTCCAGCATTTTTTCACACAATGTGCTATATAAATATCAGGCGCGATTTCTCTTCTTCTCCTCCTTAAGCCAGAGCCGGGGTCGGCGTCCCCGGCTCTTGCTAATTACGCAAAACCAAACAACCGCGGATGTATTGCGTCTTCCCGCGGTTGTTCCTATAATAGGGGTGATCAAGAAATCATGTATCACGGAGATAAAACCATGAGTCCCAATCCAGAGACCTTTCCGATCACCCTGGCGGGTGTACAACGGGAATTGCGCCTTTTCGAAGTAAAGCCGGGGCTGAAAATCGCCATATTAAACATACTTGGAGATACCGAGCTGGTTGAAGCCTGCGCAAAAGCCTTGATTGAAAAACTGAGTGCGGTCGAGTTCGACCTGCTGGTAACGGCAGAGAGTAAGAGTATCCCGCTGGTCCACTCCATGGCTGTCCATGCCGGAAAACCCTACGTCATTCTCCGGAAAAGCTACAAAGTATATATGGGGGCCGCGCAACGGGTGGAAACCCTTTCCATCACCACAGGCGCACCCCAGACCTTGATCATGGATGAAAAGGATGGCCAGGTTGTGAAGGGAAAACGGGTTGTGATCGTGGATGATGTGATCAGCACCGGGTCAACCCTGGAGGGCATGCGCAAGTTGATGGCCGCGGCCGGCGCTGAAGTGGTGGCAGAAGCCGCCATTTGCACAGAGGGTGACAACGCCGAGTGGAACAAGATCATCCATCTCGGTGAGCTGCCCTTGTTCTGTGATTAATACCCATTGAGCTATCAGTCTTTAAGGACTGAAAACCAACGGCAATGTAAACCAGGATCCCGCGCCCACTCGAATGTCATAAGCGGTATTATCACCCATGATCCCGGCCAGCAATGGGGAGATGCGCAGGAAGTACAGATCGTCGGCTGGTGCCTGCCATTTCATCATCACCGGGCTCATGAAACCAGGCGCATCATAATGAATTAACAAATTGCTTTCATCGGATTGGTAAAGGTCAACGGCACTACCCAATGGGCTGGCAGCATCCGGCCAGATGGTGATCAGATATGTCTGACCGGCGAGTGCGTTGAATTTCACCCAGTCGATATCATCCAATTCACAAAAATTGTGGTTCTCCTGGTAGGTTCCCAACACCAATTCCGTTGCATTCAAGTACAGGTCATCACCATCGTTCAGTTCATATTGATCCAGTGTGCAATTTCCGTTGGTATGCGTGGCGGTTTCTGCTCCGGGGGGGTAACTTTCCTGGTTACCGGCTCTGTCTGCTCCACGCATCCTGAAGGCATACTGATGACCGATCTCACCCAGGAACCAGGCTCCCCGCTGGTTACCGGGAATGCCTGTCGGTCCGGTTAACCAATCCCCGCCATCCATCTGGTATTGGATATCAAAATCACCAAGGCGGCTGGTCGAGTCCGTCGCGGTCCATGAGAGGTATATCCCATTGCCATTGATGTTTCCTGGCAAAGGATTCAATTTCGTTGCCGGGGGAGTGTCATCGATCGGAACATTCCAATTGCTCACCACGCGCGTGTTTCCAGCCCAATCGGTTGCCATTACAACCAAGGCAATCTTCTGCCCTTCATGATATGCCGTTCCATCAAATATCGCCTGCCAGCCATCTGCACCATAAGAGTCACTGGACATTAAAAGCCATTTGTCAGTATCCCAATTCGGTGAATGCCACCAGAAATCAACATGGCTGATCCCGCTGCCCGCATCGTCTGCAAGGGCAGAGAACATGGCAACCCCGGAAGGAATACCATCTTTCCCCGAGGGGTATTGGATTGCCAGGTTGGGCGGGACGGTGTCGGTGATGTTTGGCTGCTCGATCAATGAGATGGTGTATGAGTAGCCGCTGCCGCCACTGCCGGGATGATCACCTGCTTTCACCTTGAGGTAATATGTTCCATCTCCAGGGGCTGCGAAATAGATCTGCGAATCGGTCATCAGCCCCGTTTGCATATCATCATTCGAGAACAGCGGGCTGTTGCCATACGCATTTTGATCCAACAGTGTGAGATGCGTATCGAGCAGCGAGGCGGGCACCAATCGCATGGCTTTTACCTGCGCAATCAACCGCTCATCCTTTTCCACAGTGAATTTATAGTAATCGACATCCCCGGCCGGACAGATCGTTCCCGTAAGTTCTTCACCATATCCGACAGCCTGTGCTGTGGCAATGGTGTTATTCAGCGGTTCACCGCAGTTTTCCGGTGCTGTCGCAGTGACACTGACATCATCCACCAGCCAGCCTTCCAGACCGCCATTGTAATATTTGTCTGCGATCGAAAAATGGAAACGGATCCGCACGGTGGACCCGGCATAGGCACTCAGGTCAATGGCCGGGCTGGTACGCCAGGTGTGCATGGCATCATCGCTGAGTTGCACAAGGTTTTGAAACCTGCCATTATTTTGCGATATCTGCACCCAGCGCTGATCCCAGAATATCTGGTTGCTCTCGGTCTCATAACGGTATTTAAACCGCAGCGTGGCACCCTGTGCGGGTATCTGAATGGGGGGTGACGTGAGATCTCCACCGCCATAGGTCGAGTCGCCATAATCATTGTCTGTGTTGTTGCAAGCCCAAAGGTCATTGTTGGTGTTTATAGGGTCGGGAATCCGCCGCCACAAGCCGCTGGATGTCCAATCACCAATACCGGATTCCACGTCATAGGTGAAGGGCAGGTTACGGGTATACGTTCCCGGAAGTGCTGCTGCAGAAACCGTAAACGCCCTCCTTGCCCACTCAGATCGATATTCAGTGGAACCGGAGTATATACGACCCCGGACACACCAGGTATAGTTACCGGCCGGCAATGTTCCGATCGACCAGGTTGGAGACACAGACCACAAAGGGTCGCGCGTCAGCAATGGCCCGGTACTATCACATGAAACAATGCCCGAAAAGATACTGGCCTGGTACTTGGTTGCACCCTCTGCCTGCCAGGCCAAGGTAATGGAATCAATGGCACGCGGCGGATCAATACCCGGTCCATGAGGACTCGATCCATCCAAAAACACTTCGGGGGATACTGCGCGATTGAGCACATACGCAGAAGACAATCGATCATTACCGATTGGATTGTCTGCCAGATTGCGGTCGGAATTTGACAACGTTTCTTTCCTGCCGGGTTCTGCCAATGTGCCATCATATAAACGTAGTTGAACGGAGCCACCCATAATGACCGAGGCAGCATCGTTGGAGGAGAAAGGCGCAAGTTGACTCGTATCATGGGTGCTGCCCCCAAGCAAACGGCAGGTTCCGCTGAAATTAATTCCTGAGTAAAGCGCCACTTGTCCGCTATCTGGTTGACATATCGCCTGTGTTGGTTCGGGACAATCAACTGCGTTCACCAGGTGTCGAATACCTTGCGGGGTGCGCGATTGGTTGCCTTCGTAATCCCACACTTTTACCGCCAGATCGAATGGTCCCGCTGGAATCCCGGCATCGCAGACATCGAGGTTGTAATTGAAAGGGTTGGCGGTTTGAGCTTCACCGACCTCGTGCCAGGCGCCATTAAAATACGCGATCAGTTGCATGCGGGTCACACCGATATTGTCGCCGCCCCAACCGGAAGTTGCCAGTTTCTGAGAACCAAATGTGAGCATGTCTGTCGGAAGGGTCAAGCCACCCACCGGCGGATTTGCGCCAACATTCCCTGATTTGTACTCTTTTTGCCACTGACCACCCAGGATCGCCGTTCCCGCCAGTGTTCGCGGGCGACCACCCTGTGTCACCGGGTCCCAGTTTATGGATACATCCTGGAAGGTGATATCGACCGATTTTCCCCAAAATTTATAAGGATTGGTGTGCACCATAAAGTGCAGGTGGTGTCCGCTGCTGTAGCCGGTGTCATCCACCAACCCGATGAACTGGCCCTGTGAAACAGCCGCGCCGTTCGTATGGAGCGCTGCTGGAATACTGTTCTGCGCCAGGTGATAATAAAGCTGGTAAGACGTGGGACTTGTTGATTTATCCTCGAGAACTAGTAAATTTGTATGATCACTATTAGAGTCACCATTAGGATAATGATCAATTGCAGCAACAACAGTACCCCCCTTGGCTGCCAGCAATGGGAACATGGTCCCATCTGCAAAATCAAACGCATATATACAATCACCCGGTGGACAAGATGTATGTTCTGCACTCCAGATCAACGCGATGGGGTCTGCATCAGCCGACCAGGGCAGTTTGTAACCGCCCAGTGCCGCCTGAGGTGCGTTTGGCGCTTTTGGCTCTGTAGCAGCGACCTGGAATGTGAGTTCCTGCGGCAACAGCTCCTTGAGCTCAGCAGACATGCTGCTCCATGCGTCGTCGTCCTGAAAAATGATTGTCCAACTATTGCGATCGTTGGCCGGCTTTCCATCCATAAGCGCTGCAATTGCCACCATCGGTTCGGTGGCCAGCGGTGATCCCGTTTCGGGATCGAGCGGATCCAGCCAGGCGACTGCCCGCGTCTGCTCGGCGGAATAGGTCACCTGTGAGAGCTGCCAGTCGTAAAAATTAAAAAGGAATGCCTCTGGCCTGGAAGCGATCTCCTGCTGGATGGCTTCCCAGATGACCTGGTCCATCTCTGTTGGAGATCCAGATTGCGCCAACGGCATACCCTGCACATTCGCAATTGGTATACACAGGAAAAATCCTGCAACTACCATAATAGCTGAAATAACCAGTGGGATTTTTTTCAAGTGCTGAATCCTTGCAGTCTAAGGTTGTGGTGTGACAGTGGGTGTTGCGGTACTCACGCCAGGTGTGATCATTAACTGCAAGGGGTCTGTTGCAACTTGAATGCCAGCGCTGATATCGCTGACATAGTCAATAGCGCCCTGGCAAGCTGGTGCCAGGTAATATTTCACATGCTCCCAATCCACTGGATCCCCTACCGATATGGCGGTAGTGATCGCATCCGCCAGGCAACCTGAACCGGCGTTGTAGTTGGTCAAGGTGAATTTCCACAGGTCCTCATAACTGGTAATCTGCCCCGGGAGAGTGCCGGTATGGTTGTACAGAATCTGCCCCACCTGTTCACAGTTGGCAAGCATGGCGCGCGCAAAAATGCTGATACTGAAATTCGCTTGTGTCAGGTCAATGCCAGTCGGGCAATCCGGACAGGCAGCATTCACTTTCTGAACCAATGCCCCGCGCAGTGTGTTCTGCTGGGTTTCGGTCAAATTACCAAAACCCACCTGACAAACATCAGACTTATATACCAGGGGACAGAATTGGCTGAAGAACTCGGGGTTCCACAACAAAACGGTGTCTGCGCCGCCCTCGGTCATCTGCCCCAATCCGGCTTCTTCCAGCGTTTTAAAGATCCCGGGCCAAAATTGGCTTTCACGGCCGAATATGTTCTTCATCAATTGCGCCGGGACGCCGGTCTCTGAGGCCACTCGCAGAATCTCCACATCGAATTGATTCTGCCAAGCCAGCACCTGGGGCATGGCCGCCTCAAGCCCGCACTGGCTGGCAACGCCATAGCCGACGGTCCCTCCATCCAAACAGGTGTTCACGTCCACCAGACCACGTTCGATCAATGACCCGGCCAGATAATAATAAGAGATCGTTGTCTGCAATTCGTCAATCGTTTTTGGGGTTAATAACCAATCAGCCGGGCCACCCATATCCGGAAATGACATCCATACTTGCGAGCAGCTTGCAAGTGGTGAGCCGCGCCATTGCGAACTGATCACATCCACATACCAGGTGGGTTGATCGCCGAAATCACCTTCCGGGTCCATAAAATCACCCCATGGTATCACACGAATTTGAGCGGTGTAATTTTCACTTGAATCACCATAACTGGAATCCACCCAGAACTCGAGGGGAACGCCATTGGTACCGGTTGGCGGCAGTGGCAGCTCGCATGCACCACCCCTGCAACTGAACGCCTCGCCGTTCAACAATCCCTGGACGCTGATGATCATCTCATTGGGAAGAGGCTCCTCACCAGTGATCAACAGTTTGGGGAGCGTGGCGCACCGATTTTCAGAGTAACTGGGCTCACAACCGGTCAACGTCAACCAGGCGGTCGGTACGGCAAGTTTCACCTCGATCTCGCGTTCGCCAGGAGTGGTGCGGTTAAGATACAGATAATAACCCGGGCAGCTATGCTGTTCCGCCAGGTTGCTAAAGGAGCAGGGTTGCGTGGCCTGCCAGGCATTATAGATCGATTCACCACAATAATAATAAACCTCTCCCGGATCAGGCAAGCCTTCGTGCTCGACATAGACCTGGCAGGCTACCTGGTTGTCACTCCAGGATGACAGCCACCACTCATAAGTAGTATAGGAAACTTTTATGGTTGTTTTACGATTTGGCCCCACGCCTGCGTCTTCCTCAGACGCGTATACTGAACCGGGCCTCAGGCATACTCCTGTACAGACCGTCAGCAGGACGATTAATATAATAATAGAACCAATGCACCTTTTGGTCATTGTTTTGTCATATCTTTACCGCGCTTCTCCAATTATAACCAGAATCCTGTGACACAAACACTGTGTTATGAAACTGCAAGGTTAATGTAATTTTATCAAGTCTTGATCTGGCATCATTTCCATAATATCGATTTTCCCGGATGATGTCGCAATCCAAACGAAATAATTAAAAGATTACGGATAAGGAAATCCCTCACCGGTAGGTGTCGGTGTCGGCGTTTCTGTGGGGGTAACCGCAAATGGGGTATCCTCCATTCCTGGTGTCGGTGTGGCGATCTGCGGACTGGGTGTGGGTGTTAGAGTAACAAGCTGGGTTTGAGTTAATTGAGCCTGCAAGGTGATGGATAGGTCTGAAAATGGTGCGGGAGACATGACGAATTCCACCGCTGCCTGGATCAATTCCAAAATAGAGGTCTGTTTGGGTAATAGAACGATCGTTTTCGCACGGCCGGGCATCAGCCACTGTGTGACCTCGTCCCAACTGATCTGGAAATATCCTATCCGCTGAGGATCAGCCAGCATGGTGCCAAGGTGAATATCCATCAGCAGGTCGTTTAAAGTCAGGTCACTCGGCACCGTTTCCTGAAATTCAGCATATAACACCGGCAAACTGGCGATCCGGCCGTCAACCATCATACGCAGGAAGAACGCTCTCATCAGCTGCAACTGGCGCTGGATGCGGTCCATATCATCTTCACCGCGACGATATCTTGCATAGCAGAAGGCCTGAGTCCCATTCATATGCGTGCTGCCGGGAGCCAACTGGCAAGGATCGGTCAAGTCATCGATGACAACCACATCAATTCCTCCCACAGCATCGATCATTCTTGGAAAATCTGAGTATTGCACCACCAGGAAATGATCTGGATTAATCCCCAGGTTGTATTCCAATGTGTCTTTTACCAAATCAATACCACCCACAGCGTAAGCACTGTTGATACGCTGCATGGCATAGCCTGGAATATAGACAAATAAATCGGGTGGTATCGAGATAATGCTGGCCATGGAGGTACGTCGGTTATATAGGATCAGGAATATGGCATTAGACCTGCCCGAAAATGGGAAGTCCTGGTCTTGTCCCAGCAGGATAATCGACTCCACCTCATCATGGGTGTTGATTCCCGTTAGCGGTGCGGGGACAGGCGTGACCGGCGTTCCAATCGGCCCGGGCCAACTGTGGGCTTGCGCAGGATTTACTGTCAGTGTCACTGTATTTGTTGGGAATACGGTTTGCTCGCCTGATCTTTCTGGAAGCCAGACCAGATGGTTTTTATAAAATAGAATCAATACGATAATCAGGAGAACGGCAAAAATCAGCCACACCAGACGCTTGTTACAATCAGCCATTATTGCCTGGTTTTCGGGTTCACTCTTCGCCAACTGGTGGGGCAGCCGGACCGTAATCCAACACCTCGCGAACCTTGGTGCGATCACGCGCCACTCCGATCACACCCGCTTCCTCCATGGCGTCAATCAGTCGAGCCGCCCGTGAATAACCAATCCGCATACGCCGTTGGAGCATCGAGGTGGATGCGCGTCCTTCCCGACGGACAAGATCCACCGCATCATCATATAAACTGTCACTGCTTAACCTCCCAGCCGGTTCTTTCCAAAGAGGACTTTGTTTCAACAAAGCATCCGTTTTGAAACCGTCTGTATGTGCCTGCGGTTCATCGGCCTGGCCGATACGCGCGGATTGATCAAGCCAGAATGTCACCAGACGACTGATCTCTTCATCTGAAATGTACGCCCCCTGCAAACGCAGCGGTGCAGGTGCATCCGATGCCTGGAAAAGCATATCGCCTTTTCCAAGCAGTTTTTCAGCACCGCTCTGATCGAGAATAACCCGACTGTCTGCGTTTGAAAAGACATTGAAAGAAATTCGCGCCGGAAGGTTGGCTTTGATGCGGCCGGTGACAACATTCACTGAAGGCCGCTGGGTGGCGAGAATCATATGCATGCCGGTGGCACGCGCCATCTGAGCGATTCGTGCAATGGCGCCTTCAGTTTCCTCGGGTGCCATCATGATCAGGTCAGCCAATTCATCAATAATGATCACCAACCGCGGGAGTGGTTTTGAACCAGTTAATGTACACTGCTTGTTATAATCTTCAATATTCCGAACAGCAGATTGGGCAAATAGATCAAGCCGTGAATCCATTTCACGCATCATCCATTGCAAAACTGACACGACCTGATTCGCATCAACAATAACCGGTGCCAAGAGGTGTGGCATGCCATTGTATCCTGAGAGTTCCACGCGTTTTGGGTCAACCAAAACAAAGCGTAAATCGTCAGGAGTATGCGACATCAACAAACAGGAAATGATTGAATTGACACATACCGATTTGCCCGAGCCGGTTGTGCCGGCGATCAACAAATGCGGTAAAACCGCCATGTCAGCTGCCACCGGACGGCCAGCAACATCCTTGCCCAACGCGATACGCAATGAGGATTTTATCCGTTTGAAAGCATCACTTTCCATCACATCCCGCAGCGCCACGCGACCGCGTTCGGTATTCGGAACTTCAATGCCCACATATGAATGTCCAGGTACCGGTGCTTCAATACGGATTCTGGTGGAAGATAATGCGAGTGCCAGGTCATCTGCAAGCGATTCGATTTTGTTGACCCTTACGCGGGTCTTGCCATACCGGGTTTCCACATAATCCGGTTCAACTCCAAACTGCGTAATGGCCGGCCCATTCTGGATTGATACCACATGCGCCGGCACTCCAAATGAGGCCAGTGTCTCCTCGATGATACGCGCACGTTGTTGATTGAGTTCATTGCTGTCACGGGCCTGTATGCCCCCTTCCAGAATGGCTTCCATCTTTGGAAGCACCCAACTGCGACGTATGCTGTCACTTTGAGGGACTGAAATTAACGGGGCTGAAGAAGCAGTATACGCTGCACGTGGTTTTTGAGGATGCAGATATGTATTCTCAATTTCATCAGGGGAGACCAAGGTATCATGGATGTCAGCCAGCCTTGTGAAACCATCATCTTCCGCTTGCTTGATAGCCGGCAACCCCGCCCGCCTATCCGGATGAGGCAGGTTGTTACCAATCGCGCCGATACCAGAACCCAGCCAGTTGGCCATCTGGTTGATGGATATACTCAGAGCAAGTATCAAACCCAGCAGGAACCAGACCAGCATGACAATGATCGCTCCCGCATCTCCAAACATCGACAATAAAGAGTCCAATACCCAAAAACCGATGAATCCCCCACCATCACCGCCTGGAATGATTTCACGAGTGCCACCTGCAAAAAGGTGGAACCATGCCAGCAGATTGAAGGACAATAAAGCGCCACCGATCACACGCTGTGTGGATAATTGTGGAACGAAAGTTTTATTGCGCAACAACACCCATATACCCAGGATCACTGATCCCAGCGCCAGTGGATAGACACCCCACCCCACCAAATTGCCCAACAGGTTCACCCACCATAAGGCAAACCAGCCAAGCGGGTAGGAAATCAGCGCCAGTGTGCTAATTGCACCAAAGGTGACCAGGACAAGCCCGGTCAAATCGAGTTTGCGATCCTGGGGCATCTCGCGTAAGGCAGTCAATGGTTGCCCGAGCAAACCATGTGTGCGTTGTGCCCTGCTTTTCCGAGATGAAGGCGTGCGGGTCGATCTTTTGCTGGTGATGGGTTTCTTGGTCTTTTTGGTTGCCCGGCTGGTTTTGGATGCCACGACGCAATACTCCTTCGAACAAATGGTCGATAAATGAGATTATAGCATACCGGCATCTGGTATCGAACAGGCACATCATCGGCATGCTTACGCAGTCTTTCATACAATATTCATGCCAGTTTGTCTTTCATGCCCCGTCTCCATCCTTCCACGATGAAAGACAGCCAATCGAAAAAAGAATATGACTGCACTATAATAACGAAGAGTACATCAAATCGGAGGTGTTTAACAATGGAAGCCATCCACGCGATTGAAATTCTGGTCACTTATGCGATTCAAGGGTTGGGCACCTGGCTTTCACCTTTCATGGATTTTTTCAGCTTCTGTGCAACAGAGGAGTTTTTTATGCTGGTTATGCCCATCCTGTATTGGTGCTTTGACACCACAATTGGCATGCGTGTGGGCGTGGTCCTGATGTTAAGTTCCTCGATCGTGGACATCACCAAGATGGCTTGCCGTCTGGACCGTCCCTATTGGTCGTTCCCACAAGTCGAACCACGTGCATTGGAAACCTCCTTTGGCCTGCCATCCGGGCATACTCAAAAAGCGACCGCAATATGGGCAACCATGGCTGTCTCGTTCCGAAAGACCTGGCTGTGGGTCTTATCCATCATCATGATCATCATGATCGCCCTTTCACGGATATATCTGGGTGTTCATTTTCTCAGTGACGTGCTCACTGGATTGTTAATCAGCACCCTATTCCTGGTACTTTATTTGAAACTCGAAACCCCGCTCGTCAACTGGGCGAAGCGCCAATCGCCATGGGTCATCTTTCTCTTCAGCCTGATCACATGTCTGATACCCATTCTGGTTGCTGCAGCCATCCGGAACGCCAATACCGGCTGGCAAATCCCGCCTGGCTGGCTGGTCACAGATATCGCCCCGTTCAGCCTGGAAGGAATCCTTACGATTAATGGAAGCCTGTTTGGTATGTTGACCGGTTATGTCTGGATAATGCGCTCGGGTGGATTTCAGACCAGGGGCAATGCATTTCAGTTGGTTTTGCGATATGTGGTGGGTGTAGCTGGAATGCTTGCCATTCGGTATGGTTTAAAATTCCTTTTCCCAGAATCCACGGATCTGCTTGGGTACTCACTGCGGTTCATTCGGTATGGCTTGATCGGTTTGTGGTTAACTGCATTGGCTCCATTCTTATTCATTAAATTAAAAATAAGCCGGAAATCAAGAAGGACCGAATGATATAATTTCAGGTCATCAACAAAATCGAAGAGCATCAGGAAAGTAAGATTATGACAATAAAAGGCCGTGTTTTTTCAGGCGCCCGCCCAACAGGACGCCAGCATCTGGGAAATTACCTGGGTGCCATTAAAAACTATGTGGCACTTCAGGATAACTTTGATT
>JAFGXF010000068.1 GCA_016936755.1 Anaerolineaceae bacterium | reverse complement strand
CCTTCACCCGCTCCTCCGGCCGGCAGCCGCCAAAGGAACTGGGCAAGATCCGCAACGTCCACTTCGGCCTCAGCCTGATCCTGGTGATCATTATGGTATATGTAGTTGGCTTCCGGGATGGCGCAGCCGGGCCCACAGCAGTAATCTGGTTCATCGCTGGCAATCTGCTGTATTACCTGACCGGGATCATCCTGGCCTACGCTCTCAAGGATAACCGCGCCTTCTGTAAATATGCCTGCCCGGTGTGCATACCATTGAAACTCACCTCGCGCTTCTCATTGCTCAAGATCGGAGGGGAAAAAGGCCTGTGCACAGCCTGTGGCGCCTGTGCCAGGTCCTGCCCGATGGATATAGATATCCCAGCCTACATAAATGAAGGAAAGCGGGTGCTTTCGACTGAATGCATTCTGTGCCAGACCTGCATCACGGTTTGTCCGCAGGATGCCCTAAACTTGTCCTTTGGCTTCGACCTGGGGGGCCAGGAGTATCTGACCTGCCGGACGAAATGATCCCCAGGATGGAAATGGCCTGATGGAATTCATCAACAGGTTTTTTCAACCATCCCGATCAATCTCCCAACTGGTCGATCATCCCTCGTGCCGCCCGGACGGTCATTACCAACTTAACAAGGTCGACCTGATCAAGTATATCCTTTACCGATGGTATTCAGGTGTTCCAGGGCGGTCTTGATGAGCGTTGGATCGTTCATGATGAGCCCTTTGGGTCAAAATTGAGTGGCAATGCGAAGGGCAGATTATAACCACTACAGAGAAAAGGAATGAGCGTTAAGTGTCTTTCCCCATCAGAGAGATTGCCAGCTTTACCGCCTGGCTGGCATCCGGGGCACTGCCATCCGCACCTATCTCGCGCGCATACGCAGCCGTCACTGGCGCCCCACCCACCATTACCCTGACCTGCTCGCGCAGCCCGGCAGTTTTAAGCGCTTCGATGGTGGAAGCCATGTAAGGCATGGTGGTGGATAACATGGCTGACAGACCGACCAGCTGGGGTCGGTGCTCCTGGACAGCGGCCACGAATATTTCGGAAGGTACATCCGTGCCCAGATCAATGATCTCAAAGGAGGCACCTTCGAGCATCATACTCACCAGGTTCTTGCCGATATCATGCAGGTCCCCTTTGACTGTCCCGATCACAACCTTGCCAGCCGCCTTGACCTCAGCCTGGACCAGTGCCGGTCGTAATACATTCAATCCAGCCTGCATGGCCCGCGCCGAGATCAACATCTCGGGTACAAAATACTCACCCACCTCAAACAGGCGCCCAACCTCCGTCATGGCAGATACCATGCCTTTATTTAATATAATTCCCGCTTCAATGTCAGTATCCAGTGCCGCCTGGACCTTTGCCGTGGTAATTTCCCGCGCGCCATCGATAATGGCCTGGTGTAATTCAACCAGAATCTTTTCCATAATGATCCTCTCACAACCGGGTGATAATGTAATTTTACCCGGTAATCCCGGTTTACTTTCTGAAAAGGGCTTGACAAATCGAAATATTAGTTGTAGAATCCTCTATAATACAGAGTACTCTTTAGTTAAAGGAGAGCTGCAATGAACATATCACCTTCTGAGGCCGAACAAGCCCTGGATGTCATCCAGAGCATGGTTAAGAAAACCCGCCGGGCAGTTTCCACGAGCGGTGCCTACTTGTTCCTCATCGTATGGGGCACCATCTGGTTGATCGGATTTGCCAGCTCCCAGTTCCTGGCCGATGCAGTTGTCGGGAAAATCTGGGCAGGGCTGGACATCCTGGGCGCAGTCCTGTCGGCCATCATCGGCATCCGGATGAATCGCGGGGTGCGCAGCACTTCTGTATCACCGCTGCTGGGGAAACGCATTGGCCTGTTCTGGTTGCTGTTGTGGGTCTTCTGTGCAGCAGCGATTGCGGTCATCTGGCCGCCCGAGCCTAAACAACTGGCCATGATCATCATCCTGTTCGTGATGACCGGTTGGATTGCAATGGGTTTACTCCTGTCCCTGATGTCAGCCAGTTGGGGATTGGCATTCACAGCGCTGGCACTGGCCGCATATTTTCTGTTGCCGGATTTCTTCTACATCATCATGGCCATCCTGGGTGGCGGAGGGATGATCGTGTTGGGTTTATACATCCGCTCAAGGTGGTGAACCATGTCAGAGCTGAATGAGACCATCCACCAACCCATCCGCCTGCGTATCATGGCTGCGCTGGTGACCCTGGCATCAGACGAGGAAATGGACTTCACCACCCTGCGCAAGCTTCTGGAAGTCACCGACGGCAACCTGGGTGCCCACCTGCGCAAGCTGGAAGAGGCCGGTTATATTGCGGTCACCAAGACCTTCGTGGAACGCAAGCCGCGCACATATGTGGCTGTCACACCCGCCGGACGCCAAGTGTTCAACCAGCATGTGGCAGCACTCGAGAAAATATTGAAAAGAAAGTAAGGCAGGCATGAAGTCGATCATTCAAGTTAATCATTTACGCAAAGTCTATGGCAAAACCGTGGCAGTGGATGATATCTCATTCGAAGTGCAGGAAGGTGAGATCTTCGGCATGGTCGGCCCAAATGGCGCCGGCAAGACCACCACCATCGAATGCCTGGAAGGCCTGCGTCAGCCGGATGGCGGGTCCCTTTGCGTGCTGGGCGTTGATCCGCAGAAAGATGACACGATCCTGCGCAGTAATACCGGGATCCAACTGCAGCAATCCAACCTGCCGGACCGTATGAAGGTGTGGGAGGCACTCGACCTGTACAGTTCCTTCTATACCCATGCAGTGAATTGGGAAGGACTATTGTCACAACTTGGTTTGGAAGATAAACGGAATACACCATTTGCCAAGTTGTCCGGTGGCCAAAAACAGCGTTTGTTCATCGCCCTGGCAATTCTGCCAGACCCAAAGCTCGTCTTTCTGGACGAACTCACCACCGGCCTGGACCCGCAAGCACGGCATGCGATCTGGGACCTGGTAAAGGATGTGCGCTCAAAAGGAAAGACCATTTTGATGACCACCCATTTCATGGAAGAAGCCGAGCGCCTGTGTGACCGGGTGGCTATTATCGATCATGGCCGCCTCGTGGCACTGGATGAGCCTGCAGCTCTGATACGCAAGCTGGGCGGCAAGGAACGCGTGGCTTTCAACCTGGAGTCTTCCATGCCAGCCGATTTCGAGAAAGCCCTCGCCCGGCTGGGTCTTGTGGAGATCGAAGGCGAAAGGGTGATCGTGAGCGGTAATGACCATCACCAGGCCGAGCTGGTCGGTGAAGTGGTCCGGCTATTGACAACCACCAACACGCGATTCCGCGACCTGCGCACCGAGGAACCCAATCTGGAAGACGTCTTCCTGAAGATGACCGGTCGGGCGATGAGAGAGTGAGGTATGGGATGAAAAGTTTATTGAAAATGACCTGGATGGAAGCCAAATTATTCCTGCGCGAGCCGGTTGGCGCTTTTTTCACGCTGGCCTTCCCGCTGATGATGCTCTTTCTATTTGGCAGTATCTACGGCAACAGCCCCACTTCAATGTTCAATGGTTATGGTACGGTCGATATTTCCATTCCCGCTTACACTGCCATGATCATTGCCACTACTGGTTTGATGGGGTTAACCATTACATTGGCTTCCAATCGAGAAAATGGGGTTTTACGGCGTTTGCGCACCACTCCTGTCAGCCCGTTAGCCATTCTGGCGGCTCAGGTCATCGTTATGTTCATCATGACCAGTCTTGGTATGTTATTTTTGGTCCTGGCCGGGAAGTTTGTCTACCATGTGCATTTTGAAGGAAACGCGCTCAGCATAGCAGCCGGGTTTGTATTGAGCTGCTTGAGCTTCTACGCGATCGGTTTCATTTTAGCCAGTCTGGTACCCACTGCCCGGACTGCCCAGGTCGTTGGCATGGTCCTGCTCTACCCGATGCTGTTCCTGTCTGGTGCCGGATTTCCTCGGGAACTTTTACCGGAAACCATCAAGAAAATATCCACTTTCCTGCCGTTGACCTATGTGGTTAACCTGCTGCGCGGTCTGTGGATCGGCGAATCCTGGGAACAGCACCTCATCAGTGTCGCCATTCTGGGAACAATGCTGGTGGTCGGAATCCTGGCTTCGGTCAAACTCTTTCGTTGGGAATGAGGTCGGGCATTTTCATCATCTTGAGAAACAGCGCCACCCATGTGGGTCGAAAAAACATATAAATAAAGAAGCATATCCTTTATCAAAACAAAGTGTTATATACTTTTGAAATCATCACAAAAGGAGATCTAAAATGAACGCAATGCCTAAAGCAACCAACGCTGTCACCGCAATTTTCTTCATCCTGGCCGGTCTGAACTTCTTCGGCGTCGAATTCCCCTTCATGAAAGAGTTGGCTGGTATCGCTGGTTTACTCGGTGGCGCCGGCAATATCGTCAGCCTGTTCACCGGCAACAGCAAGAAGAAATAAGCTTTACTGTAACCGAACAAAAAGCTCACCTAGATTGCCAGATGAGCTTTTTGATTACCTTTTTCACAGCTTAACTCCCGGGGAGATCCATGCGATTCCCTCCACACAGACTGCTTAGCTACCGGTCCCTTTTTGGATATATTTTCATTTATTCCATATCCGTGCAGGGATACACAGTATGTTTGTCGATCTAAAAGTGAAGATCAACTGCACGATTCAGAAATACCCGCGCACCTTTGAGCATTAGTGTTCATCACCTTCATTGATTGAATCGGCAACACACTCATCTTTCCGTTCTTTTCCCTTTTTCCAACCAGAAAGTTCGATTCCAGTCTGACTGAGATCAGCCTGTTTTTCACTTTCTTTACGATCTCGAGTTAAATCGGTTCGATAAGATCATATTTATCCATTTGACCACCATTGCGATATCTTGAATAATCCGTCATAATTGGCTGAACAGTTAAACATCAAGCGTTGCGAGGTTGAAAAGATGACTGACAATATCTGGTCGATCGAACAGATCAATTCCTGGTATCAGAAACTGCCCTGGCTGGTGGGTTGTACGTTTATCCCCTCCACGGCCATCAACCAGCTGGAGATGTGGCAGGCGGATACATTTGACCTGAAGACCATCCAGCGTGAATTAGGCTGGGCAGCAGATTCCGGGCTGAATGCGGTGCGTGTTTTCCTGCACGACCTGGCCTGGCAGCAGGATCCCGAAGGCTTCAAGAAACGCATCGACCGTTTCCTGGATACAGCGAAAAAGAATGGAATTCTAACCAGCCTGGTGATTTTCGACGATTGTTGGAATTCCGATCCAAAGGCGGGGGAACAGCCTGAACCCAAACCCTATACCCATAACTCCGGCTGGGTTCAATCCCCGGGAATGAAAGTGGTCAAGGATTCCAAGCAATGGGGTCGCCTGGAGAGTTATGTAACCGACATCTTGACGACCTTTGGCAAGGATGAACGCATCTTCCTATGGGATCTGTATAATGAACCCGGCAACCTGTTCCTGCCGAGTCTGGCGCTGGACGGCGGCAAAGGTTTGAAGACCATGAAATTGCTGGGGGAGCATTTCCTCAAGTCCAGTCCGACAGTACCACTGTTGAAGCAGGCGTTTGAGTGGGCGCGTGCTGCCGCACCCACTCAGCCCCTGACAGCCAGCCTGTGGTACCTGACCCCCACCATGGGCAGCCAGTTGAACCTGACAATCACGAACCTGAGTGACGTGATCACCTTTCATGACTATTACCACCTGGAGGTGATCACGAAACGCATTGCCGAACTGAAGGTCTGGGAGCGCCCGCTGATTTGCACGGAGTTTGGTGCACGCACACAGGAGAGCCTCATCACCACCCACCTGCCACTTTTCAAGAAGGAAAAAGTGGGTGCATTCATCTGGGGACTGGTAAGCGGCAAGACCCAGACCATCTACTCCTGGCGGCAGGGTGGAAAGGAACCCCCGCCTGGCACGCCCTGGTTCCACGACCTGCTCCATCCGGATGGAAAGCCCTATGATCCCATGGAGATCAAGGTGATCCGTGAACAGCGTGGGTAAATTAATTACGGAAAAGAATGATTAAAAGGAAATGGAAATTGTCATATTCACTCATTTTTGATGTACAATCAAACAAGAACGAAAAATCAAATCATATCGAGAAAACCAATTGAGGAGGTAATAAATGGCTGCAAAGTTCGAACTGAAACAAGGCAAGAATGGCAAGTTTTCATTTAACTTAAAAGCTGGCAATGGCCGCGTGATCCTTACCAGTGAGTCTTATGATAGCGAGAGTGGTGCACTGAACGGCATTGCCTCGGTTAAGAAGAACGCTGGCAAGGACGGCAATTTCGAACGCAAGACTTCTGTCAAGAATGAACCCTTCTTTGTCCTTAAGGCATCCAATGGAGAACCGATCGGCAGGAGTGAAATGTACTCCTCCACATCCGCCATGGAAAACGGCATTGCCTCGGTTAAGGCCAACGCCGGCATTGCGGCGATCAGCAACCTGACCACCACCCGCAAGTAATCCCATTGCTATAACAAATCCCGCAGGATTATTTACCGCGGGATTTGTTTTTAACTGAACTTATTTACACCCCGAAGAGACCTGAGAGGATGAACACGGCCATGGCTCCCAGGATGATGCCCATGGCCGTCGTATGATGGTGGCCATGCTCGCGTGCAGCCGGGATGAGCTCATCCAGCGTGATGAAGACCATCACCCCGCCGGCGAAAGCCAGCGCACCCGGCAGCAAGCCTTCAAACACTTCCAGGAAACCAGCCGCCAGCAGTGCACCCAGCGGCTCAACCAGCCCAGACAGAATGGACATTCTCAACGCATCCCGCCGGACCATGCCGCCCTCGCACAGTGGCAACGCGGTGGCCATGCCCTCCGGGATGTTATGCAGCAGGATGGCCACGGCAATGAAAAGACCAAATTCCGTGCT